>JBKJOM010000212.1:0-14895 GCA_046595775.1 Ramlibacter sp. | reverse complement strand
GTCGGCGGTGGCGCGCTCGACGGCGCGCATCAACCGCGCCGCCGCCGCCGGCTCGCCCAGGTGTTCGAGCATCATCACGCACGACCAGAAGGTGCCGATCGGGTTGGCCAGCCCTTGCCCCATGATGTCGAAAGCCGAGCCGTGGATCGGCTCGAACATCGACGGGAAGCGGCGCTCCGGATCGATGTTGCCGGTGGGTGCGATGCCCAGGCTCCCCGCCAGCGCGGCGGCCAGGTCCGACAGAATGTCGGCGTGCAGGTTGGTCGCGACCAGGGTGTCCAGTGAGGCGGGGCGGTTGACCATGCGAGCCGTGCACGCATCGACCAGCTCCTTGTCCCACTTCACCTCCGGGAATTCGCTGGACACCTGCACCGCGATCTCGTCCCACATCACCATCGCGTGCCGCTGCGCGTTGCTCTTGGTGACGACCGTGAGCAGCTTGCGGGGACGCGCCTGCGCGAGCTTGAACGCGAAGCGCATGATGCGTTCGACGCCGGCGCGGGTCATCATCGACACATCGGTCGCGGCTTCGATCGGGTGGCCCTGGTGCACACGCCCACCGACGCCGGAGTACTCGCCTTCCGAGTTCTCGCGCACGATCACCCAGTTGAGGTCTTCCGACGTGCAGCGCTTGAGCGGGCCGTCGATGCCGGGCAGGATGCGCGTCGGGCGCACATTGGCGTACTGGTCGAAGCCCTGGCAGATCTTCAGGCGCAGGCCCCACAGCGTGATGTGGTCCGGGATGTGCGGGTCGCCGGCGGAGCCGAAGAGAATCGCGTCCATGCCCCGCAGCGCGTCCAGGCCGTCGTCCGGCATCATCACGCCGTGGACGCGGAAGTAGTCGCCGCCCCAGTCGAAGGTCTCGAATTCGAAGCGGAACTCATTGCTGCCGGCGGCCAGCGCCTGCATGACTTCCTGCCCGGCAGGGATGACTTCCTTGCCGATGCCGTCTCCGGGGATGGTGGCGATGCGATAGGTTTTCATTGAAGTTGACGCCGGGGCCCGCGGCGAAGCAGGCAGCACGCCGCGCCGCTTACTTGATGACCGCCTCCAGCATCTCCGTGAGCTGGGCCGTGGCAAGTTCCGAAGCACGCGTTGTCTCCGGGTGGGGGTACAGCATTGCGATGTAGCGCGGGTGGAGCATCGACACTTCGGTGCCACCGTTCTTCTGGTACACGCCAAGGTTGCCACATGGCAGCAAAGCGCTTAGCTCGAGTCCGAGCGGCCAGAGGATCGCGCCCACGGCTGGGATGCACACCTTCACGAAAGCGACCTCGCCCTGCGGCGGCTTGACGCGGTTGACGCCCATGTAGACCCACTTCTTGCCTTCCGTGTAGGTCTTGATCGCTTCAATCGCCTGGTCGGGTGTCTTGGCGGTCTGTCGCACCAGGATCATCTCGCCCGGTTTCACGGCCATGGGCGCAGTCCCGGCCGGAGGGGGCGCTGTGGCGCAGCCTGCAAGCAGGATCGCCAGGCTTGACATCAACATTCGCAATTGCATGATGGCTCCTTGGTGGAAAGAGAATGGAGTTTGCGGCGAGCAGCCGGCGTTTGCAACAACCGGTCGGACAAGCAGCCGCATGCGCGCCGAAACCGCCGCCAGCCTGCGCGAAGCGGGCTACTTCTTGCCCAGATTCAGCCGCTGCGCGCCTTCGGTATAGAGCTTGATCTTGTCCTTCATGAAGGCATCCATCTGATCCGTGCCCACGTTGATCAGCTCGAAGCCACTGCGCGCGGCGAGCTCCTTCATCTCGGGATCGTTGTTGAGCGCCAGCCACAGGTCCGACAATTTCTTGCGGTCGGCCGCCGATGTTGCCTTGGGCACGCCGATGCCGCGGTACGCACCATCGACCCAATCGACGCCCAGCTCGCGGAAGGTGGGCACGTCGGGCAGCAGCGGGTGCCGCTTGTCCATCGCGACGGCCAGCGCGCGCACCTTGCTCTTGTTGTTGATCGCAAAGGCGGCGTAGGTGACCGCACCGTCGATCTGGTTGCCCACCACGGCCAGCGACATGTCGCCCGTACCCTTGTACGGGATGTAGGTGCTCTTGATGCCGAACGCCGCATTCAGCCTTTCATGCGACGCGTGGTTGGCGCTGTTCAGGCCCGAGCCGCCCAGGTTCATCTTGCCGGGATTCTTTTTCGCAGCCTCGATGAAGTCCTTGAAGGTCTTGTAGGGGCTCGCTTCCGGCACCACCAATGCGTCGGGCGTGAAGTGGAACCAGAACACCGGCGTGACGTCGGCGGTCTTGTATTGCACCTCGCCTTCGATCGGCTGGAACACGATGTGCGGCAGGTTGATGCCCACCACGTTCAGGCCATCGGCGGGCAACTGGTTCATCTGCGACCACATCAGGCCGCCACCGGCACCGGCCTTGTACTGGATGATGGTGTCGATCAAGGCGCATTTCTTCTTGAGCACCACCTGCTGGTGACGCGCCGACAGGTCCGACTCGCCGCCGGGCGGAAAGGCCTGCCAGTACAGCACGTTCTTCTCGGGGCAAGCGACGTTCTGCGCCATCGCGGAACCCGCGGTGAATGCGAGGGCGGCGATACAGCCGGCGATGCGGAAGCTCAATGTCATTGTCTGTTTCCTTCTTTACTGCGAAACGGGATCACAAGGCCTTGTTCAAGTCGACTTCCAGGCCGGCGCGCTTCATCTCGCGCGCCAGCAGCAATTGCCATACGCCGGCGTCGTCGGGCGCGATGCGCAGGGCGCCCTGCAACGCGGCCGGCAACTGCTGAGCGGCCGGGGCCAGCAGGCAAATGCGCTCGCGGCCAAGCGCGGCCAACATGAATCCGATGGCCAGCATCATCCCTGCGTCGTCGCCGGATGACGGCAGCACTACTGCGAACTCGGCGTCGCGCAGCGCGCCGAGCCGCTCGATGGTGGGCGTGTCCAGCACGGCGGGCGAGAGACCCAGGCGCGAGAGGAGCTCGACGGCGTCTTCGCCGCCGGCCCCCACAACCAGCACGGTGTGCGAATCCGATGAATGGGCAGGCTTGTTCATGGTGGCAGGCGCCGGCGGGGGCGCAGGGGTGGGCGAGACAGGCGAAGGAGCAGCAACCGGGGCTGTGACCGGTGCGGCGGCGGGAGCTGGTGTTGGTGCCGCAGTCGGCGCCGGTGTTGACGCTGGCGCTGGTGTCGGCGCTGGCGTTGGTGTCGGCGTTGGTGTCGGCGCTGGCGTTGGTGCTGGTGTCGGCGCGGGCGTTGGAGCAGGTGTGGGTGCAGGCGTCGCTGCCGGCGCTGCTACGGGCGAGCCACCCTCCAGCAGCGCGATCATTGACTTGCGCGCGACATCGAGGTTGTCGGCCGCGTTGTGCAAGGCTTTCTTCAGCGCATCGCGAAACTCTTCCATCGAATAGTGGTCGCCGAACGTGGTGTCCAGTTCGGCACCGATCCGGATCGCGTGCTTCCTGTAGTCGGGGCTACCCATGCCCACCAGATCGGACAGCACGCCGTTGATCTTGCGCTGCAACGAATCCAGGCGCTGGTCGGAGCGTTCGCGCACGCTGGGCACGTCGAAACCGCGCAGGTCGCGCGCGCCTCGCGCCAGCTTCTCGATGCCGGCCTCGAGCGAGGCCTGGTCGAGGCTGGCGAAGGTGCGAGGTGGCGGTTTTCCGGAGGACATGCGGCTTGAGTGCGTGGGGGAACCCCCCACTCTACGGACAGCCGCGCCCGCGCACCCCCCGCAAAACCCCTAAGCGATCCAACGTTTGTGCCTGGCGGGCGTAACCTGTTGTGTCACAGCCTCGCCTTCGTCTCGTGGGGCCGCTGGGGCTGGTCGCCGGCTACTACATCGTTGACGCCATCGGCCTGATCCGCTGGCGCTTCACTTCTTCGGGACCATGATCCCCATCATGAGGTCCGTGTTCAGCTTGGCCATCTGCTGGATCAGGCCCCACTGCTTGGTCATGATCTGCGTGAACTGGGGATTGGTGGGATTGGCTTGACCGCTCATGGCCAGCTGGGCCGCGAGTTGCGCGATGCCTTGCTGCTCGGCCATGATCTGCTTCACCGCCGCGTTGTATTCGTCCAGGGTCATGATGCTTCCAGTGCGGGCAGGATGCCCGGGCTCATCTTAAACTGCGGCCCTCGAACAACCCCCCGGAGGAACCCACTATGCGCCGTATCGCTCTTCGCCGCCTCGCCCTGGCCGCCGCCATTTCAATGGCACCGTTGCTCTCGCCGCTCGCCGCCCACGCGCAAGCGCCGATGCAGAAGGCCCAGTCGCCCGGCTGGTACCGCGCCATGGTCGGCGACATCGAAGTGACTGCGCTGCTAGACGGCACGATGAAGCTCGACGTTCCCTCGCTGCTGACCAACGTCACCAAGGGGCAGGTGAATGCGGCGCTCAAGCAGAGCCACTTCGGCAAGGAGGTGGAGACTTCTGTCAATGCCTACCTGATCAACACGGGCAAGAAACTGGTGCTGGTCGACACCGGCACTGGCGGCGTGTTCGGCTATCCCGCGCTGCTGATGGACAACCTGCGCGCCTGCGGCTACAAGCCCGAGCAGGTGGACGAGATCTATATCACGCACATGCACGGCGACCATCTCGCCGGCGTGGCCACCAAGGAAGGTGCCGCAGCGTTCCCGAACGCCGTGCTGCGCATCGACAAGGCCGATACCGACTATTGGCTGAGCCAGGACGTGATGAATCGCGCGCCCAAGGAGTTCCAGGACTTCTTCAAGGCCGCGATGACCGCCGTCAAGCCCTACCAGGCGACGGGCAAGCTCAAGCCCTTCACCGGCACCACCGAACTCGTGCCGGGCGTGACAGCGATGCCGGCCCATGGCCACACACCGGGTCACACGATCTATCGCGTCGAGAGCAAGGGCCAGACGTTGGTGTTGTGGGGCGACCTGATGCACGTGGCGTCGGTGCAGTTTCCCGACCCCCGGGTGACGATTCAGTTCGACTCCGACAGCAAGGCCGCCATGCGCGAGCGCCAGAAGGCGTTTGCGGAAGCGGCGAAGAAGGGCTGGATGGTGGGCGTGGCCCACATTTCGTTCCCGGGGCTCGGCTACATCCGGCCCGCAGCCGGCGGCGGGTACAGCTGGATGCCGGTGAATTACTCGACGCTGAAATAAGGCTGGCTACCGCTGATTGACCCACTGCCCGATCAATGTCCGCTCGGCATCGGTGATGCCCGTGGCGTTGTTCAGTGGCATGGTCTTTGCCATTACCGCCTGCTGGTAGACGGCAGGCGCATGTTGCTTGAGCAGCGCCTCCGAATCGAGGCGCACGTTCTTCATCTGCAGCTGTTCACCGTGGCACTGGTAGCAGCGCTGCGCCAGCACCGGCTGGATCTGCGCATACGTCACTCGGGCGGGCTGCGCTGACACTGGCGGTGATGTCGGTGCATCCGGCGCCAGCCACACCACGACCCCCGCGATCACCAGCACCCCCGCCACCGCGTACGGCAGTGGATGCCGGTTGCGCCCGAGCTTCCAGCCGTGCCGCAGCACGAAGAACTGACGGATCGCGGCGCCTGCGAGCATCATCAGCACCAGCACCAACCAGTTGAGCTGATCGCTCCAGGTGAAGCTGTAGTGGTTGCTCAACATCGCGAACAGCACCGGCAACGTGAAGTAGGTGTTGTGCACGCTGCGCTGCTTGCCGCGCAGGCCATGCACCGGATCGACCGGCTCGCCCGCCCGGATTGCGGCGACCACTGTCTTCTGCCCGGGAATGATCCAGAAAAGCACGTTAGCGCTCATGGCGGTGGCCATCATCGCGCCCACCAGCAGGAAAGCGGCGCGGCCCGGAAACACCCGGCACGCGGCCCACGATGCGATCACGACCAGCACCAGCACGATGGCGCCGACGATGGCATCGCCGTTCGGCCGCTCGCCGAACCACTTGCAGGCGTTGTTGTAGATTGCCCAGAAGACATAGAGCGACAGCAGCGCGAAAATCGCGGCCACCTGCGGCGACCACGCCACCAGGTTGCGGTCGACCAGCCACGCACCCGCGTGCCACAGGTAGGTGACCGTGAAGAGCGCAAAGCCGGTGAGCCAGGTCGAATAGCTCTCCCAGTAGAACCAGTGAAGGTGCGCGGGCAGTTCGGGCGGCTTCACAGCGAACTTCACCGGGTGGTAGAACCCGCCTCCGTGCACGGCCCACAGTTCGCCGCTCACGCCCTGGCGTTTCAGGTCCTCGTCGACCGGCGGCGTGAGGCTCGAGTCGAGGAACACGAAGTAGAACGACGAACCGACCCAGGCGATGGCAGTGACCACATGCGCCCAGCGCAGAAGCAGGTTGGCCCAGTCGAGGAGATAGCTTTCCATCAGCAGGTGATTGTCATGGCGTTGGCGGCGCGACCTGCAGGATCTGCGCCACGACGCTCGCGGCGATGATCTCAGGCTGCTTGCCGGCAATGCCGGGCAGCCCGATCGGGCAGGTGATGCACGTGAGTTCTTCGTCGCTGAAGCCCCGGTCGCGCAGGCGGGCGCGGAAGACGGCCCATTTGGTCTTGCTTCCGATCAGACCCACAAACGGGAGGTCCTTGCGTTCACGCATTCGCTGCAGGCACGCGGCAACGATGTCCAGGTCTTCCGCGTGGCTGAAACTCATGACCAGTACGCGCGATTGCGAAGCAAGCATCGGCACGGCGCCTTGCACAGGCTCGGAGTGGTCGCAGGTCACGCCATCAGGCACATCGTCCGGAAAGATTTCGTCGCGGCTGTCGATCCAGGTGATCGCAAAGGGCAGCGGCGCGAGCGCCTTGACGATGGCGCGGCCGACGTGGCCGCCGCCAAAGAGCGCCAATGGCGCGAGCCGCGGGGCCAGTTGGTCCTGCAATCTCGGCACGTCCATGCGCGTGACTCGCTCGAAGCGCAGCCCGACCACACCACCGCAACATTGGCCGAGGCTCGGCCCGAGCGTGAACTCGCGCTGGTCCTCGAAATCGCCCGAAGCCAACAGCCCTCGTGCGATGCCGATGGCTTCGAACTCGAGATGGCCGCCGCCCACGCTGCCATGCACATCCTCGTGAAAGACCGCCATCCAGGCGCCTTCTTCACGCGGAACCGAGCCTTGCGCGGCGCAAACCGTTACCAGCACGGCAGCCTCACCGTCGCCCAATAGCGTGAAAACTTTCATCGATGGATGGGTCAATGCCGCCTCGAAACGCAAAATTGGTCAACAAGTCGTAAAGGCAGTCGTCAAACTAGGTGCCTTTGGCGTCCAATGGCTGAGTAGTACCCGCTCATGAAACGCACCATCCAGGAGACATCGATGAAGTTCATGCCCGCCCTGCGCCGCGCCGCGTCCCTTGCCGCGGCCAGCATCCTGGCCGCCCTGCTGGCGGCTTGTTCCGCGCCGCGCACCGCGCCCGCGCCGGTCGTCGCACCGCTCGCGCGCGCGGAAGTGCCCACGCCCGCGCCGGCTGCGCAGCCCGAACCCCAGGTCGCACTGGGCAATGGCCGGGTCTCGCAAGCCGCCACAGCGCGCGCTTACCGCACCGACGCCGCCTCGCACATCTACGCCGCCAACAAGGACCGCATCTACAAGGGCAAGATGCCCCCCCTGCTGTATGCCATCGGTGTGCTGCAGGTGGATGTGGACTCGCGCGGCAACGTCAAGTCGCTCAACTGGATGCGCGCGCCCAGTCACGCGCCGGAAGTGGTCGCCGAGATCGAGCGCACCGTGCGCGCCGCCGCGCCCTACCCCGCGCCCGCGCGCATGGGCCATGTGGTCTACACCGACACCTGGCTGTGGCACAAGAGCGGCCGTTTCCAGCTCGACACGCTGACCGAAGGGCAGCACTGACACCACCTCACGATCCCCTATAGGTCGAATAGGCCCAGGGGCTCGTCAGCAGCGGCACGTGGTAGTGCTGCTGCGGGTCCGCAATACCGAAGTCCAGCGTTGCCTGGTCGATGAATGGCGGCTCGGGCAATTCCACGCCGCGTGACCTGAAGTACCTCGCCACGTCGAACACCAGGCGGTAGGTGCCTTTCTTCAAGTCGCCATCGGAGTAGAGCGGTCCGTCCGGGCTGCGGCCGTCGGCATTCAACACGAAGTTCTTCACCAGAGTCGAGCGTCCGGCTTCCGTGGTGAACAGCGACACGGCCATGCCCGCCGCCGGGCAGCCATGCATGGTGTCGAGGACGTGCGTGCTCAGGCCCATGTACTATCCTTTCGGGAGAATCGAAGGAGAGTATGGCTTACGACAGCACCGCCGACTACCCGCGCGACCTGGTGGGTTACGCCGGCCACCCGCCGCACGCGCATTGGCCCCGGGAGGCGCGCATCGCGGTGCAGTTCGTCCTCAATTACGAAGAAGGCGGCGAGAACTCGGTGCTGCACGGCGACGCCGGCTCGGAGCAGTTCCTCTCGGAGATGTTCAACCCCGCCAGCTATCGGGCGAGGCACCTCTCGATGGAAGGCATCTACGAGTACGGTTCGCGCGCGGGTGCCTGGCGAATCCTGCGCGAGTTCGCGGTCCGTGGCCTGCCGCTCACCGTCTTTGGCGTCGGCATGGCGTTGCAGCGCCACCCCGAATTGACGGCAGCTTTCAAGGAAGCCGGCCACGAGATCGCGGCGCACGGATGGCGCTGGATCCACTACCAGGACACTGACGAAGCCACCGAACGCGAGCACATGCGGCTGTGCATTGAAGCGATCGAACAGCTCACCGGCGCCCCGCCCGCAGGCTGGTACACCGGCCGCGACAGCCCCAACACACGACGCCTGGTGGTCGACCACGGCGGCTTCGACTACGACAGCGACTACTACGGCGACGACCTGCCTTTCTGGATGAAGGTGAGGAAGACCGACGGCACTGTCGCACCCCACCTGATCGTGCCATATGCGCTGGATACGAACGACATGCGGTTCTCGCTGCCGCAAGGCTTCGCGCAGGCCGAGGATTTCTTCATTTACCTGCGCGACAGTTTCGATGCGCTCTATGCCGAAGGCATCGACAGGCCCAAGATGATGAGCGTCGGCATGCACTGCCGCCTGCTCGGGCGGCCGGGGCGCATCGTCGCCCTGCAGAAATTCCTGGACCACATCTCCAGGCGCGACCGCGTCTGGGTCTGCAAGCGCATCGACATCGCGCGGCACTGGAAGTCCGAGCATCCTTTCGAGGCCTGAACCGGTGAGCATCACGCTGGACCAGATCAATGCCGCATCGCCCGACGAGGCGGCGCACCTGCTGGACGGCTTGTACGAGCACTCGCCCTGGGTAGCTCAGGCGGCCGTTGCGCAGCGCCCTTTTCGCTCGTCCGCGCACCTGAAGCACACGATGGCCCGCATCGTGGCCGACGCCGGCCGCGACAGGCAACTGGCCCTCATCCGCGCGCACCCCGAGCTGGCGGGCAAGGCAATGGTGAGCCAGACGCTCACCGCCGAATCGACCGATGAACAGGGCAAGGCGGGATTGGCGGATTGCACGCCGCAGGAATTCGCGAAGCTGCAGCGCCTGAACGCCGACTACAACGCGAAGTTCGGCTTTCCGTTCATCCTGGCGGTGCGCGGCCCGCGCGGCACGGGACTGTCGCGCACCGGGATCATCGACACTTTTGAGCGGCGGCTGGCCCACCGGGCAGCCTTCGAGGTCGCGGATAACCTGCGCAACATCCACCGCATCGTCGAGCTGCGCCTGAACAACAAGCTGGGTATCGAGCCGGTGCACGGCAACGTGATCTGGGACGCCCTGGAGCGCCTCGCCGAGTTCAGCGATCCGGAGTTCAAGGCCAAGGGCCAGCTCACCGTCACCTACCTCACCGATGCGCATCGCGCGGCGGCGGCGCGGATCGTGCAGGACATGAAGGACTGCGGCTTCGATGAGGTGAACCTGGATGCAGTGGGTAATGTGGTGGGTGTCTATTGCGCGAGCCCCCACCCCAGCCCTCCCCCAGCGGGGGAGGGAGCGAAGAGGCTGCTCACCGGCTCTCACTTCGACACTGTGCGCAACGGCGGCAAGTACGACGGTCGCCTGGGCATCTATGTGCCAATGGCCTGCGTGCGTGAGCTGGCGCTTCGCGGCGAGCGCCTGCCGTTCGGCATCGAGGTCGTCGGCTTCGCCGAGGAAGAAGGCCAGCGCTACAAGGCGACGTTCCTGGGCTCCGGCGCGCTCACCGGGCACTTCAACTCTGCCTGGCTGGACCAGAAAGATGCCGGCGGCGTCTCCATGCGCGAAGCAATGCGGCATGCGGGACTGCCCGGGACGATGGAGGCAATCTCCGCCCTGAAGCGAGATCCCGCTGACTACTTGGGTTTCGTCGAAGTGCACATCGAGCAGGGGCCAGTCCTCAACGAAATCGACCTGCCGCTGGGCATCGTCACTTCGATCAACGGCGGCTTGCGCTTCCAGTGCGAAGTGACCGGCATGGCCAGCCACGCGGGGACCACGCCGATGGATCGCCGCGCCGACGCTGCAGTGGGCGTGGCCGAACTCGCGCTGTACGTCGAGCGCCGCGCGGCGCAGGACGGCGATTCGGTGGGCACCATCGGCATGTTGAACGTGCCGGGCGGATCGATCAACGTCGTGCCCGGCCGCTGCAACTTCAGCCTGGACCTGCGGGCGCCCAACGATGCGCAGCGCGATGCGCTCGTGCGCGACGTGCTGGCCGAACTCGATGCAATCTGCGCGCGCCGCGGCCTGCACTCCACTGTTGAAGAGACGATGCGGGCGGCCGCCGCGCCGAGCGCACCTAGCTGGCAGCAGCGCTGGGAAAGGGCCGTCGAATCGCTGGCTGTGCCGCTGCACCGCATGCCCAGCGGGGCGGGCCACGATGCGATGAAGCTGCACGAGGTGATGCCGCAGGCGATGTTGTTCGTGCGTGGCCAGAACTCGGGCATCAGCCACAACCCGCTGGAAAGCACCACGTCCGACGACATGCAACTCGCGATCGAAGCCTTCGGACACCTGCTGTCCGGCCTGGTGCAAGAACCACGATGAATTCCTACGAGAAGATCGACGCCTGGGTCGACGTGCATTTCGACGAGGAAGTGCGCTTTCTGCAGGAGCTGGTGCGAGTGCCCACCGACACGCCGCCCGGCAACAACGCCCCGCATGCCGACCGCACCGCGCAATTGCTGCAGGGCTTTGGCTACACCGCCGAGAAACATCCGGTGCCCCGTGAGGAAGTGCTTGCACAGGGCATGGAGTCGATCACCAACCTGATCGTGCGCAGGCGCTTCGGGCCTGGCCCGGTGATCGCACTCAACGCGCACGGCGACGTTGTGCCGCCCGGCGACGGCTGGCTCCATCCTCCTTATGCCGCGAGCATCGTGGACGGCAAGATGTACGGACGCGCCACCGCGGTGAGCAAGGGCGACTTCGCCACATTCACCTTTGCGCTGCGGGCGCTGGAGTCGCTCGCCGAGCCGCTCAAGGGCGCCGTGGAACTGCACTTCACGTATGACGAGGAGTTCGGCGGCGAGCTGGGCCCGGGCTGGTTGCTGCGCGAACAACTCACGCGGCCCGACCTGATGATCGCCGCGGGCTTCAGCTACGAAGTAATCACCGCGCACAACGGCTGCCTGCAGCTGGAAGTGATGGTGAACGGCAAGATGGCCCACGCCGCCGTGCCCGATACCGGCGTCGATGCGCTGCAGGGCGCGGTGCGCATCCTGAACGCGCTGTATGCACTCAACACTCAATACAAGGCGATCCGGTCGCAGGTGCCGGGCATCAAGCACCCATACCTCAACGTGGGCCGCATCGAGGGCGGTACCAACACCAACGTCGTCCCCGGGCGGGTGACGTTCAAGCTCGATCGGCGGATGATCCCCGAGGAGGATCCGTACGCCGTCGAAAAGTCGATCCGCCATGCCATTGCCGATAGCGCCACGCTCTCGCCTGGGATCACGGTCGACGTGAAACGGCTGCTGCTCGCGCGTTCGATGAAACCCCTGCCCGACAACCAGCCGTTGGTGGAAGCGATCCAGCGGCATGCCGAGGCGGTGTTCGGCGAACCGATCCCCGCGATGGGCACGCCGCTGTATACGGACGTGCGGTTGTATGCGGAAGCGGGCATCCCCGGCGTGATCTACGGCGCGGGCCCGCGCACCGTCCTCGAGTCGCACGCCAAGCGCGCGGACGAGCGGCTGGACCTCGAGGACTTGCGGCGTGCAACGAAGGTCGTTGCACGGACGATGAAGGACTTGTTGTCTTAAGTCAGAGAGAACACCCGTACGCAGAAGGCGCAAAAGTTGCGCAGAAGACTCAGAAGAAACGAGAAATAATTTCCTGGCCTTCCTTTTGCGACTTCTGCGTCACTTCTGCGCCTTCTGCGTACGGGAGTCCGATTTAAGAACTTCGGTCGTACGCGCAAAAACAATCAAGCCCCGTGCGGCAAACCGCAACGGGGCTCTTGGAGGGCCGGCGAAGGCCGAAGACTGGCTTTCAGCCTTGGCGTTTAGCGGACGCGGCCGCGGCGGAACAGGTTGACGATGGCCAGCAGGATCACGGCGCCGATCAGCGACACGACCAGCGAACCGATCGAGAAGCCGTCATTGATGGTGCCCGTGCCGACCAGCGGGGAGATCAGCCAGCCGCCGATGAAGGCGCCGACGATACCCACGATGACGTTCAGCAGGATGCCCTGCTGGCCGTCAGTCTTCATGATCATGCTGGCGAGCCAGCCCACGATGCCACCTACGATTAGCCAGAGAATGAAACTCATACAAGACTCCTTTTGCCGCGAACGGCGTGTTGTTTGCTAGCGACCGGCCCTCTCGGTTCCGACCACCCGCCACCCATGAGGGGCAGCCGGTGGAGCAAATATGGTCTGGCGCCCCTTACTGCCGCGTAGTCAGGCGTTAAGGCTCAGCGTGCGCAGCCACCGCGTGGTGGCGTCGGACCCGCCTTACTTGCGGATGGGTACTTTGGGGGGAATTACGGGGGAGCGCTTGTCAGCCTGCGGCGCACAATGGGGCACCCTTCTTGCTAAGTTCACTCATCCAACCCCTACACACGAAGACGAGACACCGATGAACAAGAGAACCCTCTTCAAGGCCGCTTTGGCCGCCGCCCTGACCACCATGTTCATGGCCGCGCAGGCCCAGACCCCGGTCAAGTTCCAACTCGACTGGCGCTTCGAAGGCCCGGCCGCGCTGTTCCTCACGCCGGTCGCCAAGGGTTACTTCAAGGCTGCGGGGCTGGACGTGACCGTCGATGCCGGTAACGGATCGGGCGGCGCGGTGACACGCGTCGCTTCCGGCACCTACGACATGGGTTTCGCCGACCTGGCCGCGCTGATGGAGTTCCACGCCAACAACCCCGATGCGCCCAACAAGCCGGTCGCGGTGATGATGGTTTACAACAACACGCCGGCTTCGGTGATGGCACTGAAGAAATCGGGCATCAAGGCCCCTGCCGACCTGGCCGGCAAGAAGCTCGGCGCACCGGTTTTCGACGCGGGCCGCCGCGCGTTCCCGATCTTTCAGAAGGCCAACGGCATCGGCGCGGTCAACTGGATCTCGATGGACCCGCCACTGCGCGAGACGATGCTGGCGCGCGGTGACGTTGACGCCATCACCGGCTTCACCTTCACGTCCCTGCTCAATCTCGAGGCCCGCGGCGTGAAGGCCGAGGACGTGATGGTGCTGCCCTATGCCGACAACGGCGTGAAGCTGTATGGCAACGTGATCATCGCCACGCCCAGGATCATCAAGGAGAACCCGGCGGCAGTGAAGGCTTTCCTGGCGGCGTTCACCAGGGGGGCGAAGGAAGTGCTCGCCAAACCTGAGGCTGCGATCGCCGACGTGAAGGCGCGCGACGGCATCATCAACGCCGAGCTGGAGACGCGGCGCCTGAAGCTCGCGATCGACACGGTGATCAACAGCCCGGATGCGCGCAGTGAAGGCTTCGGCCGCGTGAACCCCGGCCGCCTGTCGCTCATGGCGTCGCAAGTCTCGGACGCCTTCAACACCAAGACCCGCGTCAACCCCGACGCGGTCTGGAACGCCTCTTTCCTGCCCGCCGCGGCCGACCTGAACGGCGTGCTGCCAGCGAAGAAATGACGGCGGCGGCGCCGTTCGCGCGCTTCGAAGACGTCTGGCTCGCCTACGACGAAGAAGCGCTCGCGCAGGGCCGCTTCGCGGTCGAAGCCATCGACCTCGACGTGCACCAGGGCGAGTTCATCGCCATCGTCGGGCCCTCGGGCTGCGGCAAGTCCACTTTCATGAAGCTCGCGACGGGCCTCAAGCGCCCCTCGCGCGGCAGCGTCAGCGTCGCGGGCCAGCCGGTGACCGGGCCGCTCAAGATCTCGGGCATGGCGTTCCAGGCCCCTTCGCTGCTGCCCTGGCGCACGACGCTGGACAACGTGCTGCTGCCGCTTGAAATCGTCGAGCCCTATCGCAGCAACTTCAAGCAGAAGCGCGCGCAGTACGAGGAGCGTGCGATCGCCTTGTTGCGCAAGGTGGGCCTCGGCGGCCATGAAAGGCAGTTCCCCTGGCAGCTTTCCGGCGGCATGCAGCAGCGCGCCAGCATCTGCCGCGCGCTGATCCACGAGCCCAAGATGCTGTTGCTGGACGAACCCTTCGGCGCGCTCGACGCGTTCACTCGCGAGGAGCTGTGGTGCATCCTGCGCGACCTGTGGACCGAGCAGCGCTTCAACGTCATCCTGGTCACGCACGACCTGCGTGAATCGGTGTTCCTTGCCGATACGGTCTATGTGATGAGCGGGCGGCCCGGGCTCTTGCTCATCACGTACACGGTATCCGCCAGGAACACCGATTCGCGCAGGTCGTGTGTCACCAGGATCACGTTGAAGCGCTGTTCTTCCCACAGGTCGCGCAGGATGCACCACAGCTCCTCGCGGGTGAAGGCGTCCAGCGCGCCGAAGGGCTCGTCGAGCAGCAGCATCTTGGGCTCGTGGATCAAAGCGCGGCAGATGCTGGCGCGTTGCTGCATGCCGCCCGACAGCTGCCA
>JBKJOM010000191.1:0-3385 GCA_046595775.1 Ramlibacter sp. | reverse complement strand
CCGGTCTGGCGGCCCCGCGGCACAACTCACTACGAGTCGGCTTGCTTCGCAGTCCCACTCTTCGTTCTAACAGGTACCGCGAGTCAGAAACGTACGCGCGATGCGATTCGCCTGCGGCTCTCGTCATCGCGCTGGCCGCCAGCCCGGACAGCCCAGGCGCCATGCCCTGATCACGCGCCACAGCCTCACCCGCACACGGCTTTGCTGGGCACGGCGTTGGCGTTCCTGGGCCGTCGAAGACAACGGCAGTGACTATCGACCCGCTCGCGCCAGGCGGTGGGTGGTGTCGACTCGCAATCAGGGGTGGGGACTGGCAGGCGGCTTGCGGCGCCGGAGCATGATGACGAGAGCCGTGAGGCGAATGGCAGCATGCGTACGTGACTGACTCGCGGTACCTGTTAGAACGCAGAGATTGTCTGCGAAGCAGTCAATCTCGCAGTGAGTTGTGCCGCGCCGGCGCCGCAAGCCGCCTGCCAGCGACGTCGGAGCGAAGTCACGCGAAGCGGGACGAAAGCGCAGACCACCACACCGCGAGGCGGCACCGCCCACCGTCTGGCGCGAGCCTACGCACACAGCGGAAGTTGGAAACTTCAAGCCTCAAAGACACTGGATGCCGGATCAAGTCCTGTATGACCCGTTTTGCCGGGTCAGGCCCGAACAGACAGTTCAGAGAATCCGGTTGAACCAGAGCAGCGACAGCCCCGCAGAGAACAGCGTCAGCACCGCCGCCACCATTGCTAATAGCGCGGAAACTTCGGTCTCCTTCTTCTCCACCGTCAGGCGCGAACTGAGCGTCTCGTAGACCTTCTTCAGGTCCTGCGCGGTGCCGGCGTAGTAATACTCCGCGGCCGTCTTCTGTGCGATGGCCTTGAGCGTTTCTTCGTCGAGCCGCACGCGCATCGACCAGCCTTCGAAGCCGATCGTCTCGCCATCCACTGTGCCGATGCCCACTGTGTATACGCGCACGCCGCGGTCGGCGGCGAGCTTGGCGGCCTCCAGCGGATCGACGCCGGTGGTGCGCTGGCCGTCCGTCAACATGATGATCGCTGCGGAAGAGTACGAGCCCGGCGGCACCGGCGTGAAGTCCTTCTTCTCCTTTTTGTCGCCGTCGATGGCGAAGCCCCGCGGGCGCTCGCGGCCGCTTTGCATGGTGCTCAGGTCGATGCCCGCATCGGGGAACAGCGTGGCCAGCGAGATCACGATGGCATTGCCCGTGGCCGTCGCCCGCTGCAACTGGAAGCGGTCGATTGCGGTGACCAGGTCTTCGCGATTGACCGTCGGCAGTTGTGCCACCTGCGCCGAACCCGCGAAAGCGACGATGCCCACTTTCACATGCCGGGGCAGCTCACCGATGAAGGCCTTGGCCGCGTTCTGCGCGGCCACAAGCCGGTTGGGCAGGACATCGGTGGCACGCATGCTGCCCGAGACGTCCATCGCCAGGATGATGGTCTGCTGGTTGGAAGGCAGCGTGACCACCGCGACGGGCCTTGCAGTGGAGAGCAACATGGCGGCAAATGCCAGCAGGAAGAGCACCGGCGGGATGTGCCGCTTCACGCTTTGCCGCGCGCCCATCGCTTCGCGCACGATTGAGAGTGAGGCGTAGCGCAGCGCCATCTTCTTCTTGCGGCTCATCAGCCAGAGGTAGAGCAGCACCATCAGCGGCAGTGCCGCCAACAGCCAGAGGTTCTGGGGCCAGAGGAAGTTCATTTCAGGTCCTCATGCGGCTTGTTTCAGGTGGGCGGGCAGCCCGCCACCGGCGGACAGGCGCGCGCGGCGCTTGCGCATCTGGGCGAAGCGCACCACCGCATCGACCAGGTCGCCGTCGGTCGACAGCTCCAGCGCGTCGACACCGGCCTTGACCAGCGACTCGCGCAGCTCGGCCTCGCGCTGCGCGGCGATGCGCGAGAAGCGCTTGCGAAAGCCCGCGTCGTGCGTGTCGACCAGCAGCTGCTCGCCGGTCTCGGCATCGCGGATGGTCAGCAGGCCCAGGTCGGGGATGTCCAGCTCCAGAGGATCGAGCACGCGCACCGCCAGCACTTCATGGCGCTGCGCCAGCTGGAACAGCGCGCGCTCCCAGCCCGGTTCGCTGATGAAGTCGGAGATGACGAAGAGCGTCGAGCGCCGCTTGATCATGCTTGCGGCCGATTCGAGCAGGTCGCGCAATTTGGTCTCGCCCGATTCCACGGCCGCCGGCCGCTCCTGGATGGCATGCAACAGGTGCAACACATGCCGCCGGCCGCCGCGCGTGGGGATGACGGTATCGACGCCGGTGCCGTACAACATCGCGCCGACCCGGTTGCCGTGCCGCGTGAGCACGCGCGCCAGGATGGCCACGAACTCGGCCGAGATGTTGCGCTTGCGCACCTCGCCCGAGCCGAAGTCCACCGAGGGGCTCAGGTCCACCAGGAACCATGCAGCCATCTCGCGGTCTTCCGTGAACACGCGCACGTGCGGAACACCGGTGCGGGCGGTGACGTTCCAGTCGATGTGGCGCACATCGTCGTGGTGCTGATATTCGCGCAGGTCGGCCAGGTCCAGGCCGGCGCCGCGCAGCAGCGTACGGTAGTCGCCCTGCAGCAGGCCATCGAGCCGCTTGATGGCGGTCCATTCGAGGCGGCGCAGCACCGCTTCTGCATCCATCGGACTATCCGGGACAGCCGCGGAACCGGCTTCGCCGGGCCGCTGGCTGCGCCCCCCTGGAGAGGAGGCGCCGGAGGCGCTTCTGGGGGGGGCGAAATTACGCCACCAGCTTTTCATGTTCCAGCGGCTTGGCCGGAGCCGGAATCTTGGCCATGATCTTGCCGACCAGCGCATCGGGCGTGAGGCCTTCGGACAAGGCCTCGTACGACAGCACCAGGCGATGGCGGAACACGTCGGCCACCAGGTCGGTCATGTCCTCGGGCAATGCGTAGGTGCGGCCGCGCAACATGGCCAAGGCGCGAGCGCCTTCGGTGAGGTTGATGGTGGCGCGCGGGCTGGCGCCGAAGGTGATGTACTTCTTGAGGTCCTTCAGGCCGTGCTTCTCGGGCGTGCGCGTCGCGGACACCAGCCGCACCGCGTATTGCACGAGCGACGGATCGACATAGACATTGCGGCATTCGCGTTGCAGCGCGGCAAGCTGCTCAGTGGTCGCGACGGCCGACACCTCGACGGCGGGGCCGGTGACGCGCTGCACGATCACGAACTCTTCCTCATCGCTGGGGTAATCCACCAGCACCTTCATCATGAAGCGATCCACCTGCGCCTCAGGCAGCGGGTATGTTCCCTCCGTTTCGATAGGATTTTGCGTCGCCATGACCACGAAAGGATTCGGCACTTTATGCGTTTCACCGGCAATGGTGACCTGCCGCTCCTGCATGACTTCGAGCAGTGCGCTTTGCACTTT
>JBKJOM010000040.1:0-12214 GCA_046595775.1 Ramlibacter sp. | reverse complement strand
CACGCGCGCGGGCTCGCTGGTGAGCACCGCCAACGCGCGTGTCAGGCCAACGCCGCTTTACTGCCCCCACTTGCGCGCCAGCCCCAGCAGCAGCTCCAGCCCGGTGGCGCCGGGTTCGGCTTCGGCGAAGGGCAAGGTTTTCGCGTCCTCGTCCACCGGCGTGTGGTCCGACACCAGCGCATCGATGGTGCCGTCCGCCAGCCCGGTACGCAGCGCATCGCGGTCACTCTGCTGGCGCAGCGGCGGGTTCAGGCGCATGCGGCTGTCGAAGTAGCCGATGTCGTTGTCGGTGAGGTGCAGCGAGTTGATACTGGCGTCGCATGTCACTGGCAACTTCTGCGCTTTCGCCTGGCGCACCAGCTCCACGCCCGCGGCGCTGCTGATGCGGCACAGGTGGACGCGCGCGCCGGTGATCTTCATCAGTTCAAAGATCGTGTGCAATGCGATGGTTTCGGCCGCCACCGGCACGCCCGCGAGGCCCAGGCGTGTGGCAAGGGCGCCGCTGGCCGCAACGCCGCGCCCCAGCCATGTTTCCTGCGGTCGCAGCCACACCATGTAGTCGAAGGTGGCGGCGTACAGCAGCGCCCGCTGCAGCACCTGGGTGTTGCCCAGCGCAACCTCGGCCTGGCTGAAGCCGACGCAACCTGCCTCGGTCAGCTCCACCATCTCCGTGAGGATTTCACCCTCGAGCTTGCGGGTGAGCGCGCCCAGCGGAAACACACGTGCCTGGTGCAACTTCTCGGCACGGAACTTCAGCATCTCGACCAGGCCCGGCTCGTCGAGCACCGGATCGGTATCGGGCGGGCAGACCAGGCTGGTGACACCGCCCGCCACCGCCGCGGCCATCTCGCTCTCCAACATGCCTTCGTGTTCGTAACCAGGTTCGCGCAAACGCACCGCGAGGTCGACGAGGCCCGGCGCGACGATGCAGCCTGAGGCATCGATCACTTTCGCCGCGCTGAAGTTGCCGGCGTCACCGAGCGACACGATGCGGCCCGCCGCGATCGCGATGTCGCAGACCTTGTCGGTGTTCGACGCCGGGTCAATCACCCGCCCGTTCCTGATGAGGATTTTCATGTTGTCATGCCTCGTTACCCGCGACGATCCCCATCACGGCCATTCGCACCGCGATACCGAAGGTGACCTGCGGCAGGATCACGCTTTGCTTGCCGTCCACCACCGCCGAGTCGATCTCGACGCCGCGGTTGATGGGGCCCGGGTGCATCACGATCGCGTCTGGCTTTGCGAGTTGCAGTTTTTCCGGCGTGAGGCCATAGCCCTTGAAGAACTCCTGCGACGAGGGCAGCAGAGCGCCGCTCATGCGCTCGTTTTGCAGCCGCAACATGATCACCACGTCGCAACCCTTGATGCCTTCCTCGAGGGTGTGGCACACGCGCACGCCCATCTGCGCCATGTCGCTGGGCACCAGGGTCTTGGGGCCAACGACGCGCACCTCGGCGCAGCCGAGCGTGGTGAGCGCGTGGATGTCCGAGCGCGCCACGCGCGAGTGCAGCACGTCGCCGACGATGGCCACGGTGAGGTTGGAGAAGTCCTTCTTGTAGTGACGGATGGTGTACATGTCCAGCAGTCCCTGGGTGGGGTGCGCATGGCGGCCATCGCCGGCGTTGATCACATGCACGTGCGGCGCGACGTGTTGCGCGATGAGGTAGGGCGCGCCTGATTCGCTGTGCCGCACCACGAACATGTCGGCAGCCATCGCCGAGAGATTGGCGATGGTGTCCAGCAGCGACTCACCCTTGCTCGCCGACGAGCGCGCGATGTCGAGGTTGATCACGTCGGCCGACAGGCGCGTGGCCGCGATCTCGAAGGTGGTGCGCGTGCGGGTGGAGTTCTCGAAGAACAGGTTGAACACGCTCTTGCCGCGCAGCAGCGGCACCTTCTTCACTTCGCGGTCGCTCACGCTGACGAAGCTGGCCGCCGTGTCGAGGATGTGCGTGACGATCTCGCGTGGCAGGCCTTCCACCGAGAGCAGGTGGACCAGCTCGCCGTGCTTGTTGAGTTGGGGATTGCGTCTGGACAGCATGGTCAGTCCTCTTGTCCTTCCACCTGGAAAGCGAACCTGCCGGTGGGGTCTCGCGCGAGGGCAAGCGACTGCGTTCCGGGTAGCGAGACGCGAGCCGCTGCGTAATCGGCCTGCACCGGCAGCTCGCGGCCGCCGCGATCGACCAGCACCGCGAGCCTCACACTGGCCGGGCGGCCGTAGTCGAACAACTCATTGATCACCGCGCGGATCGTGCGGCCGGTGTACAGCACGTCGTCCAGTAGCACGATGTGCGCGTCGTTCACGTCGAAGTCGAGTTGCGTCTGCTGGCCCGCGCCCGAGAGGCCACGCTTGGCGAAATCGTCGCGATGCATCACCGAGGAGATCACACCGGCAGTGCCCGGCAGTCCCAGGTCGGCGTGCAGCCGCTGCGCCAGCCATGCGCCGCCGGACGTGATGCCGACCAGTCGCGAGTCGGGGTTGCGCATTTGTTGCACGCCACGCAGCAGGTCCTTGTAGAGGGCTTCGGCGTCGAGGGTCAGGTTCACGAAAGGCTCCTCAGGAACTGTTCAAGGATCACGCAAGCCGCGCCCGCGTCCGCATCGCTCGAACCGCTGGCCAGCGCCTCGGTCGTGCTGTAGCGCTCATCCACTTCGTACACTGGCAGCTTCAGCCGCGCGCGCAGCTGGCGCGCAAATTTCAGTGCGCGCGCCGTATTGTCGTGGCTCGCGCCATCGGGGTGGAAAGGCACGCCCACCACCACTGCATCGGGCTGCCACTCGCGCACACGTTCCTGCGCGGCTTTCAGCCGGGCGTCGGAGCCTTCGGCGCGGATCGTCGCCTGCGGCGTAGCGGTGCGCAACAAGCGGTTGCCCACTGCCACCCCGGTGCGCTTCTGCCCGAAGTCGAAAGCTAAAAATGTCTGGAAGGAAGAGGGGACTGGGGTGGGTACGCCGCTCACGCGTGCCCCGCCTCGGGAGACAACATGTATGACTGCAGTCCCAGTAGTGAGAGCGCCTTGTCGTAGCGCTCGGACACGGGCGTGTCGAAGATGACCGAGATATCGGCGTTGACGGTGAGCCAGCTGTTCTCGGCCAGTTCGGATTCGAGCTGGCCCTCGCCCCAGGCCGAGTAGCCGAGCGACACCAGGACCCTGCGCGGGCCCGCCCCAGTGGACAGGGCCTCCAGCACGTCTTTGGACGTGGTCATCTCCAGGCCGCCGGGGATGGTCATCGTGGAGGCATAGACCGTCTCGTTCTCGTGTGCTTCTCCGCTGGCGAACACCGCTTCGTGGAGCACGAAACCCCGCTCGGTCTGCACCGGCCCGCCGTGGAACACTGGCGTGGCCTGCAGGTCGGCGCGGCCCAGGGGCAATTCGACCTTGTCGAACAGGTTTACCAGGTTGATGTCGCTGGGCTTGTTGATCACCAGGCCGAGGGCGCCGCGAGCACTGTGCTCACACAGGTAAACCACGCTCCGGGCGAAAGCCTCGTCCTGCAGCCCGGGCATCGCAATCAGGAAGTGATGCGTCAGGTTGATGGTCTCGGCATCGGCAGGCATGATCGGCATTTTAGCGACTGGTCCGCCTCCCCCGCATGCTTCTGAGTTATCCAGCCGGTTTGATGTGGTTCCGGCGCGACCTGCGCGCCCATGACAACGCGGCCCTTTACCGGGCGTTACGCTCTTGCGGTCAGGTGCACTGCGCCTTTGTCTTCGACGCAGCGATCCTCGCGGAATTGCCACGAGCTGACCGGCGCGTGGAATTCATCCGCGATTCAGTGGTGCAACTGGACGCCGCGCTGCGGGAGCTGGCCGGGCCGCAAGCCGGCCTGATCGTGCGCCACGCGGTCGCCGACGATGAAATCCCGCGGCTGGCGGGCGAACTAGGCGTCTCTGCGGTCTTTGCCAACCATGACTACGAACCGCAGGCCATCGCCCGGGACGAGACCGTTCGCGCCAGACTCGAAAGCACCGGCATTGCACTGCACACCTTCAAGGACCAGGCCATCTTCGAGCGCGAGGAAGTGCTGACGCAGGCAGGCCAGCCGTATTCGGTCTTCACGCCCTACAAGCGCGCCTGGCTGGCCAAGGTGGATGCGTTCTACCTGAAGCCTTACCCGGTCCGCTCACATGCGGGCGCACTGGCCGCGCGGCCCACGCGGTTCGACGAGCCCGTGCCCGCGCTGCGCGACCTGGGGTTCGAGTCCACCAACCTCGGGGCGCTCGCGATCCCGACCGGCGTCGCCGGCGGTGCCAAGCTGTTCTCGGACTTCCTGGGGCGCATTGACCAGTACGAAGAAGCGCGCAACTACCCCGCGGTGCGAGGGCCGAGCTACCTCGGGGTACACCTTCGATTCGGCACCGTCTCGATCCGCGAGCTGGCGGGCCAGGCGCATCGGCTCGCGCAAGAAGGCAACGGCGGCGCCGCCACCTGGCTGTCGGAGCTCGTCTGGCGCGACTTCTACTTCCAGATCCTTGCCAATTTCCCTCAGGTCTCGACTGGCAGCTTCAAGCCCGAGTACGACCGCATCCGCTGGGAGGAAGGCGAAGAAGCGGACTCCAACTTCGCAGCGTGGTGTGAGGGCCGCACGGGCTATCCCCTTGTTGACGCCGCGATGGCGCAGATCAACCAGACCGGGTACATGCACAACCGTCTGCGCATGGTGGTGGCCAGCTTCCTCACCAAGGATCTGGGCATCGACTGGCGGCGCGGCGAACGCTACTTCGCACTCGCGCTGAATGACTACGACCTGTCCGCCAACAACGGCGGGTGGCAATGGGCCGCGTCCACGGGTTGCGACGCGCAACCGTATTTCCGCATCTTCAACCCGGTGAGCCAGAGCGAGAAGTTTGACCCGCAAGGCAAGTTCATCCTGCGCTACCTGCCGCAGCTCGCGCGGCTCGAAGGCAAGGCGCTGCATGCGCCGTGGACATCGGGTGGCGCAGCGGACTACCCGGCGCCGGTCGTCGATCACGCACGGGCGCGGGAGCGCACCTTGCAACGCTATGAGGCGGCCAGAAAGACAAACAGCGCCTGAAGGCGCCGTTTGAGAGGTTAACTTGCGCTTCAGGCCAGCACTGCGGCGTTGCTGTAGTGCTTGACCAGCGACAGCAGCTCTTCTTCCGAGTAGGGCTTGCCCAGGTAGTGGTCCACGCCAAGTTCCTTGGCGTGCTCGCGATGCTTTTCGGCGATGCGCGAGGTGATCATGATGATCGGCAGGTCTTTCAGGCGCGCATCACCGCGGATGTTGCGCGCCAGGTCGAAGCCATCCATGCGCGGCATCTCGATGTCCGAGAGCACGACGGTGGGCTTTTCATCGGCGAGGCGCTCGAGCGCCTGCAGGCCGTCCGCCGCGAGTGACACGCGGTAGCCTTCGCGCTGCAGCAGGCGCTGCGTGACGCGGCGCACGGTGATGGAGTCGTCGACCACCAGCACCAGCGGAATCATCTGCGCCACCGGAAGCATCGATGCCGCAGGCGTAGCCGGCTGGCCCAGCACTTCGGACTGCGCGGATTCGGCACTGAGCTTGCGGGCCTGCTCGCCGAACACCGTGGACAAGGCCACCGGGTTGTAGATCAGCACCACGGCGCCGGAAGCCAGCACGGTCATGCCCGCCAGGCCCGGCAGGCGCGCAAGCTGCGGCCCGAGGTTCTTCACCACAACTTCCTGGTTGCCCAGCACTTCGTCGACGTGCACCGCCATTCGTTGCGCGGCGCTTCGGAAGATGACCACCGGGAGCGTCTTGCCCTGCGACTCGACACTGCATTGCGAGGCCTGCAACAATGCGCCGGCCCAGAAGAAAGGTAGTTGCTCGCCGGCAAAGTCGTAGGTGCCGCTCTTGTAGGCCTGCTCGACTTCCTTGGCCGCGGCGCGGCGCACGATTTCGATCAGGTTGGCAGGGACACCGATGGTGAGGTTGCCGCTGCGGATCATCACCACCTGCGTCACGGCGGTGGTCAGCGGCAGCACCAGCTTGAAGCTTGTGCCCTGGCCCGGCGTGGTATTGGTCTCGATGCGGCCGCCAAGCGCGTTCACTTCAGCGCGGACCACGTCCATGCCGATGCCGCGACCGGACAGTTCGGTGACTTCGGTAGCGGTGGAAAAGCCCGGCATGAAGATCAGTTGCGCGGCTTCCTGGTCGGTGATGTCCTGGCCGTGCGCCAGCAGGCCTTGCTGCTGCGCCTTTTCGCGAATGCGCGGCAGGTTCAGGCCCGCGCCGTCGTCTCGGAACTCGACCGACACGTCATTGCCTTCGTGGTGCAGCCCGATCAGGATCGTGCCTGCGGCGTCCTTGCCGGCCGCCGTGCGAACCGCGGGCGACTCGACACCGTGGGCGACACAGTTGCGCAACAAGTGTTCGAAGGCGGGCGCCATGCGCTCCAGCACGCCGCGATCCATTTCGATCGAGCCGCCGGTGATATCCAGCCTCACCTGCTTGCCGGTCTCCTTGGACGCGAGCCGCACGACGCGGTAGAGGCGGTCCGAGATGCCCTCGAACTCCACCATGCGCGTGCGCAGCAGGTCGCGTTGCAGTTCGCGGGTCTGGCGGGCCTGGGCGATCAGGTCGTCTTCGGTCGATTCCACCGTGCGCTGCAGGTTGCGCTGCACCGTGGCCACGTCGTTCACCGACTCGGCCATCATGCGGGTGAGTTCCTGTACGCGGGTGAACCGGTCGAATTCGAGCGGGTCGAAGCCGGCGCCGGTGTCTTTCGATTGGGCCAGGCGAGACTGCATCTGCGTCTCGGCTTGCAGTTCGATGTCGCGCAACTGGGAACGCAAGCGGTCCAGGTTGCCCGTGAGGTCGGTCAGCGAACCGCGCAACTGGCGCAGCTCGGCCTCGAGGCGCGTGCGGGTGATCATCACCTCGCCGGCCTGGTTCATCAGGCGATCCAGCAGCTGCGAGCGCACGCGTACCGCCTGGTTGGCGTTGACGCGCTGCGCGACCAGGTTGGTGGTGACCGGCCGCGCGATGAGCGAGCGCTGCGGCGCCGTGGCATCGACACGCGCGGCGTCGGGCGTTCCGTCGGCCGTTGGCATGACGATCTGCGGCGGCTCGTAGGGTGCGATCACTTCGGGCTCGGGTACCGCCTGGGGCATTCCAGCCGTGGCGCGTACCTTGTCGAAGTTGGCCTGCATGCCGTCGAAGCGGTGCAGCAGCGGCTCGACGTCTGCCGTGGTGACGTTCTGCGAACCCAGCGACTCGATGACCGATTCCATGCGGTGGGCGAGTTCGCCCAGGCGCAGTGCACCGGCAAGCCGGGCGCTGCCTTTCAATGTGTGCAGTGCGCGCAGCACTTCGTCACGGGCGCTGCGGTTGTCCGGGCGCGCCGTCCACTGGCGCAGTGCGCCGCCCAGTTGCGGCAGCAGCTCGATCGCCTCTTCCTCGAAGATGCCGAACAGGTCGGGATCGACGGCGTCGACGACGTCGATGCCTTCTTCATCATCTTCGCTATCGAAATGGGATGCGAAGCGAACCGGCGCCGCGGGAGCGCTGGTGAACACGGCAGCCAGCGGCGCCACCGGCGCAACAACTGGCTCCATGAACACCGGCACTTCGGCGGCCGGAAGCTCGGGTTCGGGCAACACAGCCTCGACCGGCTCTTCAGCACTGGCCTGCGGCTCATCGATCTCGGCGAGGTCGGCAAACGGGTCGGTCTCAGGAACGTCGCGGCGCGGGATGTCCAGCGACCTCAGCGCAGTGAGCGCCTCCACGACACCCGGATTGGGGTCCTTCAGGAAACCGGCGGCGAACTGGTGCAGCAGGCGGCGGACTTCCTCGGCGGCATTGGTGAATGCTTGACCGTGCTGCGGCGTTCCATACGCCAGGCCTTGCGTAAATTGCAGCGAACTCTCGAGCGCACGCGCGATGTCGGAGAGGCTCTCGAAGCCCACCGTGGCCGAACTGCCGGCCAACGCGTGCGCAAGGCCCACTGTGGAATCCGGCACGCGCTGGTTCAATTCCAGTGCCCACTCGGCCACTTCGGTGGCCAGGCGCCGCGACCACTCATCGGCCTCGTTCAGGTAGACGTTGTACAGCGGGATGCCGATTCGCAACGTGCCGATCACCTTGACCTGTTCGTCGCTCTCATGCGTCGTGGCAGGAGCGTGCTCCTCGACCGGTGCGGTATCGAGCTGCGTCATTGCGGCCGCGAGTTCGATGACGACATCGGCGGGCACCTCTGCTTCCGCTGGCACCTCTGCTTCCGCGGGCAGCTCGAAGGCGGCCAGTGGCTCGACTTCGGCCACGGATTCGGGCATCGGCTCGGGCTGCGTGGTGGCGGAGAGTTCGGACAGGCTCGCGAAATCGATGCCCTCGATCTCTTCGGGCTGCGGAACGGGCGTGGGCTCTTCTTCTTGCGCGGGAGCGCGCAGCACCAGCGTGGGCGACGGCTCGAAATCGAAATCAGCAAGTTCGTGCGCCGGCACTTCGGCGGCCTCGGGCGGCTCGCCCCGAATGATTTGCGTGGTGCCGAAAGATGCGCCGTCGGAAGGACTGGGCTCGAAGTCCATCGACAACTCGAATGCCTCTTGCGGCGCTGGCACCTCGGCAGGCAAGGGCTCCGGCGAAGTGTCGAAGGCAAGTTCGAAACCGCTTTCTTCCGGCGGGGCCTCGGCCACCGGCTCGATCACCGGCGCCTCGATGGCCTCGATAGTCTCGATGGTCTCGGTGGTTTCGATGACCGGCACGTCCTGCGCAGGCAGCTCGAAGCTTGCGGCTTCGAGGACTGGGGCCTCGATGACTTCAGGCAGTTCCTGCGGTGCAACCTCGACATGCGCGCCGGCAACTGGTAACGCCAGCGCAAGCAACTTGTTTTCCAGGCGCAGCGCATCGGCCGGAGTGCGGAACATCGCGGATTTCCACACGCCATCGGCGCAGTGCGCGGCGATGTCTTCGACCCAGCGCCCGAAGCCCAACATGGACTCGCGCGCGAGCACGCGCAACTCGTCGCCGGCGGGCTTCTGGTCGGCCAACCAGGTGTTGACCACCTGCTCCATCGACCAGGCGGCTTCGCCGAATTCGTTCAGGCCCACCATGCGTGAGCTGCCCTTGAGCGTGTGGAAGGCGCGACGCAGCGTGGTCATCTCGCCGACGTCGGAAGGCGCGACCTGCAGCGAATCGATCGCGGCAAGGCCGTTGCCGACCACTTCGCGGGCTTCCTCCAGGAAGATGTCCAGCAGGTCGTCTTCCTCGATATCGGGACCGACCTGCGGCGCGGGGGTTGCAGCGGGCGCCGGCTTGACGGCGGCGGCGAGTGTGGTCAGCGCTGCGCCGGCGGCCGATGGGTCGTGCGCCACGGCGGCAGCAGCTTCGCGTGCGGACGTCGCTATGGAAGGCTTCTCGGCGAGCAGGGCGTGCTTGGCCAGCGAATCGAGCTGCGCGGTCAGCGCTTCGGGAGACGACATCGGCGCGAAGCCGCTCACGACATCTTCAACCTCTTGCGTCAGCGCGGCCATGCCGGAGACTTCGCCTTCGGCCTCGACATGGGCCACGCGGCCCATCAGCGGACGCAGCTCGCCATTGCTTTCGTCATAGACGAACAGCTTCTTCGCCAGCGACGGCTGGTAGTTCAGCATGTCGATGAGGAAGCCGAGTGCGCCGAGGTTGTTGCCGAGCTTCTCGAAGGTGCCCGCGGACTTCACGCGCTCTTCGTCGATCTCGGTGTCGATGATTTCCTCCACCGTCTCGCGCATGCGCTGCACGGCTGCAGCGGCCTGGTCCAGGCCCAGCACCGACAGCACGCCGCGCATCTGCGACAGGTGGTTCGGAGCGTTGCGCAACGGCGTCTTGTCCTGCAGGTTGCGGAAATACTGGTCGAGAAGTTTCTCGAGCTCGCCGAGCGTGCCGCGCAATTCGCCCACCACGCTGCCCATGGTCTGGCGGTCGCTGACGCGGCGGTACAGCTCCTCCATCCAGATTTCCAGCGGTTCCGGTTGCCCGCCCTGTCGCACCTTGTCCAGGCGATCGGCCAGCCGCTGCGTACGAACCGCCAGCTGGCCATCCGAGGGATCGAGGTCTTCGAAGGCCGCTTCGAGATACAGAACCGCGGTGGCGACTTCCATCGCGACTTCGGCGCCGGGTGGACGCGCCGTGCGCACCACGCTGTCGATCACTCGGGTGAGCGCCTGCGCGAGCGGACCACTCGGCGGATGCAGCTTGACCAGGGAATCGCTGACCAGGTGGAACTGGTCGGCCACGCCCTTGAGCTTGTTGGCGTCCCCGCCCGACAGCGAAGACCAGGTTTCCTTGGCCGCCGTGATGCGCTTGCGCGATTGCGCGAGCAGCACCGGATCAAAGCGGCCGTATTGGGCAACGCTGTAGTCCACTGGCGTGAACCGCGACAGGTTCCAGGCCTGGCGGACTGCGGCCAGCGCCGGACCGTCGCCCGGGTTGGCCGGCGCAGCCTGCGAACAGAAGAACACGAGGTCCTGCACCAGACGGTCGGAGACGCCGAGCTCGCCCTTGGCCAGCGCCGCGTACTGCAGCAGGATGCGCGAACCGGCGCGTTTGACGTAGATATCCAGTGGCAGCAGGCCCAGGCCCATCGCCTCGAAGTACGCCGCGCAGATCTTCCAGAAAATTTTCGGCTGGCGCGCGCTTTGCGTCGCAGCGAGCGAGAGACTCAGCTTCGCGAGCTCGTGTGCCGCGACCGGATCGCCAGTCTTCACCAGCTTGAGCACCTGGGTGTCGAGCTTGGAGCGAACTGTCGGGTCGTACACCACGGCGTGTTTGGCTGCGGGCGTCTGCGGATCGTTCCAGCGCCACTCCATGACCCACAGGTCGGCGGGGTGCACCCGGTCGGCACCAGCCAACTCCTGTGTGTCCTTGTATTGCGGGAACAGCGCTACCGAAGAAGCTGGCTTGCCCAGCAGCACGCCTTCGAGGTATTCGGTCAGTGCGAAGCCGGCACGTTCCACCTTGCCCGCCGACAGTTCGGTGCACAGCTCCGGACGCTCGATGAACTTCTGCACCGCCCCTTCCATGGAGCGCAACATGTGCGCGGGGGCGCCCAGGCCCACCATCTCGAGTGCGCCCACCGCCTGGTGCAACTGCTGCCGCGCGATGCGCAACTGTCCGCCGTCCACCGATGCCATGTCGGTGCCGCGCGCCAGTGCCGTGTCCCGCACGAAGCGCCGTAACGCGGCCGACGCCGAGTCAAGGGACTTGCGCAATTCGTCCAACACCCAGGCCAGGGGGCCCAGGTCACTGGTTGCGACATCGATATCGGTTCTAGCTTCCATCACACACCCGTTCTAGGCAATACGGGGGCCACCGTGGATCCGGCCGTGCCGGTCCACTGGTGGCGCCCCCTTGAGGGGGAGGCGCCGCAGGCGCTTCGGGGGTGGGCCAATTTTCACGCGATCTTGAATCGCGACACCGATTGGCGCAGTTCTTCGGCCATCCGCGAAAGTTCGCGCACCTGCTGCGCCGTGGAGCGCGTGCCCTCTCCGGTCTGTTCCGTCACTGCGAAAATATGCTGGATGTTGCCGGCCACCACGTTGGCGGACTCGGCTTCCTTGGCCGAGGTCTTCGAGATGTTCTCGATCAGCTCGGCCAGGCGCCTGGACACCTGGTCAATCTCGGTCAGCGCGGTACCCGCGTTGTCGGACAACTTGGCCCCTTCCACCACACCCTGCGTGGAGCGCCCCATGGCGGCCACCGCGTCCTGGGTGTCGGTCTGAATCGCCTTCACCAGCGCCGAAATCTGGCGCGTGGCATCCGCGGAGCGTTCGGCGAGGCGCTGCACTTCTTCCGCAACCACCGAGAAGCCTCGTCCCGCTTCGCCGGCTGAAGCTGCCTGAATGGCGGCGTTCAGGGCCAGTACGTTCGTCTGTTCGGTAATGTCTGAAATCAGTTCGGTGATTTCACCAATCTCCTGCGACGACTCACCGAGTCGCTTGATCCGCTTGGAGGTTTCCTGGATCTGGTCACGGATGGAGTTCATGCCGCCGATGGCGTTCTGCACCGCGGTGAGGCCCAGTTCAGCAGCCATCAGCGATTGGCGGGCCACCTGGGCCGACTCTTGGGCTTGCCCCGACACCTGGTTAATCCGGCCGGCCATGTCGAGCACCGACTGGCCGGTTTCGCGAATCTCGCGCAGCTGCTCGGTTGAAGCCGCCAGCAGTTCGGTGGAGGTGCTTTCCACCTGCGCAGTGGTCTGGGCGACTCGCGTGGCCGTCGCCTGCACGTTACCCACCAGCTGCCGAAGTTC
>JBKJOM010000159.1:0-10274 GCA_046595775.1 Ramlibacter sp. | reverse complement strand
TCGGGATCTGGATGGGCACCGCATTGGCGCGCAGCTTCTCCTTGATCTGCTTGACGACCTTGAAGAAGTCGGCACCCATGCGATCCATCTTGTTGACAAACGCGAGACGCGGCACCTTGTACTTGGTGGCCTGGCGCCACACCGTTTCGGACTGCGGCTGCACGCCACCGACGGCGCAATAGAGCATGCAGGCACCGTCCAGCACGCGCATCGAGCGCTCGACTTCAATGGTGAAGTCCACGTGGCCGGGGGTGTCAATGATGTTGATGCGGTGTTCCTGGAAATTGGTTTCCATGCCCTTCCAGAAACAGGTGGTCGCAGCGGATGTGATCGTGATGCCACGCTCCTGCTCCTGCTCCATCCAGTCCATGGTGGCGGCGCCGTCGTGCACTTCGCCGATCTTGTGATTCACACCGGTATAGAAAAGGATGCGCTCGGTGGTCGTGGTCTTGCCGGCGTCGATGTGGGCCGAGATACCGATGTTGCGGTAGCGCTCGATTGGCGTTTTGCGGGCCATGATGCTCTTTCGTTAAATGGGTACAGGCCCGCTCAAGGCGGGCCCGCACCTCCAGATAGGGACGGTTCTTAGAAGCGGAAGTGGCTGAAGGCCTTGTTGGCCTCGGCCATGCGGTGCACTTCGTCGCGCTTCTTCATCGCGCCGCCACGGCCTTCCGTGGCTTCCATCAGTTCGTTGGCCAGGCGCATGGCCATGGACTTCTCGCCGCGCTTCTTGGCCGCTTCCTTGAGCCAGCGCATGGCCAGAGCCACGCGGCGCACCGGGCGCACCTCGACAGGCACCTGGTAGTTGGCGCCACCGACGCGGCGGGACTTCACTTCGACCATGGGCTTGATGTTATTGATGGCCATGGTGAAGGCTTCGACCGGGTCCTTGCCCGGGTTCTTCTTCTCGATCTGCTCGAGGGCACCATAAATGATGCGCTCGGCGATTGCCTTCTTGCCACCTTGCATGATGACGTTCATGAACTTGGCAAGCTCGACATTGCCGTACTTGGGATCCGGCAGGATTTCACGCTTAGGGACTTCGCGACGACGTGGCATTTTTTCACCTCTAAATTTGCTTCAGCTGGCCATTCAAGGCCTTGGGAGCCAAACCGGCTACCCGCTTACTCGACCCGAAAGTGGGTCACTACGCTCTTACCGCCTGCCAGGGCGATTCGAGCACCGACAAACGAACTATTCTCAAGCCTTCTTCGGGCGTTTTGCGCCGTACTTGGAGCGCGACTGCTTGCGGTCTTTCACGCCTTGCAGGTCGAGCGAGCCGCGCACGATGTGGTAACGCACGCCGGGCAGGTCCTTGACGCGGCCGCCGCGGACCAGCACCACGCTGTGTTCCTGCAGGTTGTGGCCTTCGCCGCCGATGTAGGAAATGACTTCGAAGCCGTTGGTCAGGCGCACCTTGGCAACTTTACGAAGGGCCGAGTTCGGCTTCTTCGGCGTCGTCGTGTACACACGCGTGCACACCCCGCGGCGCTGCGGGCTGTTCTGCATCGCGGGGCTCTTGGATTTGGTCTTTTCGACCTCCCGCCCCTGACGCACGAGTTGATTGATGGTTGGCATTAACGTCCCTAAACGTTCAAAAAATGTGGAAAAGCGCTTTCGGGCTCGTACACCCGAAAGCCAATAGCTTTCGCCGCCCCAAATTGCGGGAAAGCCCTCAAGTATATCCGGCGCCGGGAAAACCCGCTACCCCAAGGGGACCATCACCCTGATCAGGTCACTTGATCCACAAGCGCATGGCATCCCAGGCGCGGCTGAGGATGCCGGCCTGCTCCACCGACTCGAGCGCCAGCAGCGGCAACTCCAGCAGTAGCTGGTCGCCGGAACTCACTTTCAGCGTCCCGACCTGTTGGCCTTTGGTGAGAGGCGCGAGCAGCGGGTCGGTACGGGCGGCCTGCGTCTTCACCCGGGCGGCGGTACCAGCGGGGACCGCAACGACGACAGCCTGCGTACGGCCGAGCTTTGCGGTCTTCTGGGTGCCTTTCCAGACCTCCGGCGTGACCACCGCCTGGTTCGCATCGAAGAGCTTGATGCCTTCCCACGCCGTGTAGCCCCAGTTGAGCAGTTTCTGGGCCTCGTTGGCGCGCGCGTTCTCGCTGCCGGCGCCCAGCACGATCGCCAGCAGGCGGCGTGAACCCATGTTGGGAAAGTCACGCTTGGCGGTGGCAATCAGGCAGAAGCCCGCCGCATCGGTATGGCCGGTCTTCAGGCCGTCGACCGTTGGGTCGCGAAACAGCAGCAGGTTGCGGTTGGTGTCGTTGGAGGTGGGCGTGCCCTCGTAGCGGTACTTCTTGATTGAGTAGTAGTGCAGGTACTCGGGGAAGTCCTGCATCAGCCGCGTGGCCAGGATGCTCAGGTCGCGGGCAGTCGTGCTGTGGCCGGATTCGGTAAGGCCCTCCGGGTTCTTGTAGCCAGTCGCCTTCATTCCCAGCGCCTTGGCCTGCTGGTTCATCAGTTCGACGAAATGCTCCGCCGTACCGCCGACGCCCTCGGCCAACGCCATCGTGGCGTCGTTGCCGGACTGCACGATCATCCCCTTCACCAGGTCGTCCACCGGCACCTTCATGCTGGGGTCGATGAACATGCGCGAGCCCGGCATCTTCCAGGCGCGCACGCTCACGGGCAAAGTCTGCTTGAGGTCGATCTTCTTGGCGCGCAGCGCATCGAACACCAGGTACTGGGTCATCAGCTTGGTGAGCGAGGCGGGTTCTACCGGCGAGTCGATATCGCGCCCGGCCAGCATCTGGTTGGCGCTCACGTCCACCAGCATGAAGCTGCGGGCGGCGATTTCCGGTGGCTGGGGTGCTTGCGCCCAAGCGGCAAGGCAAAACAGCGCAAGCAGCGGCGCGACGAGCGCGTGCATCATCTTTTTCATGTGATTCAGGAACGCAGGTGACGGGCGACGAGGCCCTTGAGGAGCGGCAATTGTCCGTGAAAGAAATGACCGCCTCCCGGAACAACCGTAACGGGGAGTTGCTGCGGCCGCGCCCAGTCCATCACCGCCGACAGCGGCACGGTGTCGTCGGCTTCGCCGTGCACGACCAGCACGCGGTCATGGGAGCCGGGCGGGAGTGCAGCAACCGGGTAGCGTGATGCGGCGGTGCCGACCAGCACGATCTTTTCCGCCGAGCGCAGGGCCCAAAGGCGCTCGACTGCGCCGGCAGCGACAAAGGCGCCGAACGAGAAACCGGCCAGGGCGAGCGGGCCCGCGGGCGCCTCGCTCGCGACCATGTGCAACATGTCTTCCAGCTCGCCGCGGCCGTCGTCATGCTGACCTTCGCTTGCGCCTACGCCGCGGAAGTTGAACCTGACCGAGCGCCATCCGGCCTGCACGAAAGCGCGAGCGAGCGTCTGCACCACCTTGTTCTCCATGGTGCCGCCGAAGAGAGGGTGCGGGTGTGCGATGACGGCCGTGCCCTTGATCGCAACGCCCTCACCCGGCTCGTCGCAAAGCGCTTCGATCACGCCCGCGGGGCCCGCGAGCTGCAAGCGCCGGGTTTGCAGGTTCATCGGCCCAGGTGCGGCGGGGTGAGCAGCCGCTCGACGACGCGGCCGTTCTTCAGGTGCGACTCCACGATCTCGTCGATGTCGGCCTGGTCGACGTAGGTGTACCAGACGGCCTCGGGATACACGACCGCGACCGGCCCCGCGGCGCACCGGTTCATGCAGCCCGCCTGGTTAACGCGCACGCCTGCGGGGCCAGCCAGCCCCTGGGCCTTCACCTGCGACTTGCAACGGTCATAGGCGCCCCGGGCGTCGTGTTCTGCGCAAGACGGTTCGTCGGTACGCTCATTCAGGCAGAAGAAAATGTGGCGCTCGTAGTACGACGCCGGTGTGTCGCTCATGCCCCGATTCTAGGATCGCGCTCGGACCTCGACACGCGCACCAGCACATACGCCAGCACGGCATAAGGCCAGAGCCAGCCCAGCCACTGCGCCACGCCATGGAAGCGGATGAAGCGCCCCTGTTCCCAGGCCTGCAAGGTCTGCGCGAAATAGGCGCTCGCCGGTGCCTGGTTGAGCAGGCTCAGGTGGAGCATGAGGGCCAGCAACACCAGCGCGGCGCAAGCGCGGCGCGGCGCGGGCATCAGTACCAGTCCCATGATGAGCCCGCCAGCCATGCCCAGCTGGACCGGCAAGCTGAGCCAGGCCCAGGCATGCGACGGACCCCAACTCAGCGCAGCGGACAGCGCGGTGGCCGCGACTCCTGCGATGAGGATCGACGCGGCAAAGACGGCACGCTGTGCGAGGGAGCGCAGCACCGAATAGCCCAGCAGGCAGGGAACGATCGCGCCGAGCGCCACGCAGAGCAGTTCCGTGCCCGGCACCAGCGGCTGCAACTCGACATCGCGTACCGGCAGCCATTGCAGGAAAGGGGTGTCCATCAACCAGTCGGCCAGTCCCGCCTCTAGGCGCTCGAACACCTGGCCCAGGCCGAACGGCACCGATGCGGGAAATAGAAGGGCAAAGGGCCACAGCGCCAGCAGGGCGATCGCCCCGCGGGCCTCTTCGACGAACCAGCGGCCGCGAAAGCGGCTCCAGCGGTCGATGGCGCCCATCCGCTCCAGCAGGTCCGCCACCAGGGCCCCGGCCAGCGCTCCCGCGAGGTTCAGCCCCAGGTCGACGTTTGAAGGCACGCGCGACGGAAGGTAGGTCTGCAGCGACTCCATCAGGAACGACATTCCTCCGCCCACCAATGCAGCGACGCCGACGGCCCACAGCTTGCTCGCCGGCGCGAAGCGCGGGCGTCCGCGCCGAAGGAAACTCAGGGTCAGCAGGAACCCCAGCGGGATGTAGCCCACCACGTTGGAAGCGACATCGAAGCCGGTCCAGTATTTGGGCCATGGACTCCAAAGGAAAGCCCAGGCATCGATGCCCTGGCTGCGCCAGCCCGTGAACGGGTAAAGGCTGGCATAGACGATGAGCGCCGCATAGGCCAGCGACAAGGGCCAGGCGGCGGTCTTGCGCATGCCGGTCAGAAGGGTTTCACGACCGCCAGCACAACGGCGGCCAGCAGCAGGACGATGGGTACTTCGTTGAACCAGCGGTACCAAACGTGGCTGCGCATCGCTTCGCCCGCAGACGCGCGACGCAACATGAGCGCGCACGCGACGTGGAAGCCGATCGCCAGAAGCACGACCAGCAACTTCGCGTGCAACCAGCCGGCACCTTGTCCCATGCCATAGCCCAGCCACAACCAAAGGCCAAAGCCCAGCGCGGGGAACACAAGGATCGTGGTGAACCGCAGCAGTTTGCGCGCCATCAGCAGCAGGCGGTCGCGCTCGGCTGTCGAATGGGCGGGGACCATGGCCAGGTTCACGTAGATGCGCGGCAGGTAGAAGAGGCCCGCGAACCAGCTCGCGATGAAGACGATGTGCAGCGACTTGACCCAGAGCATCAGCAGAGTGTAGCGACCCAGGAACAAGCCGCCGCTGAAGGCTGCGGCCAAAAAAAAGCCCCGGCAGTTGCCGAGGCCTGGAAGCCTTTTTGCTGTCACACATTAAGGCACCCGCTCAGGGAGGAAAAGCGGGAGGCACCGAAGCGCCCAGCGATAATTTAACAAAGGGCTCCGCCAGTTTCAAGACGCAGGACCCGCATTTAGGCGCCTCCGGCGGGACAAGTCATGCAAATCATGTACGGGCATCCATGCCCGGGCCGGTGAATGGAGCACAATTTCCTCATGACCCTCCATGCCCCTTTTCCCCAAGGCCGCCCGAGGCGGCTGCGGCGCGATGACTTCACGCGCAACCTCGTGCGCGAGCATCGCCTGTCGGCACACGACCTGATCTATCCAGTATTCATACTGGATGGAAAACAGCGGCGCGAAGCTGTTGCTTCCATGCCCGGGGTGGAGCGGTTGTCGGTCGACCTGTTGCTGCCCGTCGCCCAGGAGTGCGTGTCGCTAGGTATCCCGGTGATGGCGCTCTTTCCGGTGATCGCCACCGAATTGAAGACGCCGGACGGCCGCGAGGCCCGCAACGCCCAAGGGCTCATTCCGCGCGCCGTGCGGGAGCTGAAGTCGCGGTTCCCCGGCCTGGGCGTGATGACCGACGTCGCACTCGACCCGTACACCAGCCACGGCCAGGACGGCCTGCTGGACGAAACCGGCTACATCCTCAACGACGAAACCGTCGAAGTGCTGGTGGGCCAGGCCCTGACGCAGGCCGAGGCCGGCGTGGACATCGTGGCGCCCAGCGACATGATGGACGGGCGCATCGGCGCGATCCGCAGTGCCCTTGAGGCGCATGGCCGCATCCACACCCGGATCATGGCCTACAGCGCGAAATACGCGAGCGCCTTCTATGGCCCCTTCCGCGACGCCGTCGGCTCCGCGGGCCAGCTGGGCAAGAGCAACAAGAAGGTCTACCAGATGGACCCGGGCAACACCGACGAAGCGCTGCGCGAAGTCGCGATGGACATCGCCGAAGGCGCGGACATGGTGATGGTCAAGCCCGGCATGCCGTACCTGGACATCGTGCGCCGAGTCAAGGACGAATTCCACATGCCGACTTTCGCCTACCAGGTCAGCGGCGAGTATGCGATGCTGAAGGCCGCCGCGCAGAACGGCTGGCTGGACCATGATGCGGTGATGATGGAAAGCCTGCTGGCCTTCAAGCGCGCCGGCGCGGATGGCGTGCTCACCTACTTCGCCCTGCAAGCCGCCCGGCTGTTGGAGGCCTGAGGGCCGATGCCAACGATGCACATCGTCGAGTTCTCGAGCGGCACGCTGCGCTTCGTCGAGCACCTGCCCGCGCACGCGCCGGGCCGGGGCTTTGTCTGGATCTACCTGTCGCGCGACGACCTGGAGAGTGAGGCGCCTACGCTGCAGAAAGCAGCGCACGCCCTGGGCGGCTCCCCGCTGCTCGAGCTGCACATGAAGGACCTGGGCAACCGGGCCCATCCATCGCACTACGATTACACCTCGGTCTACGACTTGCTGATCTTCCAGCGCCTGGCCACCGACGCGGAGGTGCGTGCCGAAGTTCCGCAGGGCCTGCCGGCCGAAGGCAGCGCGCTGGCGACTTTCGCGCGCATCCGCACGCGCGCCGTCGGCTTCGTGGTCTTCGACCGGCTGCTGATCTCGGTACATCCCGAGGGCTGCTACACGGCCGACACTTTCATCAAGCGCTTCCTCGACGACGCGGTGAGCACGGAGTCGCTCACCGCCGCCGCGCGCAGCCGCCTGCCACTAGGCCCCCCGGACCTGATGTTGCGCATGGTCAACGTGATGGTCGACAGCTACCTGGAACTGCGCAAGGAGCTGGGCGCCGAGCTCGACCAATGGCAGGAGGAACTCCTCTCGCCGCGCTCCCGGGCCGCGGATTGGCACGCCTTCATGTCGGCGCGCGCCGCGCTGCATTCGCTCGAAGATTTGAGCGAAGGCCAGAACGACGCGATGCAGGAGTGGCTGGATACGCAGCGCGAGCAGCCCCAAGGCGGCAAGTCGCAGGCCGAGCGCGACAGCCTCATGGCACGCGCGCGCGATGTCATCGAGCACATCGGCCGCGTTGTGCGGCATGTGCGCCGCATGGAACAGGGTGCGGAAACGGCGGTGCAGATCCACTTCTCCGCGCAGGGCCACCGCACCAACGAAATCATGCGCGTGCTCACCGCGCTGACGGCGGTGTTCCTGCCGCTGAACTTCATCACGGGTTTCTTCGGGATGAACTTCGAGTTCCTCCCGCTGATCCATTCTTCGCGCGCGATGTGGGTGATTCTGGGCGCGATGACGACAGTGGCTCTGGTGGTGCTCGGTGTGTTCTGGCGCAAGCGCTACCTGGCCCGCACCCGCTAGCGGCAATGCGCATCGGAGACTGCTTGGTGGGTTGCGCAGGCTGGAGCCTGCCGATCACACATGAAAGTCGCTTGGTCGATTGCGCGCGCCCGCTTGATCTCTTCATGGAACAGGCGCTTTCCAAGGACCCGATTTGACGCACCACAAGCACCCCGAACCGCGCCCTCCCGACCCGCACCGCAGCTACCGCGACGCCAGGACGGGCCAGGACGTGACCCGCCAGAACGTGATCGCGATGCGCCAGCTCGAGGAAGCGGCGATGGCGCGCCGCACCGGGGCAGACCGCGTGGCAGCCGCGATCGCCAGGTTTTGCGGCAGCATGACATTCGTCTGGATCCACGTGGCGATCTTTACTGTCTGGCTCGGCTATAACGCGCTGCCCTGGTTCCATGCCTTCGACCCCTACCCGTTCACCTTCCTGACGCTGGTGGTCTCGCTCGAGGCGATCTTCCTGTCGACGTTCATCCTCATCAGCCAGAACTACGACATGCGGGTGAGCGAGCGGCGCAACCAGCTCGACCTGCAGATCAACCTGCTCGCCGAACAGGAGAACACCAAGGCTTTGCAGATGCTTGAAAAGATCGCACGCAAGGTCGGCGCGCATCTCGGCGACGACGCGGAGGTACGCGCTTTGGAAGAAGCCACGCGACCCGAGGCGCTGGTCGAACAGATCGAGGAAGCCTACCGCGTGGAGACGGGCCGTTCGATGCCGCAGCAAGGCCAGCACAAGGGCGCGAACCCGGCTGAGCCGAAGACCTAGACGAACGGCGGCGCGAGGCCCTCGTTGGCGATCACGCGCTGCACCGCCGGGCGCGCCACCATGCGCTGCAGGTAAGGCCCGAGATGCGGTCGCGCACGCGCCGGCGCCTCATGGCGGAAGTTGCGCGTCCAGCGGCACAAGGTGAAGACATACGGGTCGAGCGCGCTGAACATGCTGCCCAGGAACCAGGGGCCGCCATGGCGGGACAGTTCACCATCGAGCTGATCGAGCAGTCCCGCGATCTTGCGCTCGGCCTGGCCCTTGAGTTGCGCCACACCCGCCTCGTTGCCCGCGTCCATCCAGCGCTCGGGATAGAAGTACACGATCAGCGCGGCCTGCAATGTGTTGGTCAGCCACATCAGCCATTTGTAGAAGTGCGCCCGCTCCGACGTGGCGAGCGAAGGCGCCAGGGCGGCATCGGGGTGCGTGTCGCACAGGTGCAGCACGATCGCCGCGGTTTCGTACAGCACCAGCTCGCCGTCGGTGAGCACCGGGATCAAGCCGTTCGGGTTGAGGCGTAGGTACGCGGGTTGCCGGTTCTCGTCCTCGGCCCGGTTGACCACAACGCGCTCATAGGGCATGCCGAGTTCCTCAAGCAGGATGTGCGGCACCATCGATGCGGTGCTGGGGTAGTAGTGCAGCTGGATCATTCGTCTCCGATTAGCGCAGGCCGAACAGCGAGGCACCGTTGTCCCAGGCGATCTTGCGTGCGACATCGGCGGGCAGGTCCCCCAGCCACACACGGTAGCCCTTCATCAAGTCTTCATAGGACTGCCAGCGCTGGTTGACCCAGGTGTCCGAGCCGACCATGAAACGCGCCGGGTACTTCAGCAACACCGCGCGCCACTCGGGGCACAGCTTGCCGTTGTCGCAGGTCAGCCCGGGCCGGTACGAGAGCTCGCCCATCAACAAGGGGTACTTCGCGAACAACTGGTCTACTCGCGCAGCGGGCGCACCGCCAATGCCGGTGTGGGCCCAGATCAATCGCAGCCGCTGCCCCTTGCTGGGCGTGTTGGCCATCAGCAGGTCGATCGCATCGTCGTCGACATGCGCGAGCACCGCGAGGTTCCTTTCATCTGCAAGCAGCATCAATTTCTTTGCCACGGCGCCGTGGGCGTTGGCGCTGTCGTACAGGTGAAACTCGCCGATGCCCAGGAAAGGTCCGCCCGCCGTGCCGCGCGCGAGTTCGGCCAGCACCATCTCGTAGATCGATTCGTCGCGGTACCAGTTATCGTAGTCAGCGCGGTTGCGGTAAAGGCGCACGAAGGGCACGACCGTCACGCCCGCGTCGCGCGTGAGCGGCGAGGCAGCCAGTGCCTTGGTGCCGTCGTTGGGCCGCGAGTTGGCCAGGATGGCTTTGACGCCGCTGCGCTGCATCCGCCCCAGCACGTCGGGCAAGGGGTGCGGCCCTTGTGCTTCCTCGTTGTAGTGCAGGTGCGCGTCGAACAGAGGACCTGAGTAATCCGCCGCATGCGCTGCGGCAGACAACGCAAAAGCGATAAACAAGCCCAGCGTGCGGCGCACGCGATCAGCCCAGGTGCTTGTCGAAGAAGGCCAGCGTGCGTTCACGCGCCGTGTTCGCGGCTTCCGCGTTGTACGAGGCGCGCTGGTCGCAGTTGAAGCCGCGAACACGGCGCGTGAACGCACGCTGGCCTTCTTCGACAAGCACCTGGGCTGATCGCGTGCGCCGCACGCTGGGCTT
>JBKJOM010000116.1:0-6724 GCA_046595775.1 Ramlibacter sp. | reverse complement strand
TCATCCAGGGCAAGGTGGCCGACATGTACACCGTGCTGCAGGCCGCGCGCAGCTTTGCCTACACGGTGGCCAAGAACCTGGACATGCTAGGCGCCGATCACGTGCGTCAGGTGCGCAAGGACTGCGCCTCGGTCATCTTGTGGTGCGCCGAGAAGGCCACCTGGATGGCCGGCGAGGGCGTGCAGATTTTCGGCGGCAACGGCTACATCAACGAGTACCCGTTGGGGCGCCTGTGGCGCGATGCCAAGCTGTATGAGATCGGTGCCGGCACCAGCGAGATCCGCCGCATGTTGATTGGCCGCGAGCTGTTCGCGGAAACGATGTGAGCGGCGCCGTCATCGCCATCGGCGGGGGCGGTTTCCTGATGGAGGACTTGAGCGGCGCGCAGGAGCGTTACCTGCTGGCCCATGCACGCCCGCGCTCGGGCCGCCAGCGGGTGCTGTACCTCGGCACTGCGAACGGCGACAGCGAGCGCGCGCAGCTCAAGTTCATGAAACTCTTTACAGACCTTGGCTGCGAGGCTTCAACGCTGCCCTTCTTCCCGTACGAGATGAAGCGCGACTATGCGAAGACCGTGCGCGATGCCGACCTGGTCTACGTTGGCGGCGGCAACACCGTGGCGATGGTCGCCGTGTGGCGCGAGTTCGGCTTCGACCAGGCGCTGCGCGCAGCGTGGGAGAGCGGCACCGCGTTGTGCGGCATCAGCGCCGGCGCCAATTGCTGGTTCGAGCACTACATCACCGACAGTGTGCCGGGCGGCGGCACCCGCGCGGGGCTGGCCTGGCTGCCGGGCACTTTCTGCCCGCACCTGGACGGCGAACCCTGGCGTCAGCCGTTGCTGGCGCAAACCTCGGGCACGGCGTACGGCGCGCCCGACGGCGTCATGGTGCGCTTTCAGGACGGCCGCCTCGCCGAAGCGGTCACCAGCCGCGACGGCAAGGCCGCCGTGCTCCAGCGCGATGGCGCACCGCAGCCCCTCACCACGAATCTGCTGGCCAACTGAAGAATTGCCGGCGGCGGTGAGCCTTCCTGCTGCGCCAGCCTGCGTACCCCGGCAAGCACCTCACGGTCCGTGAGGTCCGCCACTTCACCGGGGAAATCATGCGCAGCCTCTACATCTTCGTGCTGGCACTTGCCGCCAGCCTTGCCTCGCACGCACAGGACGTCTCACTGGGCAATGACAACGCAGTCTCTTTCAAGGGCGCCAAGCGCGTGGCCATCGACCAGTTCGGCGTTGAATTCATCACCACCTTGAAAGCCGCGGGCACCGGCGGCGGCGCCAGTGCGGTGGTGCAGGCGGACCTGCTGGGTGTGTCCGACGCGGCCATGCAGGCCCTGGCCAACCAGGCTTACCGTGACACCGTCGCCGCGCTGCTCAAGGCCGGGTTCGATGTCGTGCCGATGGAAGAACTGCAAGCCTGGCCCGAGTACCGCGAGCTCGCCGGCAAGATGGGCCAGTCTTCGCCATACGTCGTCGATGACACCGGCGCCGTTTCGAAGATCTATGCACCCACCGGGATGAAGGCGTACTTCCAGACCTCGGGCCAGCGTGGGTCCTTGAGCGACCGCATGACGGCGTTCAACGGCGCCTACGGAGCGCAGGCGAGCGCGCTGGCAAAAACCATGAACGTGCACTTCGTGCGCTTTCACTTCCTCGCTAGCTTCGGCACGGCTGCCGCATCGAAAGGCTTTCTGGCCAACGTCGCCGGACGCGCCAGCGCTTCGGTCGATCCGGGCCCGACGCTGTTCGCGCAGGAGACACAGGCACAGATCGTGTCGCAGGAAGGGCAGCGCATCTTTCGCACCAGCTCGCGAGGCGGCGTTAACGGCTCGATCTATCTCGACCGGCCTCTGCGCATCGCGGCGCCGGGTTTCGAGCTGGCCGACACGACCACGGCCGAGAGCAAGCAGTCGGACAACGTTTCCAACGCGGTCTCGCTCGGGATCGCGATGCTGGCCGGAAGCCGCAGCGCGCGCAGCACCCGCCATGCGTCTTCGGCGGTGACCCTGACCGACGCCCAGTTCACGGAAACTTACCTTCGCATGGTCGGCATCGCGCGTGACGCGATGGTAGAGCGCCTGAAAGCTGAAGCGAACTAAGCCGACATCTCGCGCCGCAGCCAGGCGCGTGCCACCGACCAATCGCGCTTGACGGTGGCCAGCGATATCTCCAGCGCCTGCGCGATCTCTTCGTTTTCCAGGCCGCCGAAGAAGCGCAGCTCGACCACCTTGGCCGCGCGGGGGTCGACTTTTTCGAAGGCCAGCACCGCCTCGTGCACGGCGATCACGTCGACCGGTTCGTCGCCGGCAACTTCTTGCGCGTCGGTCATCGACAGCGAGACCAATTGCGCCTCGCGTTTTTCGGCGCGCTTGGCCATCGCGTGATTCACCAGGATGCGCCGCATCATGGTGGAGGCGACCGACAGGAACTGCGTGCGATTGACCCACTGCGTGCGCGTCTGGTCTGCCATGCGGAACCATGCCTCGTGCGTCAGGGCCGTGGCGCTGAGCGTGTGGGCCGAGCCTTCGCGCGACATGTGGCTGCGGGCAATCCGGTGCAGGTCGTCGTAGAGAAGCCCAAATAGCTGGTTCGACGCGCCGGCCGCGCCCTCGTCCAGGTCGCGCAGCCATGCGGTGACGTCGGCGTGGGCGGGCAGGTCGGGCGGCGAATTCATGGGGTTCACAGCCATTATGAAGGGCCAGCTGCCGCTGATGAGCCTTTTGGTCGCGGCGCGCGGCGTACCCGGACGTACTCCCCGACCGTGCGGGAGCGAATTCCGGAGAAAACCCCGATGTTGTTCATGCAAAGACTTTCCCTGGCCGGCGCCTTGCTCGTCGCCACCATTGGCCTGGCTGCCTGCGGCGGCGGCGATGCCCCGACTTCCACGGCGCCCGTGACGGCGCCACCGCCAGCCGTCACCAGCGTTACGCTGTCGGGCGTCGCGGCCGTAGGCGACCCGGTGGTGGGCGCGACCGTGCGTGCCCAGTGCGCGAACGGCGCCAGCGCGGCTTCGCTGCCAACGAGCACATCGGGGGCGTGGACAATCGCGGTCGCCGCAGCGGCACTGCCGTGCGGGCTGCAGGTCTCCGGCGGCACGGTCGCTGGCGCGGCCAACACCCTCGTCCTGCATGCCATTGCAGTGGCCGCGGGCATCACCAACATCACGCCGCTGACCGACCTGGCCATCGCGCGCGCCGCGGGCCGCACGCCATCCGAGTGGTTTGCCGCTCTCGGCACCACGCCGGCCGGCGCACGCCTTGACCCGCACACCGCCACCACGCAGCTGCTGGCCGCGCTGGCGGCCGCGGGCTACACGATGCCCGCCGGCAGCGGCTTTGATCCGTTCACCGCGACGTTCGAGGCGCGCACGGGCGATGCCTACGACAACCTGCTCGACACGCTGCGCATCGCGATGGCGCGCGACAGCCGCACGTATGGCGACCTATTGGTGCAGTTCGTGAGCAACCTGAGCGCAGCGATCACCTTGCCGCAGGCGACCGCGACTGTGGTGGTCGATCCGGGCACGCACCCTAGCGGCCCGATCGTGCTGACGCCCAAATTCAGCGCCACGGCGGCCGACATTGCCCCGATGGTGGGCACCTGGCAAGGAACGCTCGGCCGCGTGTTCACCACGGGCCAGCCGACGGTGGACACCTCCAGTTGCACCATCACAGTCACGGCCGACGGCATGATGACCGTTGCGGCCGGTGGCCGCTCCATCGGCGCAGCAGTCAATGGCGACGGCGGCGACCTGATCCTGGCAGTGCAAAGCCTGTTCCGCATCCAGGCCAGCGACACCACCAACGACCGCTATGCCCAACTGACGACCGTGCGCGGCGTGATGTCCCAAGGTGTGGCGCGCCAGGGCGGCACCGGCTTCACCACGGCCAGCGACCGCGTCGAGTGCACCGTGACCAATCCTTCGGTGACCTCAGCCGGTACCACGACCGTCGCAACCTTGCAGGGCGCGACCGCCGCCGACATGGCAGCGAGCCTGGTGGGTACTTACACGGGCGGCGGCTGCACGCTGACGTTGAGCAGCAGCGGCGTGCTGCACCTCATCAGCGGCGACGTCAACGTCACCACCACGCTGGGCGGCGACCCGAACGACATCATCGTCCTCGCGGCGGGCAGCGTGGGCATCCAGGCGCAGGACTACTTCGCGGGCGGCGTCGAGACGTATGTGTTCTTTGGCTACAGCCCGGGCACGCCTTCGCTGAACATCCCGCCGTCTTACACCGCCGAAGCCCGGCGCGACCAGCCCCGGCCGGGCACTGCCCTGGCCAACTGCAGCGCGCTGGCGCGCCAGTAAAGCGAAGTCGCTGGCCGCTTGCCCTTTTCAATTCTTTCACCTTTTCAAGGAGACCCTGTTCGATGAAAACCTCGCACCACCTCACCCCTCGCATCCGCTCTACCGGCCTGTTGCCCGTGGGAATTCTCTTCGCGCTCTCCGGCGTACTGGCCTCCTGTGGGGGCGGCGATCCAGCGCCGGTGACCACGACATCCCTGTCGGGCAACGTCGTCAAGGGGCCGGTCAATGGCGCGGCGGTCTGCGCGTACAAGGCCACGGCTGCCGGTAAAGGCGAGCAGATCAAGTGCACCACCTCCGGCGCCGGCGGGGTCTACTCGATGGACATCACCTATGCCGGGGACGTCATCATCGAGGCCACCGGGGGCAATTACACCGACGAAGCGACCGGGGCGGCCCGGACGCTCGGCGACCCGATGCAAGTGGTCGTCGCCAGCCAGGGCGGAGCGACGGTCGGCGTGATCACGCCGCTCACCTCGGCTGCATACAGCGTGTCGAAGGGGCTGTCCGGCGGTGTCACGTCCGCCAACTTCGTCTCTGCCGCGACAACGGTCGGCACCCAGTTCCAGCTGACTGGCGTCAACCTCGCGACGTCCCTGCCGCTGGTGGCCGGAACGACCAACAGCTACGGCCAGATCCTCAAGGCCGTGTCGCAGTACATCGCCAACGGTCATACGCTTGCTTCGTTCCTTGCGTTCAATACGCCCGCCGCCCTGCAGGCGGGCTTCGGCACGGCTTACTCCACCATCAACGGCACCAGCGTGTCCTTCACCTTCCCGGGTGGGTCGGTGACGGTCGGGACGGGGCCGGGCACCGGGACGGGTACCCCGCCGGCAGGCACCGAGTCTTGCGGCATCACCGTCTCCGGCAGTGGCACTGTTACGACGAGCGGGTTCACCGTGCCATTCACATTGCCCAATACGAAGATCTGCGTCACAGGCGTTCCGACCGGGACTTGCTCGGCCGGCAACTCGACCTTGCAATCGCTTGCTGCCGCCGGCGCCTCGCCCGGCGCGAACTACTCGATCAACTACAGCTACGGCTACTCGCCGAGCGACTGCTCGGGAGCGATCGCAACGGTGGCGTTCGGGGGTTGAAGGGACTGCGCACCAAAGACGACCCGCCCCGTGCCTGCGGCGCGTGTGGCAGGTCCGTCCACAAGCGCGGGCTGCTTGTCCTGTCTAATCTGCTTCCATGAGCTCAAAGGACAGCCCCGATCCCGATTGGCAACTGGTGCGGCGCCTCTTCGACGACGCGCTGGCGCTTCCCGCCAGCGAGCGCGATGCCTTCATCGCCTCGTTGCAGGCCGACGATGGCGTTCGTGCCGAGCTGCGGTCACTGCTCGCGCACCACCTTGACGACACGGGCACCGACCCGCTGTCGGTGGGTGACGCCGGCGCCGCGTTGCGGGCCAGCTTCGGCCGCGAAGGCGAGCACTTCGGCCCCTGGGAAGTCGTGCGACCGCTCGGTGCCGGGGGCATGGGTGAGGTGTTCCTGGCGCGGCGCGCGGATGGCAGCTTCGAAGGGCAGGCGGCGATCAAGGTGCTCAAGCGCGGCATGGACAGTGCCGCGGTGCTGGCACGCTTCAGCCGCGAGCGCCACTCGTTGGGCCGGCTGGAGCACCCGCACATCGCACGCATGATGGACGCGGGCCTGAGCAGCGACGGCCTGCCGTACTTCGTGATGGAGTATGTGGACGGCGTGCCCATCGACGAGGCGGCGCGCGGGCTGCCACTGGAAGGACGGCTCGGCATCTTCCTGCAACTGGCCGATGCGGTGGCCTACGCGCACCGCAACCTGCTGGTGCACCGTGACCTGAAACCCGGCAACGTGCTCGTCACGTCGCAAGCCCAGGTCAAGTTGCTGGACTTCGGCATCGCCAAGGCGCTCGACCCGACGGACGCGGAAGCCGCCGATGCGACGCTGGGCCTGCACCGGCCGTTCACGCCGAACTACGCGAGCCCCGAGCAGGTGCGCGGCGAGCCGGTGGGCACCGGCACCGACATCTACAGCCTCGGGGTGCTGCTGTACCAGTTGCTGACTGGGGTGCGCCCGACCGGCCGCAACGCCACGACACCCGCCGAAGCGGCGCGCAGTGTGCTGGATGAAACGCCCACGCGGCCCAGCAGCTTGCCTGCGACGGATGCGGTGGATCCGCAATGGCTTGCCACGCGCAAGCGGCTGCAAGGCGACCTGGACAACATCCTGCTCAAGGCGCTGGAGAAACCGGTGGAGCGCCGCTATGAAACTGTCGAGGCCCTGGCGCAGGACCTGCGGCACTACCTGGCCGGGTTTCCTGTCAGCGCGCGCGCGCCGAGTGCGGGCTATGTGTTCACCAAGTTTGTGGGGCGCCACCGGGGGCTCGTCGTCGCCGTCGGCGTGGCCACGTTCGCCGTGTTGGCCGGACTCGCTGG
>JBKJOM010000284.1:0-6416 GCA_046595775.1 Ramlibacter sp. | reverse complement strand
AAGTGATCAACACCGCCGCTCAACATGACGGCCCGATTGAAACCGATGCCGTCATTGTGGGCGCCGGCCCGGTGGGCCTGTTCCAGGTGTTTGAACTGGGCCTGCTCGAGATCAAGGCCCACGTGATCGACTCCCTCGCCTACCCGGGCGGCCAGTGCGTCGAGCTTTATCCCGACAAGCCAATTTATGACATTCCCGCCGTGCCGATGTGCACCGGCCAGGAACTCACCGACAACCTGCTCAGGCAGATCGAGCCCTTCGGCGCGACCTTCCACTATGGCCAGGAAGTCACTACCGTGCAACGGCAGGACGATGGCCGCTTCTTCGTCGAGACTTCCCGGGGGACGCAGTTCCTCACCCGGACCATGTTTATCGCAGCAGGCGTAGGCGCGTTTCAGCCGCGCGCGCTGAAGGTGGATGGCCTGGAAAAGTTCGATGGCGACCAGATGTTCTATCGCGTCAAGAACCCGGCCGACTTCAAGGGCAAGAACCTCGTGATCGTCGGCGGCGGCGACTCGGCGCTGGACTGGGCGCTGAACTTCGCGCAGGAAGGCCCGAACCAGGCCGACAGCGTGATCCTGATTCACCGGCGCGACGGCTTCAAGGCCGCGCCCGCCTCGGTCGCGAAGATGCATGCACTGTGCGATGCGCACGAGATGCAGTTCGTCATCGGCCAGGTGACCGGCTTTGAAGAGAAGGAAGGCCGGCTGGCAGGCCTGAAAGTCACCGGCAGCGACGCCGTCACGCGCGTTGTGCCGCTCGACATGTTGCTCGTCTTCTTCGGTCTCTCGCCCAAGCTGGGCCCGATCGCCGATTGGGGGCTGGACATCGAGCGCAAGCAACTCAAGGTGGACACTGAGAAGTTCGCCACCAACGTGCCCGGCATCTTCGCAGTCGGCGACATCAACACCTACCCGGGCAAGAAGAAGCTGATCCTTTCGGGCTTTCATGAGTGCGCGCTGGCGGCTTTCGGCGCCGCGCCGTACATCTTCCCCGACAAGAAGATCCACCTGCAATACACCACCACATCGCCCAAACTGCACAAGGTGCTGGGCGTGGAGTCGCCGGTCTTCGATTAAGATAGTGATTCGCTAGGGGTGTTGCCGCTTGACCGCGGCGACTGAGAAAGTCCCTTTGAACCTGACTGAGATGAGTCGCAAGACGAATCTCAAAGTCCCCAATAGGGGACTCGAGGTAATCCTCGCGCAGGGAAGCAAGCTCTCCGGCAGCGCCTCTTTCTCGGGGCGCATCGATGCCAAGGCTCCGCCGACCTGCCATTTCGTTTGAAAGAAACGTCATGGCAATTTTTTCGCCTTCATTGCGCCAACGCGCAGTCCCGCGCGCCGTCGCGCTCCTCCTTGCCGCTTGCGGCGCAGCCCACGCGCAGACTACGTTGCGCCCGGTGGTCATCACGGGCCAGGCCTCGCCGCCTGTCGCCGACGTCACCGGCTTCGGCGACGTGCCATTGAAGGATGTCCCAGCCTCGGCCACGGTCATCGACCGCAAGCAGATCGAAGCCGCGGGCGCGCGGCGGCTGGCCGACCTCACGCGCTTTGACGCTTCCGTGACGGACGCCTACAACGCGCCGGGCTACTGGGATTTCCTGTCCATCCGCGGCTTCACCCTGGACAACCGCTTCAACTATCGGCGCGAGGGCCTTCCGATCACGGCGGAAACATCGATTCCGCTGGAGAACAAGGAGCGCGTGGAAATCCTCAAGGGCACCAGCGGCATCCAGGCCGGCACCAGCGCCCCGGGCGGCCTTGTCAACTATGTCGTCAAGCGCCCAACCGGAAGCGACTTGCGCGAGGTGCGGCTCGAATACACGCAGCGTTCATCGATTCTTGCGGCTGTGGACCTTGGCGGGCGATTCGGCACCGACGCCACCTTCGGCTATCGCCTCAACGCCGCGCAGGAGCGGCTGCGTCCCTTGTTGCACAACCTCGACGGCGAGCGCAGCTTGCTCGCACTGGCAACAGATTGGCGCATCAGCCGCGATGCGCTGCTCGAGGCCGAAGTGGAATGGAGCAACAAGCGCCAGCCCAGCCAGGTTGGCTTCAGCCTGGTCGGCAATGTCTTGCCCGCGGTGCCCAAGCTGCGCCTGAACCTCAACAACCAGGCCTGGGTGCAACCCACCGAATTCGGGGCGACGACAGGAACCATTCGCTACACACAGGCGATCGCACGCGACTGGAAACTCTCCGTGCAATGGGGCACACAGCGCCTGAAGACCGACGACTTCACGGCCTTCCCTTTCGGTTGCAGCGCGGAAGGCAACTACGATCGCTACTGCTCCAACGGCACCTTCGACTATTACGACTACCGAAGCGAGAACGAACGGCGCCGCCAGGACGTGGCTGCACTCAGCCTGAAGGGCAAGGCCACCTTGGGTGGCGCGACGCACGACCTCTCGTTCGGCGCCACGCACACCAAGGTCCGTGACCGCCTGCCCCCCAACGCGTACAACTGGGTGGGTGTTGGGAACATCGATGGATCCGCGCTGGTGCCTGCCGATCCCACCTTGAGTTACGCCGGCACGAATCGCGACGAACGCTCGCTCGAGTTGTCCGCGCAGGACGTGATCCGCTGGGGCGAGCGCTGGTCTGCATGGCTGGGCTTGCGGCATACACGGCTGGACCGGGCCAGTATCGCGACCGACGGCACGGGAGCGACCTCGTACCGACAAAGCCTGACGACACCGTGGGCCGCGGTCAGCTACCAGTTCGGCCATGACACGACGGCCTACGCGAGCTGGGGCCAAGGCGTGGAGTCGCAGGTGGTCCCGGACAACGGCTTGTACTCGAACCCGGGCGTCACCCTGCCATCACTCAAGTCACGCCAGTGGGAGATCGGCCTGAAAGGCACGCATGAGTCCCTGGCGTGGCAAGTAGCCGCTTTCGACATCCATCGACCGATGAGCAACATCGACTACTGCAATGGAAAATACCTGTCGTGCACCGGCCAGTTCGACGGCTACGCGGTGCACCGGGGCCTGGAAGCATCCACCCAGTGGACTCGTGGCCCGCTCAAGCTCGGTGGCAGCGTGATGCTGCTCGATGCAAAACGGCACGGCAGCACGATCGACCCCAGCCTCAACGGCAAGCAGCCCCAGAACGTGCCGGCCACTGTCGCGCGCCTGAATGCGGCTTGGAAAGTGGCGGGCGTGCCCGGCCTCGAACTGCTGGGCAACGTGATCCATGAAGGCCGGCGTGCGGTGCTGGCAGACGAGTCGGTGATGCTTCCGGCCTGGAGCCGGGTCGATGCATCGCTACGCTACGAAACCCGCCTGGCGGGCGCCCTCATGACCTGGACCCTGGGCTTCGACAACCTCACCGACAGGCGCTACTGGAAGGAAGCGCCTTACAAGTTCGGCCATGTGTACCTTTACGCGGGCGCCCCGAGGACGTTGCGGCTCACGCTCTCGGCTGCCCTGTGAGGGCCTAGCCGGGAAGCCTGGCAAATGACGCTATAATTTAAGGCTTGTTCCTCGATAGCTCAGTCGGTAGAGCGCCGGACTGTTAATCCGTAGGTCCCTGGTTCGAGCCCAGGTCGAGGAGCCAATTGACAAGGCTTACAAGCCGTAGCCCCATACGTTCGCGATGGGCGCACCCTTCAGCAGCGCCTGCCAAAGCTCCGGTCTGGAATGTAGCGGGTCTCAATGGAGCTCTGCTCGCGGGTCAAAGGCATCCTGCAATCCATCGCCCAGAAAATTCACCGCAATCACCGTGGTGAAGATCAGCAGCCCAGGATAGAAGGCCAGCGAGGGCGCGCGCGACAGCAGCTCCTGCGCGTTATTCAGCATGTTGCCCCAGCTCGGCGTAGGCGGCTGGATGCCCAGGCCCAGGAAGCTCAGCGTGCTCTCCAGCAGGATGATCTGGCCCACCGCCAGGCTCAGGGCCACGATGATCGGTGAAGCAGTGTTGGGCAGCACGTGCACGCCCAGGATGTGCCGGGCGCTGGCACCCTGGGCACGCGCCGCCAGCACGTACTCGCGCGCCATCAGGCCCAGCGTGGAGGCACGCACCAGGCGAGCCACTGTGGTCCATTCGACCAGGGCGATGATGATCACGATGCGCAGGAAGTTCGCGGTGGGCGAGCGCACGAAGGCTTCGGAAAAGCCGAGCTTCTGCAGGTCGATGGCAGCGAACACGATCAGCAGCGGCAGCAGCGGCAGCGAGATCACGCCGTCGGTGATGCGCATCAGCAGGGCCTCGGTGCGGCCGCGGTAGTAGCCGGCCACCAGGCCGATCAGCGTGCCCATCAGGGCGGCACTGATGGCGCCGGCCAGGCCGACCAGCAGCGATATCTGCCCGCCATACATCAGTCGCGCCAGCACATCGCGACCGGCCTCGTCGGTGCCCATCAAGTGCTTCGCTGAAGGTGGCGCAAAGCGGGCCAGCAGGTTGGTGTCGTTGACATTCACGCCCATCAGCCGTTCGTACAGCGGCGCCGATGCGGCAAACAGCACCAGCAGCAGCAGCACGATGCCGCCCAGCATGGCGGCCCGGTTGCGCCGCAGCCGGCGCCAGCGCAGCCGCCAGACCGGCTGCGGCCGGTCGGGGATTACGGCAGCGGCGTCCGCGCTGGCGCTGGCGCTGGCGCTGGCCACGGTGGACGCGTTGGTAGCGCTCATGACAGCGAAATCCTTGGGTCCAGCCAGGCGTAGGCGATGTCGGCCACCAGGTTCGAGACCAGCGTCGCCGAGGTGGCGAACAGCAGGCCCATCAGCGCCAGGTTGAAATCGTTGCCCATGATGGCTTCGAAGATCAGCTTGCCCATGCCGCGCTGGGCAAACATGGTCTCGGTGATCAGGGCCCCGCCGAGCAGCGCGCCAAAGCTGAGGGCCAGCACCGTCACCACCGGAATCAGCGCATTGCGAAGGGCATGCTTGAAGACCACGCGCAGCGGGCCGGCGCCCTTGGCCCGCGCGGTTCGGATGTAGTCCATGCGCAGCACCTCCACCATCGAGGCCCGGGTGAATCGGGTGAAGCGCCCGGCAAAGGCGGCGGTGAGCGTGAGCACCGGCAGCACGTAGTACCTGGTGTTGTCGGCCAGGCCTCCGGCGCCGCCGATGGTGAACATGCCGCTGGCCGGCAGCCAGCCCAGGCGCACCGCGAAGAGGTAGATCAGCATCAGCGCCAGGAAGAACACCGGCACAGAGATGCCCGCAAAGGCCAGCAAGTTGATCAGCCGGTCCAGCACCGTGCCTTTGGTCAGGGCGGCGGCAGTGCCCAGGGCCAGGGCCAGCACGCTGAACAACAGGAAGGAAAGGCCAACCAGTTTGCCGGTCTGTATCAGCGCCGGCACCATGATCACCGACACCGGCTGCGAATAGGTGCGCGAGTAGCCGAAGTCCAGCGTGAGGGCGGCCTGTAGCCAGCGCCAATAGCGCAGCACCAGGGGTTGGTCCAGGCCGTACTGGGCCCGCAGGCGAGCCACGTCCTGGGCCGAATAGCCGGGGTTTGAATTGACCATGATGTCGATCGGATCGCCCGGCATCAGGCCGATCAGCCCGTAGATCAGAAACGACATCACCAGCAGCACCACCAGGCTCTGCAGCAGGCGCGAAACGATGAAGCGCAGCATGGCCTCGCCTCAGTCCTTGAAGTGGCAGGCCGCCACTTGTGCCGGCCGCCCAGGCGCCGGAAGCAACACCGGTGCTTCCACGCGGCAGATGGCTTGGGCCTTGGGGCAGCGCGGGTGGAAGGCGCAGCCGCCAGGTGGACTCATTGGGCTCGGCAGATCGCCCTGGATGGTCCGTCCTCGACTGCGCCGGCCCTGCCCGACCCGCGGGATGGCCTCGATCAGGGCCCGGGTGTAAGGGTGGCTCGGCGTTGCATAGAGGAGCTCGCGCGGCGCTACTTCGACCAGTCGACCGAGGTACATCACAGCCACCCGGTCTGCCAGATGGTGCACCGCCGCCAAGTCGTGGCTGATGAACAGGAAACTCAGGCGCCGCTGCTCGCGCAGTTCGCTCATCAGGTTCAGGATCTGGCTCTGGATCGACACGTCCAGCGCTGACAGGGGTTCATCTGCCACCATCAATTCCGGTTCCGGCCCCAGCGCCCGGGCAATGGCGATGCGCTGGCGCTGGCCGCCAGAGAACTGGTGCGGGTAGCGGTTCAGCGCGTCCACCGGCAGCCCCACCAGGGTGATCAGCCCGCGGGCCCGCTCCATGCGCTCGGCGCGCGTGCCGATGCCGTGGATCACCAGCGGCTCAGTGATCACGTCCGAAACCGGCAGGCGCGGGTTCAGCGACTCATAGGGATCCTGGAAGATCATCTGGATCGCGCATTTGCTGCGCTTGCGCCCGGCCGGCGTCATGGCGGCCAGGTCTTCGCCCTTGAAGCGGATGCTGCCGCGGGTTGGCGGGTGCAGGCCCACCAAGGCCCGCCCCAGCGTGGTCTTGCCGCAGC
>JBKJOM010000166.1:0-8534 GCA_046595775.1 Ramlibacter sp. | reverse complement strand
CCCCCATGGGGGCTTCCCGGCCTTGGGGCGGCCCGGCGGCTCGGCCGGCCAGTTGGTCAAACAGCTCCACCAGCGCAATTTCTGCGCGGTACAGCTCCCAGTTGCTGGTGAAGATGCCGCCATCCTTGTTGCTGTCGCTGTAGCCCAGCATGATGTCCTGCTCGGCGCCGGAGCGTTGCACCAGTTTCGCGATGCCGGGTTGCGCATAGAACTCCCGCATGATCGGCGCCGCATTGCGAAGGTCTTCGATGGTCTCGAACAGCGGCACGACGATCAGTTCCGCTCGCGCCTTGTCGTCCAGCGTGCCTTGCATCAGGCCGACTTCCTTTTGCAGGAGCAGCACCTCCAGCAGGTCGCTCACCGTCTCGGTGTGGCTGATGATGTAGTGCCTGATCGACTGGTGCCCGAGGCGCTCGCGGATGCGGCGCGCGGCCTCGAAGATCGCGATCTCCTTGTGCGCCAGCTCGCTGTAGTTCGCGCCCATCACGCGCAAAGGCCGGGCATCGTTCAGCAGTTTGACCAGCAGCGCGCGCTTGGCAGTCTCGGCGAGCTTGGCGTAATGCGGCTCGACGCGCGCGGTGGCGAGCAATTCGGCGACCACCAGCTCGTGCTGGTCCGAACTCTGGCGCAGGTCGACGGTGGCGAGGTGGAAGCCAAACACTTCCACGGCGCGAATCAGCGGGCGCAGGCGCTGCGTTACCAGCGCAGCGCCGTGGTGCGCGAGCAGCGAGTGTTCGATGGTGCGCAGGTCGGCCAGAAAATCCTCGGCGTGCCAATAGGGGTTCTGCGGCGGCACTGCATGGCGCGCGGCGTCACCACCGGTGAATTCCTTCAGCGTCGCGGCCAGGCGCGAGTACATGCCGGTCAGTGCGCGGCGGTAGGGTTCGTCCAGCCGGTGTTCGGTGACGTCCGGCGAGTTGTCGGCCAGGGTACGCATCGAGGGCGTCACCTGCACCAGCATTGCCGACAGCGACAGTTCACCGCCGAGGTAGTGCACCTCGGTGAGGAAGTGGCGCAGCGCGACTTCGGACTGGCGCCGCATCGCGTACTCCAGGGTCTGCGCGGTCACGTTCGGATTGCCGTCGCGATCGCCGCCGATCCACTGGCCCATGCGCAGGAAGCTGGCGACCGGATGGTTGCCCAGTTCGCGCTCGAGTTCGGCGTAGAGCTTGGGAATCTCGCGCAGGAAGGTGGCTTCGTAGTACGACAGCGCGTTCTCGATTTCGTCGGCCACGGTCAGCTTGGTAAATCGCAGGAGGCGTGTCTGCCAAAGCTGCATGACGCGTGCGCGGATCTGCGCTTCGTTGGCGGCCAGCTCACGCGGCGCGAGCGCATCCTTGGGCAGGGAACGCGCCTTGACCTCGTCGCGTCCGGTCAGCAGGTTGGCGATGTCGCGCTCGGCGTCCAGGATGCTCTTGCGCTGCACTTCGGTCGGGTGGGCGGTGAGCACCGGCGAGACATAGCTTTGGGCCAGCGTCTGCGAAACAGTCCTGGCGTGGATACCGGCCCAGCGCAAGCGGGCCAGCGCCACTTCGATACTGCCTTCCTGCGTGTCACCGGCGCGCTCATGGATCGCGCGGCGGCGGATGTGGTGGCGGTCCTCCGCCAGGTTGGCCAGGTGGCTGAAATAAGTGAAGGCACGGATCACGCTGACGGTCTGCTCGCCCGTGAGCGACTTCAACAGGGTCTTGAGCGCGCGGTCGGCCTCGTGGTCGGCGTCTCGGCGGAATGCCACCGACAACTTGCGGATGCGCTCGACCAGCTCGTAAGCCTCGACGCCTTGCTGCTTGCGGATCACATCGCCCAGGATGCGGCCCAGAAATCGGATGTCCTCGACCAGCGGGCGCTCGTTGTCGCGGGAGCGGCGGGCGGGTGACAGCGAGGGCTCGGGCGATGGTGGCGGCATGGTCTCTCGTGCTGCGGCGTGCTTAGTTCTTGAGCAACGTGCATGCTAGCATTGACTTTCCCCGACCTTTACAAGCAGGTGACGTTCATTGAGCAAGCTGGTCATCGCCACCCGTGAAAGGCGCCTTGCGATGTGGCAGGCCGAGCACGTGAAGGCGCTGCTCGTGGAGCGTGGTCACGAAGTCGCCCTGCTGGGAATGACCACGCGTGGCGACCAGATCCTCGACCGGAGCCTCTCGAAGGTCGGCGGCAAGGGCCTGTTCGTGAAAGAGCTCGAAGTCGCGCTCGAAGAAGGCCGCGCCGACATCGCCGTGCATTCGCTCAAGGATGTGCCGATGGAGTTGCCCGCGGGCTTCGCGCTGGCCTGCGTGATGGAGCGCGAAGATCCACGCGATGCCTTCGTCTCCAATCGTTTTGCTTCGCTGGAAGAACTGCCGCAAGGCGCCGTCATCGGCACTTCCAGCCTGCGCCGCGTGGTGCTGCTGCGCGCGCAGCGGCCCGACCTGAAGATCGAACCCCTGCGCGGCAACCTTGACACGCGCCTGCGCAAACTCGACGACGACCAATACGACGCGATCGTGCTGGCGGCTGCGGGCCTCAAGCGCCTGGGCCTGGTGGAGCGCATTCGCACGGTGTTCGAGCCGGAGCAGATGTTGCCGGCGGCGGGCCAGGGCGCGCTCGGCATCGAAGTGCGTGCCGACCGAGCCGACTTGCTCGAGGCGCTGGCGCCTCTTGCACACCAGGCGACATGGCTTGCCGTGGCCGCCGAGCGCGAGGTCAGCCGAGCCCTCGGCGGCAGTTGCTCGATGCCGCTGGCCGCGTACGCGATGTTCTCCGGCGAGTACCTGCAGCTGCGCGCTGCCTGGGGCGAAGCGGAAGGTTCGGGTTCGCTGTTGCGCGAGCAGAGCGCCAGCGCCGTCGCTGCCCTGGAACAGGCGATTCGCCTCGGCGGCGAAGTCGCGGCCCGGTTGCGCGCCGCCGGCGCGCATTGAAGGAAAGCCGATGCGTGTCGTCGTGACACGGCCGGCTGCGGAGTGCGAAGGCTGGGTCTGCGAACTGCGCCGCCGCGGCTTCGATGCCGTGGCATTGCCCCTGATTGAAATCCGGCCCGCAGCGCGAACCCAGGACCTGGCGGACGCGTGGCGTCTTTTGCCATCGCAACGCGCCGCCATGTTCGTCAGCGCGAATGCCGTGCGCGAATTCTTCGCTCAATCCGCCGGCGCGCAGTGGCCCGCGGCGGTGCGGGCCTGGGCCACTGGCAACGGGACACGCAATGCACTGGTTGAGGCCGGCGTGCCTGCATCGGCGGTGGATATGCCGCCGGAACACTCCGCGCAGTTCGACTCCGAGGCGCTGTGGCGGCAAGTGGCTGCCCAGGTTCGTCCGGGCGACAGCGTGCTGATCGTGCGCGGGGGCGATGCCGCCACGGGCCAGGCCGCGGGCCGTGACTGGCTGGCGGGGCAACTGGCCAATACGGGCGCGCGGGTGCAGGTTGTCGTTGCCTACCTCCGCGACCTGCCCGAGTGGACGGAGCACCAAAGGCAACTCGCGTTCGAATGCGCCGATGGCGCCACTTGGCTGTTCAGCAGCTCGCAGGCCATTTCGCAACTGCGCACACTGCTGCCGGGACAGGACTGGGCCGGCGCCGACGCCGTCGCCACCCACCCGCGTATCGCGCAAGCCGCGCGTGATGCTACGTTTGGTGTTGTTTGCGAGTCACGACCGGCCATGGACGACGTGGTGGCCGCCCTAGAATCCCTGCGATGAATCCCGATGCCCCAGGCCAGCCCCTCGCCGAAAGCCAGGTTCCGGTCCTGGAAGTTGCCCCGCACCCGGTCACGCCGGCACCGCAAGCCGCGATCACCCTGGCGCGCGGCGCGCTGTACCTGTTCGCGGCCATTGCCTTCGCATCGCTCCTCGCGAGCGGCCTGCTCTGGCAAAAGCTCTCCAACATCCAGGAACAGCTCGCGCGGCAAAGCCAGGAGGCCGGTGCCACCTCCGTGGAAGCGCGTGCCATGGCCAAGCAGGCCCAGGAGCTTGCGCGCGAAACGGCGGCTCGCCAGGCCGTGCTCGACACAAGACTGGGGGAAGTCGCACTGCAGCGCGCGCAGGTCGAGGAACTCGTGCAGAGCATGTCCCGCTCGCGTGACGAGAACATGTTGGTCGACATCGAGGCCGCGTTGCGCCTCGCGCTGCAGCAGGCACAGGTGACGGGTAGCGTCGAGCCGCTGCTCGCGGCGATGCGCAGCGCCGACCAGCGGCTCGAACGCGGCGGCCAGCCCCGCCTGTCGCGCGTGCGCGCGGCTGTCGTTCGCGACATCGACCGCATCAAGGCCGCCAGCGTCACCGACGTACCGGGGCTGCTCACACGGCTCGATGAACTGGTGCGCCAAGTCGATGAACTGCCGCTGGCCAATGCAGTAGGTGCGCGCGCGCCGGCGTCCACCCCGCGCGCAGTCAATGCCGTCAACGCCTCCTGGTGGGAGCAGGCCCTGGGCAACGTGCAGGAAGAGGCTCGCGGACTGGTGCGGGTGAGCCGGATCGACCAGCCCGAGGCCGTGCTGGTCGCACCCGAGCAGGCATTCTTCGTGCGCGAGAACGTCAAGCTCAAGCTGCTCAACGCGAGACTGGCATTGTTGTCGCGGCAGACCGATTCGGCGCGCGCTGACGTTGCAGGCGCCGGAGTTGCCGTGAAGAAATACTTCGACGCGAGCTCTCGCAAGACGCAGCTTGTGCTCACCCAACTGCAGCAGGTGCAAGGGCAGTTGCGCACGCTCGAGCTGCCGCGCATCGACGAGACACTGGCCGTGCTCACCACCGCCGCCGCGGGCAGGTAATCTAAAATTGAGCCCCCACGGTCACTTCGTTCCCTGCCCCCCGAGGGGGCCGTCAGCGCCCTTCGGGCGGCCGGGCGGGCGCTGAGATGCGTGCAGCCCTCTGGCTCCTCGGCCTCTTCGGCATCGCCGTCGCGATCGCCCTGTTTGCCGGCAACAACCAGGGCACGGTCACGGTGTTCTGGCCGCCGTGGCGTGTCGACCTGTCCCTGAACCTGGTCCTGCTGCTGCTCGCCGGCGCTTTCGTGTTCATGTACCTGGTGGTGGGTGCGATGTCGGCACTGTTCGACATGCCGCGCCAAGCCCTTCGCTGGCGCACGCAGCAGAAGGAGCGCGCGATGCACGCGGCCTTGCTCGATGCGATTTCGCACCTCATGGCGGGACGCTTCATCCGAGCACGCAAGTCGGCCGAAGCTGCGCTCGGCCAGGAACGATCCCTCACAGCGGGCGGCCATTCCCCGGCCAATGCCGGCCAGCTCCGGATGCTGGCCCACCTGCTGGCCGGCGAGAGCGCCCAGGCTTTGCAGGACCGTGGCGCCCGTGAGGAGCACCTCAAGCTGGCGCTGGAACAGTCTTCAGCGCGCGACTCACAGGAGACCCACGAAGGCGCGCTACTGCGCGCCGCACGCTGGTCGCTGGATGACCGCGAGCCCGACGCCGCGATTGCGTGGCTGCGCGAACTGCCGCAAGGCGCGGCCCGCCGCACTGTCGCACTGCGCATCAAACTGAAGGCTGCGCGGCTTGCGCGCCAGACGGCTGAAGCTCTTGAGACCGCAAGGCTGCTGGCCAAGCATCGTGCGTTCTCCAGCGGCGCTGCGCAAAGCATCGTGCGCGGCCTCGCCGTCGACCTGCTCAATGGCGCACATGATGTCGCGCAGTTGATGCGGGCTTGGGCTTCGCTCGAGACTGCCGAGCGCGCCATGCCCGAACTCGCGATCCACGCGGCGAACCGTCTGATGACGCTGGGCGGCGATGCGCATCTGGCGCGCGACTGGCTGCTGCCTGCATGGGAGGCTCAGGACGACATGGGTGACGCCATGAAGGTCAAGCTGGTGAACACGCTCGAACTCGGGCTGGACAGCCTGGACGGCGCATGGCTTGCGCGCATCGAGACCGCGCAACGCGCCAACCCCCGAGACGCCACCTTGCAATACCTGGCTGGCATGGCCTGCATGAAGCGCCAGCTTTGGGGCAAGGCACAGCAGCTGATGGGCCAGGCGTCGATGGGCCTGCACGACAGCAGGCTGCATCGCAACGCATGGCGAGCGGTGGCCCAGTTGGCCGAGCAGCGCGGCGACGAAACCAGTGCCGCGCAGGCGTGGAAGCGCGCGGCCGGGGAGTAGCCGGCGCTGCCTTCCGGCGGCTTCAGCGACTCAGAGCAAGTTACCTTGCTCGAAGGGCAGTTTCAGGTCGCGCAGGTCGCGCTTGGTTTCCACCAGCACCAGCGGACCCTCGGCGATCTCGATGACCGGAGGGCGTTCGCGCGGAACATGGACCGGCTTCGGCTCCGCGGCCATCGCGGCGTGCGCCGCAGCGATCTTGTCTGCGTCGGAGTTCACCCACTGCAGGCCCGAACCTTCAGCGACCTGTGCGAGTTGATCGACCGGCAGCTCGAAGCTCGCTACCTGGGGCAGTCCGCGGACGGCGCTGGCCTGCACCGGTGCAGGCGCCTTCGCCGGTGCTGAGACCACGGGAGCAGGAGCAGCCGCTATGGGCGACTGGGCCGGGGCTTCCTGGCTCACGCCGCCTTGTTCCTCCACGAAGCCCGTGGGGTAACGCGTGCGCTCCATGCTTTCCGAAGATTCGGAGCGCTCCGGCGCCGCACCTTCGCTGGAGCCCGGCGTGCCGGCGTCGCGCTGGCTTTCGTCACGCTGGCTTTCGTCACGCGGGCCGTCTTCACGCGGGCCACGTTCGCGGCGGTCGCGGCCATAACGATCGCGCGAACGGCGCTCGCGGCGCTCTTCGCCCTCGGGGCCATCGCGGCGCGGTTCGTTCGCACTTTCCGGCATGCCTGCGACCGGCAGCTGGGGTTGCTGTTCGCCGGTCGGCTGAGCCTCGGCGCCTTCGGCCACGGGTGCGCCTTCACGCGGAGCGCGGTCGTTGCGGCGGCCACCGCGTTCGCCACGCTCGCGGCGCTCACCCCGGCCTTCGCCGCGCTCACCGCGCGGTCCATGGTCCTGGCGCTGCTCGGAGCCATCGCCAACTTGCAGGTTCTGCGCCGCGCCTTCGGCGTTCTCGCCACCGCGCGCTTCCATCGGCTCGCGCCGGTCGCGCTGGCCACCGCGGTCACCGCGGCTTTCGCGCTGGCCATCACGTTCACCGCCGCGGCCTTCGCCGCGTCCGTCACCACGCGGGGGACGGTCACCGCGGCGCTGCTCGCCGTCGCGTCCCCGCCCGTCGCGTTGCTGCTGCGGCTGGCCTTCGCCACCTTCAGCGGCAGCGCGGTCGCGGCGCGGTTCGCCTTCACGGCGACCGTCGCGGCGATCGCCGTCGCGTCCACGGCCCCGGCCATCGCGGCCGCCGCGGCGATCGCCCCGGCCGTCACCACGACCCTCACCGCGGCTGCCGTCACGGCCACCCTCGCGCTTTTCTTCCTTCTTCGCCTCAGCCACGGGCTTGGCCGGGGCGGGCGGGGGCGCAGAGCCGAACAGGCTCTTGAGCCAGCCCATGAATCCCGTCTCGGCGGCTGCGGCAGGTGCCGGCACGCGAGCGGCAGCCGGAGTCGGAGCCGGAGCGGCGACAGGAGCCTTTGCGGCCACCGGTTGAGGTTTCGGCGTCTCGGGCCTGGGTTGCGCGACAGGTGCCGGGGCGTCGGGCAGCACGCCCTTGATGATGGGCTCCTGCTTGTTGGTGCGCTCGTGCGTGCGGCGCGTCACCGTGGTCGGGTCTTCGATCTCCTCGGCCATGTGGTAGCTGGCCTGCAGGCTGTCCAGGCGCGGGTCGTCGTGCTTCAGGCGTTCCAGCCGGTAGTGCGGCGTCTCCAGCGTCTTGTTGGGGATCATGATCACGCCGATGCGCTGTTTGAGCTCGATCTTCGCGATCTCGGCGCGCTTCTCGTTCAACAGGAACGAGGCGACTTCCACCGGCACCTGCACATGTACGGCGGCGGTGCCGTCTTTCATCGACTCTTCCTGGATGATCCGCAGGATCTGCAAGGCCGAGCTCTCGGTGTCGCGAATGTGGCCGTGGCCGCCGCAACGCGGGCAAGGGATCGAGGCACCTTCAGACAAAGCCGGGCGCAGCCGCTGACGGCTCATTTCCATCAGGCCGAATTTGCTGATGGTGCCGAACTGCACGCGCGCGCGATCCTGGCGCAGCGCATCGCGCAGGCGGTTTTCAACGTCGCGGCGGTTGCGCGACTCTTCCATGTCGATAAAGTCGATGACGATCAGGCCGCCCAGGTCACGCAAGCGCATCTGGCGCGCGACTTCGTCGGCGGCTTCCAGGTTGGTGCGGGTCGCGGTTTCTTCAATGTCGCCGCCCTTGATGGCGCGGGCCGAGTTGACGTCGACTGACACCAAAGCTTCAGTGTGGTCGATCACAATCGCGCCGCCCGAAGGCAGCTGTACCGTGCGGGCGTAGGCCGATTCAATCTGGTGCTCGATCTGGAAGCGGCTGAACAGCGGCGCGTCGTCGCGGTAACGCTTGACGCGGTGCTCGTGCTCGGGCATCACGTGGGCCATGAACTGGCGGGCTTGTTCGTAGACGTCGTCGGTGTCGAACAAAATGTCGCCGATGTCGCTGTTGAAGTAGTCGCGGATCGCGCGGATCACCAGGCTCGATTCCTGGTAAATC
>JBKJOM010000144.1:0-4866 GCA_046595775.1 Ramlibacter sp. | reverse complement strand
TTTTGCCATAGACGTTGCGCACGCCCGCGTCCATCCAGCCGAGGGCGACGATGCGCGAAGCCGGGTTGTTGTTGATCTTGTCCAGCAGCTCGGCGCCAATGGGCCCGTCGATGACCTTGCGCATGTGCTCTTCATCGCGAAAGATGAATGGCAGGTTGAAGACATTGAGGTCATCGACCACGGGCCCCATCGCGCCCACGGAAATGCGCGCGATCTGCAGCGCCCCGACCTGCGCCTGTTCGATCATTTCCTTTTCGCCGCCCAACTGCATCGAAGGGTACATCTGGATGGAAATTCGGCCGTTGGTCTGGGCTTCCAGCTTCTTGCCCATGCGCACGATGGCTTCCACAGTAGGATAGCCCAGTGGATGCACATCCGACGCTTTCCACACGACCTTGGACTGGGCCGCGACGGGCATTGAGATGCCCGTCGCACTGATGGACAGAATCGCCGCGCACAGAACGGAAAAGTACCGCTTGTTCATGATGTCTCCTTCGGTTGGGTGTCACTTGAAAATAAACGATTGCCAGGCCAATTGAAACCGGGTGGATTACTGACTGGCCGTGATGCCACCGTCGATGTAGAGCACCTGGCCGGTAACAAAAGAGGCGGCCGGACTGGCGAAGAACACCGCCGCGCCCGCCACATCCCTGGGGTCGGCCACGCGCCCTAGTGGAATGCGTCCCAGCACCTGCGCCCGGGTATCTGGGTTCTCCAGCCAATGCCGCGCCATCTCGGTCCGCACCACCGTCGGCGCGATGCCGTTGACAGTGATGTTGTGCACGGCCAGTTCGCTTGCATGCTGGCGTATCAGCATGACGAGCCCACCTTTAGTCGCGCAGTAGGCCGAGTAACCGCGGCCGCGAAGACCGAGTTGGGCGCGCACCGACAGCAGGTGCACCTGCGAGCCGCCGCGCGTGCCGGCGATCTGGTGTTTGGCGGCGGCTTGGGCCAGGAACATGGCCGCTTTGAGGTTGACCTGCAGGAGTTCGTCGAAGGTTTCCTCCGTCACGTCCAACAGCGCCTGCTCGCGTTGCATGCCGACGCAGTTGACCAGGATGTCCAGACCGCCGAAGGCCTCGGCCACCCCATCGACGGATGACTGGATGCTGCCAACCGAATGGGCGTCCATCGCCAGGCCGATGGCTTCGTGCCCCGTCGCGTTCAATTCATCCGCCAGCGCTTTGGCCTTCGTTTCGTCGCGGCCCGATACAGCCACTTTCGCCCCCGCCAGCGCGAGCGACCACGCAATCGCCTCGCCGATGCCGCCGTAGCCACCGGGCACGTAGGCCGTCTTGCCCTTCAGGCTGAACTGGCCGGAGAGCTCTTTCTGAAAATCGATGCGCGGTGTGATTTCAGCCATGCTCAGTCCATCAACAGTCCGCCGTTGAGATCGACGATCTCCCCGGTGATGAAGCCGGCCAGAGGCGAAGCGAGAAAGCGCACCACATGCGCGAACTCTTCCGGCTCGCAAAAACGCCCAAGCGGAATGTCCTTCAACAGCTTCTGCCGCTGCTCTTCATTCAATTGTTCGGTGATCATCGGCGTCTTCACGTAGGCCGGCGAGATGCCATTGGCCGTGACACCGAACGAAGCCAGCTCGCGCGCCAGCGAGAACGTGAGAGATGTCATCGCGCCCTTCGAAACCGAATACGCAGTGCCGGCCGTCAGCCCGCCGGTCTTGGCGGCCAGCGAGCAGGTGTTGATGATGCGGCCCCAGCGCGCAGCCTTCATTGCCGGCATCACCTGCTGCGCAAGGTAGAAAGCGCCGTCGAGGTTGGCGCCAAGCACACGCCGCCATTCGGCCGGCTCGGTGGCCTCAGCCTTGTTGTTGGACAGGATGCCGGCATTGTTCACCAGGATGTCCGCCTGGCCCAATGCAAGCGTAATGCTCTCGTAGCCAGAGCGCACCGCGGCCGCGTCGCTGATGTCGAAGGAGAAGGCTTGCGCGCCCGGACCGAGCTGCTGCGCCATTTCCTCATTGCGCACGCGATTGAAGTCGACCATCGCTACTTTGCAGCCATCCTCCAGCAGCACTTTCGTGGCCGCCAAACCCATGGTGCCCGCGGCCCCGGTGACGATGGCCACCTTGCCCTTCAAGACCTCAAACATCGAGCACGCTCTTCTTTCCAAACAGGCCACGGGAGCGGAATGTCACCACGGCAATGAACAACAGGTACATGGACATCAGCGACCATTCGGAAGCATACGCGCCGGTCAGGCCGACCACCATGCCCACCATCAGGCCTGCTGCTACCGCACCCCACAGGGAGCCTACGCCGCCGAGCACGATGATCAGGAACGCGGGGACAACGGCGTCCACACCGACGTGAGGACGGATGCCCCAGATGGGCGCCATCACCACACCGGCGATCGCCGCCAGTGAAACCCCGATGCCGAACACCAGCAGTCGAAGCCGCGCGAGGTTGATGCCCAGCGCACGCACCATCTCGCTGTCGTGCGCGCCGGCCTTGATGATCGCGCCGTAAGGCGTTTTCTCCAGGAACAGCCACAACGCGAGGATCATCAGCACGGCGAATCCGCTGGCAAAGAAGCGATACTTTGAATAGATCAGGTCGCCCACCATGAAGGCACCGGAGATCGCCGCGGGCAGGGTCAGCTGCTTTTCATTCGAGCCCCAGACCAGGCGAATGGTCTCCTCGATCACCAGCGCTGCGCCGAAAGTCAGTAGCAGGCCGTACAACGGATCGCGCCCATAAGTGCGGCGCAGGCACAACTCCAGCAACATGCCGAACACGCCCACAAACACCGGCGCCAGGAACAACGCGACAAGGTAGCGCGTCTCGATGGGCAACGCCATGTACCGGGCCTGCAGTTCCGGGAACCACCCGAGCTGGGGCGAGATAAAGAACAGCGCAAAGTACATGCCCAGCGCGAACAGCGAGCCATGCGCCAGGTTGATGGTCTCCATCACGCCCACGATCAACATGAAGCCCAGCGCGATCAGAGCGAACAGCAGCCCCAGCGAGATGCCGTTGGCCAGGTGCGGCAGGAGCTGGGACAGGGCTGCCACGCTCAGACTTCGTAGCTGGGTGTGGCGTCGTAACTTTCCAGTTTGCAGGCGCCGGCGGCGTCTTTGTCGACCACTTCCTTGGGGTCGATCTGTGACAGGATGCGGAAGAGATCGTCCTTCTCGGCCGGCTTGTCGTTATAGGCTGCCATGTAAATGGTCTGCTGGCAGTGGTGCGTGACCGGGTCGATCCAGGCGTCAAAGTGCTGCAGGCGGTCGGCCGCGGTCATCTTGCGGCCTTCCAGTTTCTTGATGACGGCCAGGTTGTTGGTGGTGCCGGCTTCGTGCACGCAGCGCAGCAGCTCGCGGGTCGCCATGTAGGAGTTGTGGAACACGTTTCCGGGAACGCGGATCGCCATGCCGGGGAACTGCTTCTGGTAGGCGGCGACGAATTCCTTCACGCCCGGCAGGTCAAGGCGCCAATACCAGGTGGTGCCGAACACGCCGAAGATCTGCTCCGGCCCAAGGCCGTACACATCGGGCCAGTCCTGCTGGTTGTTGATCCAGGCCATGGTCTGGTGCATCTTCAGTTGCACCACCTGCTGGCGCAGCGCCTTGATGTCATCGCCCCCCACCGCCGTGGCAACCACGTTGGGCTTGATCTGCTGCAGCTTGAGCAGGTAGGCGGAGAAGTCGCGCGTGTTCTGCGGGACCAACAATTCATCCACCACCTTGCCTCCGTTGGCCTCGATCACCGCGCGGGTGGCCTTCGAGGTCTGGTGGCCCCAGACATAGTCGTTGGTGAGCAGCACCCAGTTCTTGCCGCTGGTCTTCATCGCGCTCTTGACGATGGCGTTGGAGAAGTTGGTGCCGTTGCCGTCCCAGACGAACTTGGCGCGGTGGCAATCCTTGCCCGCTTCGGTCGGAGAACTCGAGTTGGTGTTCAAGAACACCGTGCCGTACTTTTGCGCGACTTGCGAGATGGCGTTAGCCACGCCCGAGTGCATGGCGCCGACCAGGAAGGCAGCCTCGTTGCGAGTGATCATGCGTTCGGCCACGCGCGAACCGGTGGCCGGCGTCGTTTCCGTGTCGATGTGGATGGCCTCGATGTGGCGGCCCAGCACGCCGCCCTTGTCGTTGAATTCCTTGATGGCCATCATGGCGCCCAGTTTTTCCTCACCGCCCGAGGCAGCGTATTGGCCGGAGGCATCCATCGTCAGGCCGATCACCAGTGGTTTTTTCTGGGCCGCCTGGGCCCAGACACGGTTGTGCTTCCACGGGCCGTAGAACGGCGCAACGCCATACAGGCCCGCACCCGCCAGCGCCAGCGCCGAGGTCTTCAGCAGGGAACGACGGCTCGAGGATGTTTCTTTCTTGGAATCGCTCATGTTTGTCTCCTTCGGGTTGACTTTGGCTGGCCGGGGGTTCAGCGCGGCACTATCTTCACGTTGTTGATCTTTTCCTGGGCTTCGAACAGCGACGCGATCAGCTTGTCGCCGAAACCCATGTTGGTCGCCTGCACGAAAGTCTGGTGTGCGGCCTCGCCCATAAAGGTGCTCACCGGCAGCATCTCGGCCATGTGGGTGAAGTAGCGCAGGTCTTTCTGGCCATTGCCGATGGCGAACTTCAGGCCGGTGAGGTCGCCGTCCTTGAGCATGCCGGTGGCCCTCATCTGGAAGATGCCGCTGTTGACACCTCCGGCGGAGATCACCTGATAGAGCTTGTTGAGGTCGAGGCCGGCCTTGGACGCGACCGCAAAGGCTTCCGCTGTGCAGGCCGCAAGGCTCATCGCCATCATGTTGTTCACCAGCTTGAGCACATGGCCGTGGCCGGGCGCTCCCACGTGGAAGATGTTTTCGCAGAACGCCTTGAGCACCGGCTCGATGGTCTTGAAA
>JBKJOM010000298.1:0-8114 GCA_046595775.1 Ramlibacter sp. | reverse complement strand
GCGCCTGATACACCGAAATTCCGTCAAGCACCGAGTCGGGCCGCGCCAGGTAGACGAACTCGAAGATGCAGGGGAACAGCTTCGGGTTGTCGGCGCACTGGCGCGAATGCAAGTGCCCCTGCAGGTCGATGAAGATCGCTTCACCGGGTTGCACGTGCCGCTCAAACACATGGCCCGTGCCCTCAAGAGAAACGCTTTCGCTGGCGACCATTACGGTGCCGTCCTTGCCACGGCCGAGCGACAGCGGGCGAATGCCATACGGGTCGCGGAAGGCGACCACGCCGTGGCCGGCGATCAGCACGATCACGGCATACGAGCCGCGCACGCGCTTGTGCACCGCGGCCACCGCCTTGAACACATCCTCGGGCTGCAGTTCGATGCCGCGCGTGGCGCGTTCGAGCTCGTGCGCGAACACGTTCAGCAGCACTTCCGAATCGCTCTCGGTGTTGATGTGGCGATGGTCGGTGTTGAACAGTTCGGCCTTCAGCGCCTGCGCGTTGGTCAGGTTGCCGTTGTGGACCAGCACGATGCCGAAGGGCGCGTTGACGTAGAAGGGCTGCGCTTCTTCTTCGCTGTAGGCGTTGCCGGCCGTGGGGTAGCGCACCTGGCCCAGCCCCGAGGTGCCGGGCAGGCCGCGCATGTTGCGGGTGCGGAACACGTCGCGCACCATGCCCTTGGCCTTGTGCATGAAGAACTTGCGCTCCAGCTGCGTGACGATGCCCGCGGCGTCCTGCCCGCGATGCTGCAACAACAGCAATGCGTCATAGATCAACTGGTTGACGGGCGCGTTACTGACGACGCCGACGATTCCGCACATGATGACTTCCCGTTGGTACTGCTGACTGCTTGCTAACCCGGCAGGTACTGCCCGAACCGCTCGGGCAACACCGGCTTCAATTGCTTGAGCGCCGCCGTGGATGCGTCGGCGCCCTTCGATTCCGTCCACCAGCTGCTGCGCTGGAGCGACGTCATGTTCACCACCACCGCCACCGCCATCAGCAGCAGCGCGCCGCGCAGCACGCCGAACATCGCGCCCAGAACGCGGTCCACCGGCCGCAGGCCCACGGCCTCGATCGCCTTCTTGATGCCCCACGCGAGCAATGCGCCGGTAAACACCACTGCGATGAACACTAGCAGGAAGGCCGCGAGGTAGCGCACCGCCTGCGTCGCATTGCCCATGGGCAGCAGCGCTGCCACATCCGGCGCGAACAACTGGGCCCCAAGGAAAGCCGCGATCCAGCTGATCACTGAAAGCACTTCGTACACCAGTCCGCGCCAAGCGCCCAACAGCAGTGAGGCGGCCAGCACCGCCAGGAACACCCAATCCAGGACTGCCATCTACAACTTGAGGACGTGCGGGTCCAAATCCAGGGCCTTGATCTTCTCGGCAGCCTTGTCGGCTTCGGCCTTGGTCGGGAAAGGCCCCACGCGAACGCGGGTCAACTTGCCGTCCTTGGTTTCGGCGACATGCGTATAGGTCTTCATGCCGGCGCGCTCGACCTTCTGGCGCGTCTCGCGGGCCCTGGCGTCGTCGGCGAAGGCGCCCACCTGCACGATGAAGCGCGCTTCGCCGGCACCCTGCGAAGCGGCGCCCTTGCCTTCCAGCAGGGCCAGCGCGCGCGCGCCGTCGTCGGGAAGCGATGCCGCAGTCGCCTTCGGTTCGGCGGCCTTCGGTTCCACCTTGGCTTCGACTTTTGGGGGCTCGCTCTTGACCGGCGGGGGTGCTTCGACCTTCACGGCCGAGGCCGCTGCGGGCGCCGTGACCGTGCCCGAAGCCACAGGGGCCTGCGCAACGGAAGTCTGCGCAGGCGCCGTCACGGGTCTGGTCAAGGGCTTGACCTTGTTGCGGTCGGGAATCTCGATCGGGATGTCGACCGCGATCGGTCGCGGCTGCGTGTCAAACAACAGCGGGAAGCCGACGACGGCAACCAGCACCAGAACGCCGGCGCCGATGAGGCGATGCCTGGCGCGCCTGCGCATGACCTCGACGCTTTCGGGCTGCCGTGCGGTGGCCGCGGTGTCGTCGCCACCCTTGCGCAATTTGAAAAAGGCCATGGAACCGTCGGCTGGTGGTGCGTGGGACCTACACGTGTTTGGCAGCGAGGCGGGGCACCCCGTCCCTCAGCACGCCCCCCACGGTGTAGAACGATCCGAACACCACGATTCTATCAGCGGGGTCCGCGGCAGCCACCGCGGCGCGAAAGGCATCCATCGGGTCGGCGTGTGTGCTCACCGGCAACTGGCGCGGTGCGGCGGCCACCTGCCAGATCTCCTGCAGCTTTTGCGCGGTCTGCGCGCGCGGCGTCGGCAGGTCGGTGAAGTACCAGCGGTCCACCAGCGGGCCGATCTTGCGGAACATTTGCACCAAATCCTTGTCGGCCATCGCGCCGAACACCGCGTGCGTGCACGGAAAGAAACCCATCGCGTCGAGGTTGGCAGCGAGCGCGGCAACCGAGTGCGGGTTGTGTGCCACGTCCAGCACCAGCGCGGGCTGCCCTGGCACCATCTGGAAACGCCCCGGCAGTTCGACCATCGCCATGCCGCTGCGGATCGCCTGCGCGGTGACCGGCAGGCGCATCCGCAGCGCCTCCAGTGCCGCCAGCACGCCGGCCGCATTCACCAACTGATTGGCGCCGCGCAAAGCCGGGTAGCCCAGTCCCGAATACCTGCGTCCGCGCCCGGCCCAGCCCCACTGCTGCTTGTCGCCCGAGACGTTGAAGTCGCGCCCGGCGAGCCACAGGTCGGCGCCGATTTCATGGGCGCGGTCGATGACCGACTGCGGCGGCACCGGGTCGCTCACGATCGCGGGCTTGCCGCTGCGCAGGATGCCGGCCTTCTCTCTGCCGATGCTCTCGCGATCCGGCCCGAGGAATTCCATGTGGTCGAGGTCGATGCTGGTGATCACCGCGCAGTCGGTGTCGATCACGTTGACCGCGTCGAGCCGCCCACCCAGCCCCACTTCGAGGATGGTGACATCGGGACGCGCGGCGTCCAGTGCCAGCACGGCCGCCAGCGTGTCCAGCTCGAACAGCGTGAGCCCATGCGCCTGAGCCAGCGGGTGCGCGATGCCATAGGCCTCATCGAGCTGGCCGTCACCCACCATCTCGCCGCCCAGCCGGATGCGCTCATGGAAGGTGACGAGGTGCGGCGAGGTGTAGAGGCCGGTGCGGTAACCGGCGTGGCGCAGGATGCTTTCCAGCATCGCGCAGGTCGAGCCCTTGCCATTGGTGCCGGCCACGGTGATGACGATGCAGTCGCCCAGCGGCCGGCGCGGCAGGCTTTGCAACGCGTTCTGCAGGCGATCGAGCCCCAGCTTGATCTGTAGCGGGTCGTATCCGGCGCGGATGTCGTTCCACCAGGCCATGCCTACGCCCCCGCCCGGCGCAGATTCAATGCCAGCCGCACCGATCGCATGAAAAGCTGCACGCCTGCGATGTAAAGGCCAGGGTGCTCCTGCGCGAGCCGTTTCAGCGTTGAACGCAGGGCCAGGGTGTCCGGGTGGACGACGTCGAGGGTTCCGAGTGACTGCACGCGCGGATTGTCCACGAGCCAGCGCGAAGTCACATAACCGGCATCACTTCGCAGCTCGAAAGCGGCGAATCGATCGAAGCGGCATTGCTTCAGCCGCGCAAGAATTCCTGCAACGTCCTTGTCGTCGGAGAGGCCGAGAACAACGAGCGAATCTGCGGGCAAGGCGTGGCGCAGGGCTTCAGGATCGATGGATGCGCCGCTGACCAATGCTTCGCACACCGCGGGCTTGCCCTCCAGCTCAAGCGCGGCGAACGAGGGCGTGGGCAATGCCGTGAACGCCGCCTCGGGCTCGACCAGCCGCAGCGCATGCGAAGCAATCGCGCACAACTGGGCGAACCACGCGGGCATGCCGGGCTCGCTGTGCGCGCTGGCCACAGACGGACCCAGCACTGCCAAGTCAGCCTGCGACGCAATCGACATCTTGTCCTGCACGACCGCCTGGAAACTTCCGCCGAGCGCGGCGACGTGCTCGGGTAGCACCGATGTGACTACCGCCAATCGCGCCTGCAGCTGGCCGATTTCGTCCCAGCGAACGCCACGGCCGCCTTCGACCACGATCCAGTCCAGCCCTTGTTCCGCAAACCACTGCAGCGCCACCGTGAGGAAGATGCCGGTGGGGGACAGGTAACGCTGTGGCGAGTTTTCGGCCAACCGGCAGTGCAACAGCGGCAGGCTGTTTGCCAGCAAGCGATCGAAATCGCGCGCAGGGATCGGCTGGTCGTCGATGCGGATACGGTCGAAGTGTTCGATTTCCTCCGGGCTCGTCACCAGCCCAACGCGGCGGCCTGCGCGCTGCAGGTTCCATGCGACCAACCGTGCGACCGTTCCCTTGCCCTTGCTGCCGGTGACCAGGATCGTGCGGGTGCGCTCGGGCCGGCAACCAAGTTCGTCCCAGACGCGAGCGAACACTGCCGGCGCGCGCACCTCGCTGTCGAGGCGGCCACGCACCCGATCGATCGCCTCCACGTAGGAAGCGAATACCGGGTCGAAGCGATCAGGCGTAGGCATGCCTGCTTATCATGCCCGCATGGCGCTTCGATCCCGCCGCCTGGACGTTGCTCGGAAGTCGCGGATAGCCACACTTTTACTGTCGCTTTACCTCTCCGAAGCCCAGGTTTGGGCTGGATTGCCTAAAATTTGCGCATGAACCAACAGAAGGAGTCATCGATGAAAAAAGCTGTCTTGTTTTCAGCGATGGGATGCATTGGCGCCCTGTCTTGCGGCGTCGCCAGTGCCCAGGAAGTGGGCCGTGTGATTTCCAGCACGCCCGTGATCCAGCAAGTGGCCGTGCCGCGCCAGGTCTGCAACCAGCAGCCGGTCGCCGTGCAGCAGCAGAGCTCGGGCGGCGGTGCGCTGCTCGGAACCATCATCGGGGGTGTGATCGGCAACCAGATGGGTCACGGCTTCGGCCGCGCCGCTGCGACGGGTGTCGGCATGGTGGCCGGCGCGGCGATCGGCAATAACGCCGAAGGCCAGGGCCAGATGCAGGCGCAGGCTGCCACGCAGTGCTACACCCAGACCACGTATGAGAACCGCACTGCGGGCTACAACGTCACGTATGAGTACGCCGGCAAGCAGTTCACGGTGCAGATGCCCTACGATCCGGGCCCGACCATCCGCCTGCAGGTCAGCCCGATGACCGGCAACACCAACTCGATGCCCGCAGACACGGCGCAGCCGGTGTACGGCAGCGGCCAGCCGCAAGCCGTGATCCTCGCGCAGCAGCCCACAATGGTGTACCCGGCTTACTACCCGAACTATTACCCGGGCTATGCGCCGGTGGCGTACTACCCGCGGCCGTACTACTACCCGAACATTTCGCTGGGGCTCGGCTACGTGTACCACGGTGGCCACCGCTGGCGCTAAGCGCCCACGGAGCAGTTGAAAAAAGCCGGAGTCCCTCCGGCTTTTCTTATTTCAGGGCGCCTGGATCAGCGAGCCCTTGAACAGCACCGGGCCGCTCGGGCCTTGCCCCGCCGGAACGCCGCCGCGCGGCTCAAGGCTGATCGCCAGCGTCGGCACCTGGCGTACCTGTTGCTCGAAAGCGGCCAGCCGCACCACCGGGCCGCCCGGCAACACGCCCAGCGACTTGGGGCCGCCCGAGGCCGGCAATGCCCAGAGTTGCAGAGACTTGTCGGCCGCTTCCTGGAAGCCCCCCACGCGTTTGAGCGTGAGCGTGCTGCGCTTGGGATCGAAGGTGACCAGCATCGACGCGGCCGAGCGCTCGTCGGACAGCACGGCGACGTATTGCACTTCGGGCTGCGATGCCAGCTTGGCCGACAACTGGCCGTTCTGGCTGCTCAGGTTCAGGCTCACCGTCACCGCAGCCACGGTGGCCAATGCCCCCGCCAATGCCGCCCCGCGCCACCAGCGCAGGCGGCCGCTGGTTGCGTCAACTGCCGGGGCGGTTTGCGGCCGTTGTGCTGCGATCATGTTTTCGATGCGCTTCCAGACGTTGGAGTCGGGCTTCTCACTGGGCTGCAGCTCGATCATCGCGGCCAGGCGTTCCTGCCAGAGCAGGGCCGATGCGCGCACGAAGGCGCTTTGGCGGGCCATGGTTTCGAAGCGCCGCCGTGCACGGCCGCGCAATGTGCCCAGGGCATAGGCGGCCGCGATGCGGTCCAGCAGTTCGGGGTGATGGGCGAGGTTCATGTCTCGTCCTTTCAGGCAAAGCGGGCCATGCAGCCACGCAGTTGTTCCAGCCCACGCCGGATCCATGACTTGACCGTCCCCAGCGGCAGCTTGAGCTGATCGGCCAGTTCGCTATGGCTCAAGTCGCGCAGGTAGGCGAGGCTCACCACTTCGCGCTGCCGCACTTCCAGCTTGCGCAGGCACTCGTGCAACGCCCAGGCCTGTTCACTGGCCTGGCTGGTGTCCATGGGGTTCGCGGCGTTGCCCGCCAGGGTTTCGCTCATCGCATCGTCCAGCTCGACCGCCGTATCGGCGCGCTCGCTGGCGCGGCGGCGCCGGAAATCCAGGGCCCGGCTGCGGACGATCACGCCCATCCAGGCCATCGGCGGGCTCAGGGCGAGGCGGTAGTCGGCCGCGATGCGCCAGATGTTGAGGTAAGCATCCTGCAGCACGTCCTCGGCAAAGTCGCGGTTGTTCACCACCCGCAGCGCCAGGCCGAACAGCCGCGACGAGGTCAGGTCATAGAGCTCCCGCAAGGCGGCCTCGCTGTCGGCGCGGCGCGCACCTGGGGCGTGCCGGGCGGCGATGCGTTCGATCAGTCGCACGAGGTACTGGTCTTGTTGGTCGTTGAGCATGGAGGCAATGATGACATGTGCAGCTGGTACGCGGCAAAACGGCCTGCAGATGCGCTCCCGCTAAAATTGATACTTTTCCCCACCTTTGGCCGGCCGCTGCGAGCCGCATCGCCTCTATGACCACCCAGTCCCTCTCCGGCTCCATAAGCACCAGCGCCAACGTCTACTTCGACGGCAAGTGCGTGAGCCACACGGTCACGCTCGCCGACGGCACAAAAAAGTCGGTGGGCGTCGTCCTGCCCGCGCAACTGACATTCAACACCGGCGCGCCGGAAATCATGGAATGCGTCGCGGGCGCTTGCGAGTACAAACTGGCTGGCAGCGAAGCCTGGGGCCGAAGCGGCCCCGGAGACAAGTTCTCCATTCCCGGCAACTCCAGCTTCGATATCCGCGTGGGCGAGTCATATCACTACGTCTGCCACTTCGGCTGATCCGCACACCCCATGAGCACCATCCTCGAAAACGTCCCGGTCGGCCAGAAGGTCGGCATCGCCTTTTCCGGCGGGCTCGACACCAGCGCCGCGTTGCACTGGATGAAGCAAAAGGGCGCGATTCCCTACGCCTACACCGCCAACCTGGGCCAGCCCGACGAGCCCGACTACGACGACATCCCGCGCAAGGCGATGCAATACGGTGCGGAGAAGGCGCGCCTGATCGACTGCCGCCTGCAGCTCGCCCATGAAGGCATCGCGGCGATGCAGGCCGGCGCATTCCACATCTCGACAGCCGGCGTCACCTACTTCAACACCACTCCCCTGGGCCGGGCCGTGACCGGCACGATGCTGGTGGCTGCGATGAAGGAAGACGATGTCAACATCTGGGGCGATGGCAGCACCTACAAGGGCAATGACATCGAGCGCTTCTACCGCTACGGCCTGCTGACCAACCCGTCGCTGAAGATCTACAAGCCCTGGCTGGACCAGACCTTCATCGACGAGCTGGGTGGCCGCGCCGAGATGTCGGCCTTCATGACCCAGGCCGGCTTCGGCTACAAGATGTCAGCCGAAAAAGCCTACTCGACCGACTCCAACATGCTGGGCGCCACGCACGAGGCGAAGGATCTGGAGCGGCTGGACAGCGGCATGAAGATCGTGCAACCCATCATGGGCGTGGCTTTCTGGCGCGACGAGGTCGAGGTCAAGCGCGAAGAAGTCACCGTGCGTTTCGAGGAGGGCCAGCCGGTCGCGCTCAACGGCGTGCGTTACAGCGACCTAGCGGAGCTTATCCTGGAGGCCAACCGCATCGGCGGACGACACGGCCTGGGCATGAGCGACCAGATCGAGAATCGCATCATCGAGGCCAAGAGCCGCGGCATCT
>JBKJOM010000241.1:0-2822 GCA_046595775.1 Ramlibacter sp. | reverse complement strand
GACGCGCCGATGACGTTCATGCAGAAGCTGAACGAGTCGCGCAACCTCATCCCGGTCGTGCTGCTCATCGCCGCCGTGCTCGGCAGCATCTACACCGGCATCGCCACCGCCACCGAGGCGGCGGGTCTCGGCGTCGTGGGCGCGCTCGCGCTGTCGGCCGTGCAGGGCTCGCTGACCTGGGCCACGTTCAAGGACTCGCTGATGGGCGGCACGCGCCTGTACTGCATGATCGCGCTGATCCTCGCGGGCGCTGCCTTCCTCACGCTCAGCATGGGCTACATCGGCCTGCCGCGCCACCTGGCGGAATGGATCGCGACGCTCGGCCTGTCCAAGTTCCAGCTCATCCTGGCGCTGACCGCGTTCTACGTCGTGCTGGGGTGTTTCCTCGACGGCATCTCGATGGTCGTGCTGACCATGGGCGTGATCATGCCGACGGTGCAAAAGGCCGGCATCGACCCGCTGTGGTTCGGCATCTTCATCGTCATCGTGGTCGAGATGGCGCAGGTCACGCCGCCGGTGGGCTTCAACCTGTTCGTGATGCAGGGCATGACGAACCGGAGCATTCTCTACATCGCCCGGGCTGCGTTCCCGTTCTTCCTGCTGATGCTGGCGATGGTGGTGCTGCTGTACGTCTTCCCGCAGATCGTGACTTTTTTACCGATGCAGATGAAGGGCTGAACTCGGCGGCTGGCGCGTGGCATTTCCCGGCATCGGACAGCGGTCGGCTGCATGACAATGTGGCGGTGAGAAGTCTTGCAGTGCTGCGCACGCCCGCGCAGTGCGCGAGCTCCTGAACCACAGGGCACTGTTGTCATGTCGAACTCGTTGACCCCCCTCGAATGGGACGCCTCGATTCCCACCGCCGCCGCGCGCACGTCGGCAAACGCAGTGGCGCGGGCCGCTGACAAGCTCGGCCACGACGCCTTCGTCTGGCCGACACCGCCCTATGCGAGCTTCCCCGCTGTCGGGCCGCAGACCGACCCGCTGCCCTGCGAATTCGTCGGCCTGAACGACCAGCGGGTGAGCGCACGACTGACCTTCTTCGTGCCGGAGGAAGGCGTCGCTTACGTGCAGATGCCCACGGCGCGCACCACGCTGCCGCTGCGCTTCAACCAGTTCAAGACGCTGCGCCTGACGACGCCGATGACACCTGCCGTGCCGTCGTCGCACGATCCGCATGCCGACCTGCTGGGCCACCGCGCGCTCAGCATCTACCAGATCACGCTGGCGGGCGGCGCCGAAGTGCAGGGCGAGACCGTCGGCCACCTGGAAACCGAACTGGGCCTGTTCCTGTTCCCGCCGTGCCTGGATGCCGATGGCGAGAGTCCGGCAGAGGACGGCAGCGTCACGCGCCTGTTCATGCCGCGTGCCGCTTACAGCCATTTCGAGGTCGGCTCGCGCATCGGCGAGTTGCTGGTCGAGCAGCACAGCGCGACCCCGCAGCACATCGAACAGGCCGTGGAAGACCAGCAGGCACTGCGCTCACGCAAGCTCGGAGACATTCTCGTGGCGCGCAAGGTCGTCTCGCCCGACCAGCTCGTCGAGGCGCTGGATCGCCAGGCGAAGATGCCGCTGGTGCGCATCGGCGACGCCCTCATTTCGCTCGGCCTCATCAACGACCAGCAACTGCAGGAGGCGCTGGCGAAGCAGCAGCTCGACCGCAGCGTGCCACTGGGCGAATTGCTGGTGCGCATGGGCATCGTGTCGCGCAGCGATCTGCAGTTCGCCATGGCGCGCAAGATGGGCTACCCGCTGGTCGACATCGACGCCTTTCCGGCCGAAGCCGACGCGCTGCGCAAGGTCCCGTTCGCGATGGCCAGGCGTCTTCGGGTGATGCCGCTGCTCGTGCGCGATGGCCGACTCGTGATCGCGATCGAAGACCCGACGCGACGCCGCGCGGTCGCCGAAGAGGTGGAGTTCAGCGCGCAGATGAAGGTGCTGCCGGTGCTCGCGCTCTGCATGGCGATCGACTCGGTGCTGCACACCGCGTACGAGAAGATCGGCGCCATCCATGCCATGGGCGGCTACGCGCAAGCCCATGCGCAGGCGCATGAGATGCACGACGCACCGCTGTCGCTGCAATTCGACATCACCGACACCGAGAAGCTGGTCGAGACGCTGGAGAAAGAAGGCAACTCCACCGCCGACGACAAGCCCATCGAGCAGTCCGACAACTCGCTCGTGCGCCTGCTCAACAACATGATCGTCGAGGCCTACAAGGAGGGCGTGTCCGACATCCACATCGAAAGCTACCCGGGCCGCGAGAAGATCCGCGTGCGCTTTCGCAAGGACGGGCTGCTGCGCACCTACCTCGAGCTGCCGCCGAACTACCGCAATGCGCTGATCGCCCGCGTCAAGATCATGTGCGACCTCGACATCTCGGAGCGCCGCAAGCCCCAGGACGGCAAGATCAACTTCGCCAAGTTCTCGCCCCAGCACCGCATCGAACTGCGCGTCGCGACCGTGCCCACGAACAACGGCCTCGAAGACGTGGTGATGCGCATCCTGGCCTCGGCCAAGCCGATCCCGGTCGACCGGCTGGGCCTGTCGGCCGAGAACCTGGCGCGTCTGCAGCATGCGGTGGAGCGCCCCTACGGCCTGGTGCTGTGCGTCGGCCCCACGGGGTCGGGCAAGACGACCACGCTGCACTCGGCGCTGAGCCACATCAACGTGTCCGAACGCAAGATCTGGACGGCCGAGGACCCGATCGAGATCACCCAGCCCGGCCTGCGCCAGGTGCAGGTGAACCCGCGCATCGACTGGACGTTCGCGAAGGCGCTGCGCGCCTTCCTGCGCGCCGACCCGGACGTCATCATGGTCGG
>JBKJOM010000193.1:0-9855 GCA_046595775.1 Ramlibacter sp. | reverse complement strand
CCGCGAACTCCACACATCGAAACCAAGCTGCCCGCCGTTGGCACCACGATCTTCACGGTGATGTCGACCCTGGCGGCCGAAAAAGGCTCCGTGAACCTCGGGCAGGGCTTCCCCGATTTCGATTGCGACCCGCGTTTGGTGCAGGCTGTCACGGACGCGATGGCGAACGGGCTGAACCAGTACCCGCCGATGACTGGCATTCCAGCGTTGCGGGCGGCAGTGGCAGCCAAGGTCGAGGCGATGTACGGCCACAACTACGACCCGGCGTCCGAGGTCACCATCACCGCCGGCGCCACCCAGGCCATCATCACCGCGATCCTCGCTGTGGTGCGCCCCGGCGACGAAGTGATCGTGCTGGACCCGTGTTATGACAGCTACGTGCCCAACATCGAGCTGTCTGGCGGCACGCCGGTCCGCGTGCCGCTCACGCCCGGCACGTTCCGTCCTGACTTCGGCAAGATCGCCGCCGCAATGACGCCGCGCACCCGGGCCATCATTGTCAACAGCCCGCACAACCCGAGCGCGACCGTGTGGACCGCGGCCGAGATGCGCCAGCTCGATGAACTGCTGGCGCCGACCGAAGTGCTGCTGGTCAGCGATGAGGTCTATGAGCACATGGTGTTCGATGGCCAGGACCACCAGAGCGCTGCGCGCTTTCCGGGGCTGGCGGCGCGCGCCTTCATCGTGTCGAGCTTCGGCAAGACCTACCACGTGACCGGCTGGAAGGTCGGTTACGTCGCGGCGCCCGCATCCTTGACCACCGAATTGCGCAAGGTGCACCAGTTCAATGTGTTCACCGTGAACACGCCGGTGCAGCACGGCCTCGCAGCCTACATGGCCGACCCGCAGCCGTACCTGCAGTTGCCGGCCTTCTACCAGCGCAAGCGCGACCTGTTCCGCGAGGGGCTCAGGCGCACGCGCTTCAGGTTGCTCCCCTGCGAAGGCACCTACTTCCAGTGCGTGGATATCTCCGAAGTGAGCGACCTCGGTGAGGAAGACTTCTGCAAGTGGCTCACCACCGACGTCGGCGTCGCGGCGATCCCGCTGTCGGCGTTCCACGGCGATGGGTTCGACCAGCGCGTGGTGCGCTTCTGCTTTGCCAAGAAGGAAGAAACGCTGCGCGCCGCGCTGGAGCGCCTCGCAAGGCTCTAGTTCAGCACTGGATGGAGTTCTTGCAGAACTTCTCCAACTCTTTGACCACCACCTGTCCCGTCACCGGACGCCTGGCGTTGGGGCCGGCATCCAGGCTCAGTTTCAACTCGTACTTCTTGAAGAAGTCGTCAAACAACTCGCCACCCAGCGTGGCCCACGCTGCCAGCGTGTCCGTCTTGGGGTCATGTTCCAGCAGGACTGCCAGCAGCGGTTGTTGCGCCGGACCGGACAACACCTGCGAGCCCCGCGCGGGGTCGTACTGGCTATGGTCCGCGCAGCAGTGGATCAACTCGTCCTGCACGCCGCGCTGCGCGCGCGTCTTGCGGAAACTGATGAAACTCACCTCACGCGTCGGGTACACCAGCTGGTGGGCGCAGATCGCCGAATACGCGACCACGCTGCGCCTGGGCCCGACGCCGCCTGGCCACGCGTACGCATCGTGCGACCTGGTGCTCAGGGACTGCGGCAACGCGGGCTTGCCCAGGTCGAGCAGGAATACCGGCGTGGCTTCGTAGGGGTAGTGGAAGACGTAGTTGGTCAGCGGCTTGAGGCCCGAAGCCTTCAATGCCGTGCCGCGACCATCGACGAGCACCACGCGTTCGTAACGGCGCGGCCTGGCGTCGGCGGCGAAAGCCGGGATCGCCGCTGCGGCGGAGATGCACGCAGCTGAGGCCGTGCAAGACTCGATGAAACTGCGTCGGTCCATGTGTCCCAGTAGACCCAAGGCGCCGTGGTGTGTATACCGGGCTTTGTACCGAAGAACAAAGTAGCCATGCGCGCGCGACGCCGTCAGCTATTGAGCTGCAACCACACCTTGTCCAGCCGCTTGAGGCTCACCGGTTGGGGCGTGCGCAGTTCCTGCGCAAAGAAACTCACCCGCAGTTCCTCGAGCAACCAGCGAAACTCCTGCATGCGGTCATCGACGGCTCCCTTGCGCTCGGCCACCAGCCGCCAGTAGCGCTGTTCCTGCGGCCTGAGCTCAGCCAGGCGCGACGCGTCGCGCGCGGGATCGCCCCGCAGCTTGTCCAGGCGAAGCACGATGGCCTTGAGGTAGCGCTGGAAGTGCTGCAGCTGCAACCACGGTGTCAGCGCCAGGAAGCGACTGGGCACGAGCTTCTGCAACTGCTGCGTGGCGTCGCCAACGGCCTCGGGGTGGTTGCGCGTGTCCTTGATCTTGCGCAGCGCGTTCGAATACTCAAGCAGGATGCCGGCCGCCAGCCGCGCCACTTCATTGGCGATCAGCGTGAGCCGGCCGCGCCCCTCCTCGAGCCTGCGCTTGAATTGCGCCTCGTTGGTCGGCAGGGGATCGAGCATGAAGGCGCGCTCCAGGGCTACGTCGATGATCTGCTCGCGCAGTTCCTCCTGCGTGCCAAGCGGCATGAAGGCCACGGCCATGCGATGCAGGTCGGGGATATTTTTCTCGAGGTATTTCAGCGCGTCCTTCAACTGCAACGCGAACAGGCGCCGCAGGCCAGCGCGGTGTTTCGCGGTGGCAACCTCGGGTTCGTCGAAGACCTCGATCGCCACGCAATCCTGGTGATCCACGAGGGCGGGAAATCCCACCAGGCTGGTTCCGCCTTTGCGAATTTCCATCAACTCGGGCAGCTCGCCAAAGTCCCATTCCGCGAACCGCCTGTCACCTTCCCCCTTCAGGGGAAGGTTGGGAGGGGGGCGCCTCTCCTTCGCTGCGTCCTCATCTCCCCCTGCAGGCGAGGGTTCATGCGAGGCGACTTTCAATCCCGCCAGCGCCTGGAAGGCCCCACGAGCCTTGGCGCCAAGCTCCGCCTTGAGTGCGCCGAGGCTTCTTCCCATGGCTAGCTGGCGGCCATGTTCGTCCACCACGCGGTAGTTCATGAACAGGTGCGCCGGCACCATGTCCAGCTTGAAGTCGGCGCGCCGGATGTCCAGGCTGGTCTGTGCCTTCGCGAGCTTCAGCAGTGCGTCGGTCAGCGACCCGGTCGCCCAGGCATCGGGCTGTGAAAGCTGCGCCGCAATGCGCGTGGCCGACTCCGGCAAAGGCACAAAGCGCGAACGGGGACGCTGCGGCAAGCTTTTCAGCAGGGCCTGCACCTTGTCCTTCAACATGCCAGGGACCAGCCACTCGGCGCGGTCATCGCTCACCTGGTTCAGCACGAACAGAGGGACGTTGACGGTGACGCCGTCGCGCGCATCCCCCGGTTCGTGCAGGTAGCTCGCAGCGCAATCAACACCGCCCATGCGAACGGTCCTGGGAAACGAATCGGTCGTGATGCCGGCGGCTTCGTGCCGCATCAATTCATCGCGCGACAGTTTGAGCAGTTGCGGATTGCCCCGTGCAGCTTCGCGGAACCAGCCCTCGAAGGTGGCGCCACTGAAGACGTCGCGCGGAATGAACTTGTCATAGAACGCGTAGATCAACTCGTCGTCCACCAGCACGTCCTGCCGGCGCGACTTGTGTTCCAGCTCCTCGACCTGTTTCACCAATTTCTGGTTGGCGGCCAGGAATGGAAATCGTGTTTCCCACTCGCCTGCGACCAACCCCTCGCGGATGAAGATGTCGCGTGCGCCTTGCAGGTCGACACGCGCGAAGGGAACGCGCCGGCCGCTATAGATCACCAGGCCATAGAGCGTGGCGCGCTCCAGGGCGATCACCTCCCCTGCCTTCTTTTCCCAGTGCGGATCGAGCAACTGCTTTTTCAGCAGGTGGCCGGCGACCTCTTCAATCCACCCAGGATCGATGTTGGCGATCCCTCGGCCAAACAGGCGCGTTGTCTCCACCAATTCCGCAGCGACGATCCAGCGGCCCGGGCGCTTCTTGAGGTGCGCCCCGGGATGCGGGTAGAACTTGATCCCGCGCGCCCCGAGGTATTCCGATTGGCCTGAGCCTGCCGAAGTGGCCTCGTCGGGCTTGTAGCCGATGTTGCCCAGCAGGCCCGCCAGCATCGCCTTGTGCAGGTTCTCGTATGAGGCCGGCTCCGTGTTGAGCCGCCACTTGTGCTCGGCCACCACCGTATGCAACTGCGTATGGATGTCGCGCCACTCCCGCACCCGCCGAACGTTCACGAAGTTCTGGCGCAGCAGCTGCTCGTACTGGCGATTGGAAAGCTTATGTTGAGGGCCTTCGGCCCCCAACACAGGTGCGAAATGTTGACCCGCACGCGGAGCGCGCGGGGTGCCATGCCCCCCCCGCGCATCGTTGATCCAATTCCACAGGTTGAGGTAGCCCGAGAATTCGCTCTTCTCGTCGTCGAACTTGGCGTGCTGCTGGTCGGCCTGGGTCTGCATCTCCATCGGCCGGTCGCGGACGTCCTGCACGGACAAGGCCGATGCGATCACCAGGACTTCATCGAGCGCACCCCGCTCGCGGCCTTCGAGGATCATGCGGCCCACGCGCGGGTCGAGCGGCAGTTTGGCAAGTTCGCGCCCCATCGGCGTGAGCTCGTTGGCGTCGTCCACCGCGCCCAGTTCATTGAGTAACTGGTAGCCATCGGCAATGGCGCGGCGGGACGGGGCCTCGATGAATGGAAAGTCCTCTACCGTGCCCAGGTGCAGGGCCTTCATGCGAAGGATCACACCCGCCAGCGAGGAGCGCAGGATCTCCGGCTCGGTAAAGCGCGGCCGCCCCGAAAAGTCCTTCTCGTCGTACAGGCGGATGCAGATGCCTTCGGACACGCGGCCGCAACGGCCTGCGCGCTGATTCGCCGCCGCCTGGCTGACCGGCTCGACCAGCAATTGCTCCACCTTGCTGCGGAAGCTGTAGCGCTTCAGGCGCGCGGTGCCTGCGTCGATCACATAGCGGATGCCGGGCACCGTCAGCGAGGTTTCGGCGACGTTGGTGGCCAGGACGATGCGCACGGAGCTGTGGCCGTCGAAGATCCGGTCCTGCTCGGCCTGCGAGAGTCGCGCAAATAGGGGCAGGACTTCCGCCTGCCGCGTCATCGGGCTGTGCGACAGGTGCTTGCGCAGGTGGTCGGCGGCCTCGCGGATTTCCCGCTCGCCGGGAAGAAACACCAGGATGTCGCCGCCGGGCCTGCCGGTCCACAGCTCGTCGACACCGTCAGCGATGGCTTCGTTCAGCCCGTAATCGCGCGACTCTTCGAAGGGCCGCCAGCGCTGCTCCACCGGGAACATGCGCCCCGAGACGTAGATCACCGGTGCCGGTCCCTTGGCCGATGCGAAATGCTGTGCGAACCGTTCCGCGTCGATGGTGGCCGAGGTCACGATCACCTTCAGGTCGGGCCGCCGCGCGAGGATTTCGCGCAGGTAGCCCAGCAGGAAGTCGATGTTCAGGCTGCGCTCATGGGCCTCGTCGATGATGAGCGTGTCGTAGGCCTTGAGCAGCGGGTCGGTCTGCGTCTCGGCGAGCAGGATGCCATCGGTCATCAGCTTGACCGAGGCGCCGCGCGACATGCGGTCCTGGAAGCGCACCTTGAAGCCGACCACCTCGCCCAGCGGCGTGTCCAGCTCCTGCGCGATCCGCTTCGCGACACTGGAAGCGGCGATGCGCCGCGGTTGCGTGTGACCGATCATCCGGCCCCGGCCCGCCGGATAGTTCATCGTGCCCCGGCCGAGCGCGAGGGCGATCTTGGGCAACTGCGTGGTCTTGCCCGAGCCCGTCTCGCCGCAGACGATGACGACCTGGTGGGCGCTGATCGCCGCCATGATCTCTTCGCGCCGCCCGCTAACGGGCAGTGCTTCGGGAAAGGTAATGCGGAGGGACGACAAGACTCGGGTTTCGGACAAAGCCCACGATTATCGCGGGCCTTCCGTTGGCCGTGTCACGCAGGGACGGGCTGTGAAACCTCGGCGACGTGGCCAGTGGCGTTGCGACAGGCGATGCGGCTCGGATAGCTCCACGCAGCCTGTGACATGGCCCGGGCCTGCGTGATTGCCGCCGAGGGACGGTCGCCCGCAGGCACAGTGATTACGCCAACGCCCACCTGGGCCACCCAGATGGCGTGCGACGATTCCACGTCTTGCGGTTGCGCGCTGGTGGTGACCTGCACCGGCCGTGAGAGCCGCTCGGCCACCAGCCGCCCCAGGCCGACCAGCCGCGCCCTGTCGGGCGCATTGCGCACCAGCAGCAGGAAGCCGTCATCGCCCAGGCGGCCCGCCTCCACGCCGCGTGGCAGGCACCGCCGCAACCGGCTGGCAGTGACGAATACGCCATGATTGACCGCTGCAAGGCCGTGCAGGCGCTCCAGCGTGAGCAGGTTGCCGATCGAGATGACGACCACGCCGACTGGCGCATCGCCCCTCAGCTTTTCGGTAAAGAACGCCAAGCCGACCATCTGGCCGGTCTCCTTGTGCGAGCGCATGCGCGTGATGGGGTCGTAAGCCGGTCCATGGGCGATCACCTGCCTCAGTTCGATCAGGTAAGAGTAGCGTAGCCACAACACTACCGACACCATCGCCACGTAGACCACGCCTGCCATCGCGCTGAACGCATGGACTTGCCAGGGCACAGGATCGAACAACACGGTGGCCATCAGGCCTCCCAGTGCCAGCAGCACGGCGCTCACGCTCACCAGCGCGGCGCCTGCGAGCCGGTCGCCGCGCCGCGCGCGGCGCACGCAGAACACCAGCCCCAGGGAGCCGATGCCAAAGCCGCCAGCGCAACTCACGCCAAGCGCCGAAGCGGGTTCCAGCGTCCAGCCGAGGGCGATCACCGCGAGGGTGAAAGCCGCCATTGCACCGCGGATGCGCCAGGCGCGCGCCGGCTGCCGCATCAACCCGAGCATGGCCAGCACCATCAGCCCCAGCAACGCCCCGCAAACCATGGACACCGTGGCGAGCACTCGAATTGGATGGGATCCCAGGGGGATCAGCCCCAGGAACGCGGCCGCAAAGAGCGAGGGCACCACTGCCGACACCGCCGCGATCAGTGCGACGCGCCGCAGGGATTGCGCAAGTGCGGCGAAAGCGCCCGCAAGCAACAGCGCCGCAGCGCCGAAATAGGCGCCCCAAAAGCCGGCGACGAGCGAGTCCATGTAGCACGATAGCCTTCGCGTGGCATCAAGGCAACGGGTCGGACGCCATGCCGTACACTTTTCGGCATCCCCACCCGCCCTGCCACGCGCCGATGTCCGCCGTCTTCAACTTCACCTTTGTCCCGTGGTTCCGCTCGGTGGCGCCCTATATCCACATGCACCGGGGCAAGACCTTCGTGGTCGGCATTGCGGGAGAAGCGATAGCGGCCGGCAAGCTGCAGCACATCGCGCAGGACCTGGCCCTGATCCGCAGCATGGGCGTGAAGATCGTGCTGGTGCATGGCTTTCGCCCGCAGGTCAACGAGCAGCTCAAGGCCAAGGGACACCCGGCAAAGTATTCGCACGGGATGCGAATCACCGATGAAGTGGCGCTCGACAGCGCACAGGAAGCGGCCGGCCAGCTGCGCTACGAAATCGAGGCGGCTTTCAGTCAGGGCCTGCCGAACACGCCCATGGCCGGGTCCACGGTCCGGGTCATCTCGGGCAACTTCATCACTGCCCGGCCGGTGGGGATCGTCGATGGCGTCGATTTCCAGCATTCGGGCCTGGTTCGCAAGGTGGACGTCGGCGGTATCACGAAGACATTGGAAATGGGCGCCATGGTCCTGCTTTCGCCGTTCGGCTTCTCGCCGACGGGCGAAGCTTTCAACCTGACGATGGAGGAAGTGGCCACCAGCGTGGCAATTGCGCTACAGGCCGACAAGTTGATTTTCCTGGCCGAGATCCCCGGGATTCGCGCGCGCCCCCTCGCCCCGGAAGGCGAGGACAACCCGATCGACACCGAACTTCCGCTGGACGCCGCCGAGCAGCTACTGGCCAGCTTGCCCAGCGCGCAACAGCCGACGGACACCGCCTTCTACCTGCAGCACTGCGTGAAAGCGTGCAAGGGGGGGGTCGAGCGCAGTCACATCATTCCTTTTGCCACGGACGGCTCGATCCTCCTCGAGGTGTACGTGCATGACGGGATCGGCACCATGGTGGTGGATGAAAAGCTGGAGGAACTGCGCGAGGCCACGGCCGACGATGTGGGCGGCATCCTGCAACTGATCGAGCCCTTCGAGAAGGACGGGACCCTGGTCAAGCGGGACCGCACCGAAATCGAGCGGGACGCCGCCAACTACACCATCATCGAGCACGACGGCGTCATTTTCGCGTGCGCGGCGCTCTATCCCTATCCCGAGGCCAGGACCGGGGAGATGGCGGCACTGACGGTTTCACCGCAGAGCCAGGGTCAAGGCGATGGTGAGAAGGTCCTGCGCCGTATCGAGCAGCGCGCGAAATCGATAGGGCTGGACAGTATCTTCGTGCTCACGACCCGCACGATGCACTGGTTTCTCAAGCGCGGATTCGTGCAAGCCGACCCGGACTGGCTGCCGGATGCACGCAAGCGCAAATACAACTGGGACCGCCGAAGCAACGTGTTCGTGAAGAAGCTCACGTAACTTCGCACTCCACCTGCACGTTCGTCAACATCGACGAAGACTCGGCCCTTCAGGCGTACGAGTGGCGAGAGCTTGCGGGCCGCAGCTGCCGCGCGATCAACACCAGCGCGATGAGCGCGAAGAAGCAGAACCAGATAAACGACCAGTTGGCGATGGATCCGCCCAGGAAAGTCCAGTCGATCTTCGTGCAATCGCCGCTGCCCTTGAAGATCATCGGAATGGCGCGTTGCAGCGGGAAGTTCTCGATCATCCCGTAGAAGTCGCGGCCGCAGGACGCGATCTCGGGCGGGTTCCACTGCAGCCAGCTCTGGCGGGCGGCCACGAAGGCGCCGAACCCGGAGAACAGAAGCATCACGAGGCTTCCCGCGATCCAGCTCCCACGGCTTTTGGCCCAGGCCGTGACGCCCGACACGAGCGCCACGATCAGCAGTGCGTAGCGCTGCACGATGCACATCGGGCACGGTTCCAGGCCGACCACGTGCTGCAGGTACATGCCGAAGGCCAGCATCACCACGCAAACCGCGCTGACCAGCGCCAGCACCCGGCGCGGTGCGTTGTCAAACCATTCGAACAATCTGCTACTCCACAAATACCCGGGCGCGCCGGGGCGTCACCACCAATGTCTCACCTTCGCGGAACCCCATGTCGCGGTACTGCTGCGCCGGGATCTGCGCTTCGATGATCGAATCCGTGCCTTGTTGAGTCTCGTCCGCCGGGATAAGTTCCAGCCGGGCGACCGGACCCACCACGATGGCACGGGTCAATTGCACCACAATCCCGCGGGGTCGGCCTGCGGCGTCGACGCCCTCGCCCGGCGAATAGCGCCTCACGTCCAGGTCATGCGGGCGTACATACGCGAATGCCTTGGCGTTCTGCGCGTCCGCATGTTCCGGCGCATTGATCTGCATGCCATCGAGCAGCACCTCGCCTTCATGTGCGCGGCCGTGGAACAGGTTCACATCGCCTAGGAAGCCATAGACGAAGGGGCTGGCGGGATGGTCCCAGACTTCCTGCGGCGAGCCCACCTGCTCCACCTGGCCCGCGTTCATCAGCACCACGCGGTCGGCAACTTCGAGCGCTTCCTCCTGGTCGTGCGTGACGAAGATACTGGTGACATGCAGCTCGTCGTGCAGGCGCCGCAGCCAGCGGCGCAATTCCTTGCGCACTTTAGCGTCGAGCGCGCCGAAGGGCTCGTCCAGCAGCAGCACCTTGGGTTCGACCGCCAGCGCGCGTGCCAGCGCAATGCGCTGGCGCTGCCCGCCCGAGAGCTGCGACGGAAAGCGGTCGGCCAG
>JBKJOM010000060.1:0-6752 GCA_046595775.1 Ramlibacter sp. | reverse complement strand
CGCCCATTCCACCTGGGCCGTGTCGCCTTCCTTCATGAAGCGAGGGATCGGCTGGTGGAAGTCGGCCAGCGCAGTACCGTCATCGGCCAGCCACCGCGCACGCAGGTAAACCGTGGCCCCTTGCATCCGGGCTTCGCGCGCCGCCGGCCACGTACCGGGCCCTGTCTTGCGGACTTGCACGCTCACTCGCTGCGAACCTGCGTCGTAACGCCCGGAGAGTTCGCCGCGCGAGAACCCCTGCATGAAGGACCCGGCCAATGGGCGGTCACGGCGCCGGTACAGATTGGCGATCGGCGACTGCGGGTCCCATTCGTACCAGCGCTGGAACTCGTCGGAGAACCACAGCCGCAACGCGCCCTGGAAATCGTCGAGCGGGTACGCGGCGCCTTCATGCAGGTAGGTGTGCACCTGGATCAACCCAGGGCGCTGGGCAAGGACATAGTCGTTGTCCCACTTCGCCATGAAGCCGCCGGGCAGCGCCGCGATGTGCGCGTTGTTCAACCCCACCATGTCGACGGTGGGCAATTCGCTGAAGTAGGGGATCGCGCCAGCGTCCACCACGGCAATGCGGGTGTCCGGGGCCAGCCGCAGCGAGGCAATGTAGCGGCCCATCATGATGTCGCCGCTGGCCGACTGGGTCTGCAGCATCGCGAGCTGGTGCAGCGGCACGCTGGCATATACGCCGAGCGCAACCAGCACGGCCACCACTGCGCCGAAAAGCCTGGCGTGCTCCCACAGCGCAAGCGCGATGACCAGGCACGCGAGCGGCAGGACCGGCACGATGAAGCGATGGCCAGGCATCCAGTCACCACCGCTCAGCGCGCAGAAGGCCAGCTGCCCTGTCACGAAGATGAGCGCGAGCCACGCGAACCATCCCTGGTGCCCGCGTCGCACCAGCAACGCGACGGTAGCGATCGCGTAAGCAGCGACGAAGGCCGGGTAGGTGCCGAGGAAGTCGAGGAGGTACGGCAGGCCCGAACGCCACTGCGCCGCAAGATCGCCCGTCTTCGCGGAAACGGTCGATGGCAACCAATGTCCGTACGTGGCCAGGCGCCACGCGAGCAAGGCGCAAAGCATTCCGGCGGCGACCAGCAGGCACACACCGATCGAGGCGCCGCAAGGCTTGCGCCGCGCGATCCACCGGCTGGCCTCGAAGACGGGCACGGCCGCGATGAAGGCAAAGCCCTCGGGCCGCGTCCACGCAATTAGCCCGAAGGCAAGCCCCGCCAACGCCGCGGTTCGCGGTTGTGGCTCCAGTTCGCTGCCAAGGAAGTACCACCAGCAGGCCAGCGTGACGAGTGTGGCGTGCAGCAATGTCTCGAGCGCGCCGTCCGCCCAGATCGCGAGCGGCGGCAATGCAAGGAGGATCGCCGCGAGCCCGATTGCCGGCACGGCATGGCGACGTCGCTCGCCCTGCGTGTCCTGCAACCGGATCGCGATTGCCACCAGCAGCACCGGAAGCAGCAAGTACAGCGCGTTGCCCAGCAGCTTGGCCGCAGCGAGCAGGTCCATGCCCGTCGCACCGAGACCTGAAACAAGCAGGGTCCAGAGCAGGCTGGAAAAGCCTTCGACCACTTCGCCATTGAAGGTCAACCCATGGCCCGCAACCAGGTTCCTGGCGTAGACGAGAAAGATGAACGCGTCGTCCGGCTGGAAGGGCCGGTAGGCGATTGCATGGGCAACGCCACCCGCAGCCACCAGCAGCGCTGCAAGGCCGACCCCCCACTGGCTGGCACGCGCGTTCAAATCTTCAGGCGCCGGAAAATGAACCAGGGCAGGTGGCGGATCACCATCATGATCAACCACCACTTGCCGGGCACGTACACCACGGCCTGGCCGCGTTCGATGGCGCCCACAATGGCGCGCGCCACATCTTCGACAGGTGCCAACCGCGCGCCACCCTCCTTGAGATGCGCAGTCATCGGCGTGTCGGTCGGTCCGGGCTTGACCAGCACGATGCGAACCGGTGTGCCGGCGAAGCGATGCTGCAGCCCCTGCGCGCAACGCTCCAGCAGTCCCTTGGCGGCGCCGTAGACATAGTTCGATTGCCGGCCGCGGTCGCCCGCGACCGAACCGATCAATGCGAGCGTGCCACGGTTGGCGGTCGCCATGTGCTTCGCGAAGGCCTGCGCGAAGAGCGCCGGCGACACGCCGTTGACTTCCAGTGCGGCGCGCGCGGCAGCGAGGTCGCTCTCGCAATCGGCCTGCACGGGCAGGTTGCCATGCGCGACCAGCGCGATGTCCACCGCGACCGGTCCCACCATCCGCGCCACTGCTTCGTCGATGGCCGCGGGATCGTGGAACTCGATCTCTTCGACCACGATGTGCGAGGCGGGGCTGCGCGCCGCCAGGTCCGCGGCCAGCCGCTCGAGCCTGACGCGGTCGCGGCCGGCCAGCACCAGGTCCGCTGCGCCCTGTTGCAGCCACACCCGTGCGCATTGCGCAGCGATAGCGGATGTGGCGCCGATGATGACGATCTTCTTCATGCTGTTCTCAGCTTCCCATCAGCCGGCGCGACATCGCGGAGCTGATGCCCGGGTCGCGGTAAGGAAGGAACTCGCCCAGGCGCGGGTAGCCTGCCTCGAACAGTTCGCGAGGCATGCGCGCATCCTTGGCGAGGTAGATGCGTCCCGCCGCTTCGCGCACCACTGCGTCGAGCCGGGCGAAGAGCGCGTGCGACGCTTCGCCATGGTTCGGGAAGTCCAGCGCGAGCGTCACGCCGGGCATCGGAAAACTCATCATGCCGACAGACTCGCGCGCACCGAAAGTTTTGAGCACGGCCAGGAAGGAGCCGTCGCGTGAACGACGAATCTCTGCCAGCAGCGACTGCAGTGCCTGCGCCCGCGAGCGCACCGGCAGCACGCACTGATACTGGAAAAAACCACGCTTGCCGTACATGCGGTTCCAGTCGCCGATGTGGTCGAGCGGATGCAGGAAGCGCACATAGTGTTCCACGCGCTTACCGGCGCGCCAACGGTTCAGATGGAAGTAAGCCGCATTGAATGCCCGCAGCGAATGCCGGTTGACCAGCGAGACGGGAGGCTCGAAAGGAACGCGAAGAGGCTTGATCCGCGGTGGCGTGCCCTCTTGCCCTTGTGCCGGCCGGCCCCGCATGAACAGCCCGCGCGCGGAGTCGGACAGGCAATCGATCCACGCAACGGTGTGCTCCCATTGCGCCTCGGAGCCGTCGGCAAGCTCGAAGAACGCGTCCTGCCCCGCAAAGGGAATCGTTTCCGTTTCCAGCCAGGGACCGCAGACGCGGTGCAGTTGCAGCTTCGCTTGCGTGATGAGTCCTGTCAGTCCCATGCCACCTGCCGTTGCCGTGAACCACCCCGCATTGACCCGCGGGCCGCAATCGACCACTTCACCATCGGTCCGCACGAGCCGCATCGACATGACGTGATCGCTGAATGAGCCGCGCACATGGTGGTTCTTGCCATGCACATCATTCGCGATTGCACCCCCCACGGTGACGAACTGCGTGCCTGGTGTCACCGGCAACATCCAGCCGCGAGGCACGGCAAGCTCCTGGATATCGCGCAGGAGCACCCCCGCTTCGCACTCGATGCATCCGGTGGCATCGTCGAAGGCGATGAAGTGGTCGAGCCCGGTGGTCTGCCACAACGTGCCACCGGGGTTGAGGCACTCGTCGCCATAACTGCGTCCGACGCCGTAGGGCAGGCCGATGGCGCCGCCTGCATGCATGTCCTGTGCCGCATCCGCTGGAGAACGCAGCGCCACCACGCGATGCGGCGGCGCGTCCAGGTGGCCCCACGAAGTCATGGGCCTCACGCCGGCTCCGTGCGAAACACGTAGCGCTTGTCCAGTTGGTACTTCGCGAAGTAGCCGATCGCAAGACCGATGACCGCGCCAAGGTAGCGCATGCCCTTGCTCTCGAACATGTGGTCGAAGCCGAACTCGAAGGCCCAGAACACCAGGGTGGTGACCAGGCCCATCGCGGTGTAGAGGACAAAGGTGCGGCCGTCGTGCAGCGCGTCCCGCGCCTGGAAGCCGAAGATATAGCGCTTGTCCAGCACGTACTTCACGATGAGGCCGATGCCTGTGCCCACGATGACCGAGGCGAGCACTTGAAAACGTCCCGCATGGAGGCGCAGGACAGCCTCCTGCGCGCCGATGTTGGCCGCCGTCGCGATGAATGCGAAAATTGCATATGTGAGGGCGATTCTCATCCAGGGCGAATCTTGACGAACGACACCGAAGTAACTGGCACGGAGGATACCCCAGCCCCCCGCGGAACAACGCGGTCGCTGGGGGGTTGGGTGCGGCTGATGCGGCCGCGCCAGTGGATCAAGAACGGCTTTGTCCTTGCGCCGCTGTTCTTCGCCGGCGCCTTCCTCGATCCGGATGCGATCGTCCGAGGGGTGCTGGCCACGATCCTGTTCTGCCTGGCTTCGTCGGTCGCCTACATCATCAACGACCTGCACGATGTGGAGAGCGATCGCCGGCATCCGCGCAAGGCGATCACGCGCCCGATCGCATCAGGCGAGGTATCGTCGCGATCGGCCCTGGTGCTGATGGCGATGCTGCTGGCACTGCTCGTCGCGGGTTGGGTGCTCGTGCCGAAGGTGGTGAACGTGATCGCCGCCTACCTGGTCATCAACCTCGCCTACAGCTTCGTGCTCAAGCACCAGCCGGTGTTGGACATCTTTACGATCGCGATCGGCTTTGTGTTGCGGGTGTATGCAGGCGCAACGGCCATCGACGTGCCGGTATCGTCGTGGATGTTCATCACCACGCTGTGCCTGGCGCTCTACCTGGCCGCCCTCAAGCGCCGCCAGGAGTTGGCGAGCAACGGCAGTGAGAGCCGCGCCGTGCTGCAGAAATATTCATTGGCGCTGATCGACCGCTACGCGGAAATTTCGGCCACCGGCGCGCTGGTGTTCTACAGCATGTTCGTGATGTCGGCCAAGCCGCAGCTGGTGATCACGGTGCCGCTGGTGCTCTTTGGCCTGTTCCGCTACTGGTACGCCGTGGAAGCGATGGATGCCGGCGAATCGCCCACCGACGCGCTGTTGGCCGACTGGCAATTGCTGGCGACCGTTGCGCTCTGGATCGCGGCCTGCGCCTGGACGCTCTGGCCCGTCGCCAAATGAGCTCCGAGCCGGGCGCGAACTCCCCCGCCCCTGCGATCCCGCTGCGCACCATCACGATCACGCTGGTCCTGGCCGTCCTGGCTTACTTCGCCGTGGCCGTCATGGCCGACTGGGACGGCGTGCAGCAGGCCGCTTCCGAGGTCAGTCCGATCGTGTTGTTGCAGGTGGTGGTGCTGTCGCTCGCGAGCTTCCTGCTGCGCTTCGTGCGCTGGCACTTCTTCATGAAGGCGCTGGGTCATACGGTTCCCTGGCGGCCGCACCTTGAGATCTATCTTTCAGGCCTGGCGCTGACTGTGTCCCCAGGCAAGCTCGGCGAAATGGTGCGCTCCATCTACCTTCGCCGCTACGGCGTGAGTTACGCGCACAGCATCGCTGCCTTCATTGGCGAGCGTATCTGGGACCTGTCCGTGCTGGCGCCGCTGGCCTGCCTGGCCTTGTTGCTGTTCCCGGCTTACTGGATCACCGCGATCATTCCCCTGGTGGCCTGCGCGCTCCTGATCCTTGCAGTGCGAACACCGCTGGCCCTGGCGCTGGTGACACGCTTTGCCCATCTCCCTGCAGGCCAGGGCGCCGCCAATGCCGTGGCGGCGATGCGCACGCTGTTCTCGCTGCGGCAGGGCGCGCCTGCGCTGTTGGTCACGGCGCCGGTCTGGGTATCACAGGGGCTGTGCCTGTACCTGATCGTCGATTCGCTGGGCTACTCGATCACCGCGCCGGCAGCGGTCGGCATCTATTGCCTGGGAATTCTGGCGGGCGCCGTGTCGTTCATTCCCGCAGGCCTTGGCGCGACGGAGGCCGCGATGGTGATCATGTTGAAGGCTTCGGGTGTCCAGCTATCGGACGCGATCTACGCCGCATTGATCGCCCGTGCCTTGCCCTTGTGGCTGGCGGTAGGGGTCGGGGTGATCGCCATGATGCGCGCCGGGCGCACCGTGCGTCAGAGCGTGTAGGCCATCCCGCCTTGCATGGCGCCGATCAACTGGGCCTGGTTCTCCGGCGATTCGGAAAATTGCACAAGAAGATAGTTGCGGGGCAGCCCATCCTCCAAGTGCTGGGTGTGGAAACCGTATCCATTCGGATCAGGTTCGCGGTGAAGCACATTCAAGTAGAGCTGCCGGACGAATTCCGCGTTACCGAGATTTCCGTAGCGGCCAAAAAACTCCGGGCTCTCGATGAAGTTCGCCGCGATGTCCACGACGCCAAAGCCGATGTCCAGCGCGTGCATCTGGAAGCCCAGGCCCGGCAGGTCCGGCACGCGGTCGAATGCGGCCTGGTACAGGCGATAGGCCTGGCCCGCATTGCCCGAAGTATCGAAAGCCAGGTTGACGTCGGCGAACACCAGCCGCTCGATGTTGCGCAGCGTGTCGGTTCCATCGCGGCCGGCGACAGTGTCGCGCACCTGGATTCCATCCGTAGTCACGGTGACCTGGTAAGTGCCGCGTGAGCCGCCATAGAGCGCGGCATCAATATCGGCTCCACCGTCGAACGTGTCGTTGCCGGCGCGACCATTGAACGTGTCGCGGCCAGCTGTGCCGGTGAAGTTGTCGGCGGTAATGGTGCCGGTGTACACGGCACCGCTTGCAGGCGCGCTGACGGGCGGGTAACCCACCAGCGTATCGTTGGCGGCCATTTCCGCAA
>JBKJOM010000344.1:0-10912 GCA_046595775.1 Ramlibacter sp. | reverse complement strand
AATGCCGACCGCACCGAAGAGATTCCTTTTGTGGTCTCGCGTGTGGTGCTGCAGGACTTTACCGGCGTGCCGCTGCTGGCTGACCTGGCCGCGATGCGCGCCGTGGCCGTCAAGCTGGGCAAAGACCCCAAGCGCATAGAGCCGCTGGTGCCGGTGGACCTGGTGGTCGACCACTCCATCATGGTCGATTACTACGGCAAGAAAAACTCGCTGGACCTGAACATGAAGCTGGAATTCCAGCGCAACCGCGAGCGCTACCAGTTCATGAAATGGGGCATGCAGGCCTTCGACACCTTCGGCGTCGTGCCGCCGGGCTTTGGAATTGTCCACCAGGTTAACTTGGAGTATTTAGCCCGTGGCGTGCACAAACGTGCCGACGGCGTGTATTACCCCGACACTTTGGTCGGCACCGACAGCCACACCACCATGATCAACGGCATTGGCGTGGTCGGCTGGGGCGTCGGTGGCATTGAGGCCGAGGCCGCGATGCTGGGGCAGCCGGTCTACATGCTCACGCCCGATGTGGTTGGCTTCGAGCTGAAGGGCAAGCTGCGTGAAGGCTGCACCGCCACCGACCTCGTGCTCACTGTCACCGAGATCCTGCGCAAGCACAAGGTGGTCGGCAAGTTCGTGGAGTTCTTCGGCGAAGGCACACGCACGCTGGCGGTGCCTGATCGCGCGACCATCGGCAACATGGCGCCCGAATACGGCGCGACCATGGGCTTCTTCCCGGTGGACGACAAGACCATCGAGTACTACCGTGGCACGGGCCGCGAGAAGTCGCAGATCGATGCGATCGAGGCGTACTTCAAGGCGCAAGGCATGTTCGGCGTGCCGCTGGCCGGCGACATCGAATACTCGCAGGTGGTGACGCTTGACCTGGGCGAAGTGACGCCGAGCCTGTCGGGCCCGAAGCGCCCGCAGGATCGCATCGACCTGGGCAAGGTCAAGTCCAACTTCACCGAGCTGTTCAGCAAGCCCGCCGCAGAAAACGGCTTCAACCAGCACGCCGAAGTTCTTCTCACGCGCCACCAGGTCCACCTGGCAGGACAGGAGCCCGACCTGAGGGTGCCGTCGACGCCACCCACGCCGCCGGCAGCCGAGCGTCAACTGATGGAGATGGAAGGCAACAAGCCCACGCTGGCTTCGGCCCACCCCGAGTCAGCGCCACCGGTTCGCGCAGTGAAGAACGTGACCATCGGCAATGGCGATGTACTGATCGCAGCCATCACCAGTTGCACCAACACGTCCAATCCGGGCGTGATGCTCGCGGCCGGCCTGCTGGCGAAAAAGGCCGTGGAAGCGGGCCTGCGCGTCAAGCCGCATGTGAAGACATCGCTCGGGCCGGGCTCGCGGATCGTCACCGAGTACCTGGAAAAGTCGGGCCTGATCCCTTACCTGGAGAAGCTGGGCTTCGCAGTGGTTGGCTATGGCTGCACCACCTGCATCGGCAATTCAGGCGACCTGGCGGCGGAGATCAACGAGGCGATCACCAAGAGCGACCTGGTGTGTTCGGCGGTGCTGTCGGGCAACCGCAACTTCGAGGCGCGAATCCACCCGAACATCAAGGCGAACTTCCTCGCGAGCCCGCCGCTGGTGGTCGCCTACGCCATCGCGGGCACGGTGCTGAAGGACTTGATGACCGAGCCGATCGGCAAGGGCCACGGCGGCAAGGACGTATACCTGGGCGACATCTGGCCCACCAGCGACGAAATCCACAAGCTGATGAAGTTCGCTCTGAACGGCAAGTCGTACCGCGAGAACTACGAAAAGGTGAAGGTCGATCCCGGCGCGCTGTGGCAAGGGATTCACGGCGTGAGCGGCGAGACGTATACCTGGCCGACGAGCACGTACATCGCCCAGCCTCCGTTCTTCGAGGATTTCAAGATGAAGGCCGAGACGGGTGGCGCGACCGAGGCGCGCAGCGCGCGAATCATGGCCCTCTTTGGCGACTCGATCACCACCGACCACATCTCGCCCGCCGGTTCGATCAAGGAAAGCTCCCCCGCCGGCCAATGGCTGCTGGCGCACGGCGTGGGCAAGGCCGACTTCAACAGCTACGGCTCGCGCCGCGGCAACCACGAAGTGATGATGCGCGGCACCTTCGCCAACGTGCGCATCAAGAACCTGATGATCCCCGCGAACAAGGACGGTTCGCGCGAGGAAGGTGGCCTCACGCTCTACCGCGATGCGCAAGGTGGACAGGAGCGGATGTTCATCTACGATGCGGCGATGAAGTACATGGCGCTCGGGCGGGCCACGGTGGTCTTCGCGGGTGAGGAATATGGGACCGGTTCGTCACGCGACTGGGCTGCCAAGGGCACGCAGCTGCTGGGCATCAAGGCCGTGATCGCCCGGAGTTTCGAGCGCATCCACCGCAGCAACCTGGTAGGCATGGGCGTGTTGCCGCTGCAGTTCAAGGTCAGCGACACCTGGCAGTCGCTGCGCCTGGATGGCAGTGAACTGGTCGATGTGATTCCCGATCCGCAGCTGCGACCGCAGAGCGATGCGATGCTTGTCATCACGCGGGCCGACGGCAGCCGGCAAGAGCTGCGAGTCACGCTGCGGATCGACACGCCCATCGAGGTGGACTATTACAAGCACGGTGGCATCCTCCCTTTCGTGCTGCGGCAACTTCTCGCAACTTGAGTCACGCGCCAGGGTTTGGGCAGAATGGCCCCATGCCCACGAAAATTCTGATCGCGGGAGGCGGCCTGGGTGGCCTCTCTGCGGCGCTGGCTTGCGCGCGCGCTGGTGCTTCGGTGCAAGTGCACGAGCAGGCTGGCGGCTTTACCGAGGTGGGCGCCGGAATCCAGCTGGGTCCCAATGCGACGCGCACGCTGCAGGGCTGGAACTTGCGCGATGAGCTGAGAGCGATCTGCGCGGCACCGACGCGCTTGCGCATCCTGCATGCAGCGAGCGGCGCGCTGCTGGCGCAAATGCCGCTGGGCAGCGAAATCGAGCAGCGCTACGGCGCGCCCTACCTCACCGTTCATCGCGCCGACCTCCACCGTATGCTGCTGGGCGCGGTGAAGCAGGCCGGCGTCAATCTGCATCCAGCCTCACGGGTCGAGGACGCGGTGCAGGACGAACACGCAATCCGTGCGCGCGCTGTGGGCATCGAAGTTCATGCGGATGCGCTCGTCGCCGCCGATGGCATCTGGAGCCGCATCCGTTCGCAGGTCGCTGGCAGTGCGGCGCCGCGGCCGACCGGCCATGTGGCCTTCCGTGCCCTCGCGCGGCAACTGGACTTGCCCGCCTCATGCCGCACCGATGAAGTGACGGTTTGGCTCGGGCCGCACATGCACGTCGTCGCATATCCAGTGCGCTGCGGCGGCTGGCTGAACATGGTGGCGCTGGTCGAGGCCGGAAAGCGTGCGGACGCCACCGACTGGGACCAGGCCGGCAGCTCGGGCGAGTTGCAGGCCGCGCTGGGCCCCATATCGTCGGACCTGCAGGCTCGGGTGTCCGCGATGTCCGATTGGCGCGTGTGGACCTTGCATGATCGCGAGCCGGTAGCGGGCGCGCACGAAATGGCGCGTGGCCGTATCGCACTGCTGGGCGATGCTGCGCACCCCATGTTGCCGTACCTCGCACAAGGCGCGGGCATGGCCATCGAAGATGCTGAAGCGCTCGCAAGCAATCTTGCCGGCAAGGATTCGCAAAGCGTGCCCACGGCCCTCCAGCGCTACGCGAGCCAGAGATGGAAACGCAGCGCCCGCGTGCAGCGAACGGCACGCCGCAACGCTGTGATATTCCATGCCACGGGCTCGCTGCGATGGGCGCGCGATGCCGCGCTCAGCTTGCTCGGCCACCGGCTGCTCGACCAGCCCTGGCTTTATCGCTAAGGCTCACAAATCGGTGCGCAGTTTCCAGATCTCCGGGAACAGAACCACATCGAGCATTTTGCGCAGGTAACTCACGCCGCCTGTGCCGCCGGTACCGCGCTTGAAGCCGATGACTCGCTCAACCGTGGTCACGTGCCGGAACCGCCAGAGCCGGAAAGCGTCTTCCAGGTCCATCAGCTCCTCGCCCAACTGGTACAGGTCCCAGTAGCGCTTGGTGTCGCGGTAGACGGTGAGCCATGCGCCTTCGACCTCCGCGCTCTCGACGTAGGGCTGCGTCCAATCGCGCTGTGTGTGCGAAACCGGCACGGGCAAGCCGCGCGCGGCCAGCAAGCGCAGCGACTCGTCGTAGAGGGACGGCGACTCGTGCGCCGCCTTCACCTGCGCGAGCAAGTCAGGCCGGTGCGCATGCGGCTGCAGCATCGCGGCGTTCTTGTTGCCCAGCGCGAACTCGATGCAGCGGTATTGCGCGCTCTGGAAGCCGCTGGAGTTGCCCAGGTACGGGCGGATCGCGCTGTACTCGGGGGGCGTCATGGTCGCAAGCACGTCCCATGCATGCACCAGTTGCTCCATGATGCGCGACACGCGCGCCAGCATCTTGAACGCATTGCCCAGCTCGTCGTGCGCCACTGCCGCGATGGCCGCACCCAATTCGTGCAGCATCAGTTTCATCCACAGTTCGCTGGTCTGGTGCTGGATGATGAACAGCAATTCGTTGTGGTCCGGCGAGAGCGGCTGTTGCGCCGACAAGATCCTGTCCAGCTGCAGGTAGTCGCCGTAGCTCATCGACTTGCTGAAATCGGTGTGCGCGTTTTCCTGGCGCACGATGTCTTCGGGTCTGGTGCTCATGTCGCGGCCTCAGGTTACTGCGTTCTTCCGGCTGAACCGGGGTTCGCGCCACTCTTTGGCTTCAAGCACTTCGCGCAGCTGCTCCACCGCGTTCCACACATCCTCGAACCCGATGTATAGCGGCGTGAAGCCAAAGCGCAGGATGTCGGCGTGCCCGCCATCATCGCCGGCGCGGAAGTCGCCGATGACGCCGCGAGCGATCAAGGCCTGCACGATCGCGTAGGCACCTTCTTCGCGCGTGAGGCACACCTGCGAGCCGCGGTTGGCGTGTTTGCGTGGCGTGACCAGCGACAAGCCGTGGCCGGCGCAGCGTTCCTCGACGAGGGCGATGAACAGGTCGGTGAGCGCCAGTGACTTCGCCCGCAACGCCGCCATGCCACCGAACGGCTGCGCCGCCAGCAACGTGTCCAGCCCGCACTCCAGCGCCACCATGCTGAGCACCGGTTGCGTGCCGCACAGGTAGCGCGCGATGCCTGGCGCGGGCCGGTAGTCGGGCGTGAAATCGAAGGGCGCTGCGTGGCCCCACCAACCCGACAGCGGCTGCTCGAAGCGATCGCGATGGCGCGGATGGACCCAGACGAAGGCGGGCGCCCCGGGACCGCCATTGAGGTACTTGTAGCCGCAGCCGATGGCGAAGTCGGCATCTGCCTCATGCAGGTCGAGTGGCACGGCGCCAGCGCTGTGCGCCAGGTCCCACACCACGAGCGCTCCGGCTTCGTGCGCGGCGCGCGTCACGGCGCGCATGTCGTGCATCGCGCCGGTGCGGTAGTTCACGTGCGTCAGCATCAGCACGGCCGTGTCTTTTCCCAGCGAAGGCAAAGGATCGTCGGCGGTCAGACGCATCTCGAGCCCGCGTTCCCTGCAAAGGCCTTGCGCGATGTACAGGTCCGTCGGGAAGTTGGCGCGCTCACTCACGACGGCGCGGCGGGTAGGCGCATCGGCATGCTGGATACGCAGCGCGGCGCACAGCACCTTGTACAAGTTGATCGACGTGCTGTCGGTAGCCACCACTTCGCCAGACTTCGCGCCGATCAGCGATGCAATCTTGTCGCCCAGGCGTTGGGGAAGTTCGAACCATCCGGCGTCGTTCCAGGATCGGATAAGCCCCTGGCCCCACTCCTGGCTCACGGCCCGGGCGACGCGCTCGGGCGCAGTGCGCGGCATCACGCCCAGCGAGTTGCCATCGAGGTAGATGACCGCTGGGGGAATGGAGAAGAGGTCGCGCAGCGCGCGCAGCGGGTCACTCGCATCGAGCGCCCTGCAGTCTGGCAATGTGGTCATGGCTGTCGGAGCACGGCACGCACCGGCGAGGCGTCGGCCGTCATCAGTTTGAGGGGCAGGGCGATCAACTCGTAGTCGCCTTCGGGCACGTCGTCGAGCACCAGGTTCTCCAGCACGCGCAGGCCGTGGCGGCGGATCACCTGGTGGCTGTCGAGTGTCTTGCTGCTCGCGGGATCGATGCTCGCAGTGTCGATGCCGACCAGCTTGACGCCCAGCGCGGCGAGCCGCTCGATGGTGGCGGGTGCGTAGGCGCAGAGGTTGTCGTCCCATCGATCAACGGGCGCGTGCTGGTAGGTACGCACCAGCACGCGCGGGGGCACATAACGTGTCGCATGCTCGAGATGCCGCCACTCGATGAGCGGCCCGCAATCAATCGCGTGGATCACGCGGCAGGGGCCGAGGTAGGTTTGCAAGTCGACCGCGCCGATGGCGGCGCCTTCGGGGTCGTAGTGCAAAGGCGCATCGGCATGGGCGCCGACGTGCGGAGACAGCGTCATGCGACTGACGTTCACCGGGCATCCGGGGGCGAGCGTGGCGGACCACTCCTGTGAATAGGGCGTGTCGCCCGGAAACACGGGCGAGCCGGGTGCGATGGGGGGCGAGATGTCCCAGATCTTCGTCATGCGCAAAAGTGTGCGCTGTCCGCGCAGCGCTTGGTGTCGGTTTATTCCAACATGGCCTGATCGTCAGCGAAGTCGACGCGGAAGCTGGCGCAACAGGCGCCTCCGCCTAGGTAAGGATGAGGAGGATGCCGAGGAATGGGGTCAACGGCGTCTCCGGTTTTCGCGTTGCGATAAAACTGTATATAAACCCAACCAGGAGGAAAGCATGGAACTGCAGGCCGCGCGCCGGATCATCGACACCCTTGCCCAAGGCATCCACCCTGTCACCGGTGAAGTCTTGCCCGAAGACAGCCCCTACAACGCACCGCCGGTGATCCGCGCACTGTTCGCGGTGTCGCAAGCGCTGGAAGGCGAGCCGCCGCAGCCGGTGGCCGCCACGCAGATTGCGCGCGCCAAGGCGCGGCGCGAAGCGCCAGCGAATGCCGGCAAGCCCTGGCATCCGCAGGAAGACCAAAAGCTAGACGCCGCGTTTGCAACCGGACTCGATGTGAAGCAGATGGCGGTGGAACTGGGGCGCACGCCTTTCGCCGTCACCTCGCGGCTGGTCAAGCTGGGCAAGCTGCCCCCCCAGCCCGGCATGCGGTTCATGGCGAACGGCGCCGCTGCACCCAGCGCCTGAAGGCAGCCGCGCCGCCGACTACACATCGAACTTCACGCCCTGCGCCAGCGGCAGGTCGCGCGAGTAGTTGACCGTGTTGGTGGCGCGGCGCATGTACGCGCGCCACGCATCGGAGCCGGACTCGCGCCCGCCGCCGGTTTCCTTCTCTCCACCAAAGGCACCGCCGATTTCGGCGCCCGAAGTGCCGATGTTCACGTTGGCGATGCCGCAGTCCGAGCCCGACGCGCAGAGGAAGGTCTCGGCCTCGCGCACGTCGTTGGTGAAGATTGCCGATGACAGGCCTTGCGGAACGTCGTTGTGCAGCGAGATCGCTTCGTCGAGTGTGTCGTACTTCATCACGTAGAGGATTGGCGCGAAGGTTTCTTCCAGCACGATGCCTGCCTGGCGCGGCATCTGCGCCAGGGCTGGCGCCGCGTACCAGGCTTGCGGCCACAGGTCGGCCAGGGCCCGCTCTCCGCCAGAGACCGTGCCGCCTTGCTCGCGGGCGGACTGCAGTGCCCTCTGCATGTTCTCGAAAGCGTGCTCATCGATCAACGGGCCGATCAGCGTGCCAGTCTCCAGTGGGTCGCCAATGCGCAACTGCCGCCGCGCGCGCTCCAGCCGCGCCACCAGGTCGTGATGGATGCTGCGATGGACCAGCACGCGGCGCGTGGTAGTGCAGCGCTGGCCCGCCGTGCCGTAAGCGCCGAACAGGATGGCTCGCGTGGCCAGCTCCAGGTCGGCGGAGGGCGCGACGACGATCGCGTTGTTGCCGCCGAGTTCCAGCAGACAGCGGCCGAATCGCTTGGCCACGCGGGGGCCGACAGCGCGTCCCATGCGCGTCGAACCTGTTGCCGATACCAGCGCGACCGAAGGATGGTCGACCAGCGCCTCGCCAACCGCCGCGAGGCCGTTGACGACTTGCGAGAGCGCGAGCGCGAGCATCGGTCGCCCTTGGCGCTTCGCGAACTCGGACAATGCCTGCTCGAACAGGGATTGCGTGGCGAGCGCCGTGAGCGGCGTCTTCTCCGACGGTTTCCACACCACCGTGTTGCCGCAGACGAGCGCCAATGCGGTGTTCCAGGCCCACACGGCCACCGGGAAGTTGAAGGCGGAGATCACACTCACCACACCCAGGGGGTGCCACTGCTCCATCATGCGGTGCCCCGGGCGCTCGCTGGCGATGGTCAGGCCGTACAACTGGCGCGAGAGCCCGACCGCGTAATCGCAGATGTCGATCATCTCCTGCACCTCGCCCTCACCCTCGATGGCGATCTTTCCGGCTTCGATCGAGACCAGGCGCGCGAGCGCGGATTTGTTCCCGCGCAACCGATCGCCGAAGAGGCGCACCAGTTCTCCGCGCTGGGGCGCAGGCACGTTGCGCCAGGCCAGGAAGGCTTCGTGCGCGCGCAAGACGGCCGCGGCGACGTCACCGGCGGATGCTTCCGTTACCAAGCCGATCGCCGAACCATCGATAGGGGAGCGCACCGGCAGCGTTCCGCCTTGCGTAGCTGCGGGCGGAACACCCAGAGTCTCGAGAAGGGAGGATGCAAGCGTCATGATGACTCCTTCGCGCACATTCAGCGGAGGCCTTCGACAGCGCGTGACTGCTCGTACGCGCGGCCGAAGCGGTTGGCCAGGAAGTCGGGCAGGCGTACACGCTCTTGCGGGATGAAACCGGACTGCGGCAGCTTGTCGTGGCAGAAGAGGTCGACCGCAGCGCAGATGCCCGCTGCCGTCGTGATCTGGATCGCGGAGAGCGCTTGCGCGCCGTCCTGTTGTGCAAAGATCTTTCGCGCGAAGACTTCCTGCACCAGCGTGCCTTTCTTCAAGCCGGAGACGGTCACGAAGACCAGCACCACGTCCTGCATGGTGGCAGGCATCGAGCGGCGCATGATGTCCTTGAGCGTGCCCTGGTCGCTGTGCAGCTGCAGGTCGCGCAGCAGGAACTGCATCAGGTCGCGATGGCCCGGGTAGCGCACCGTCTTGTAGTCGAGGTTGCGCACCTTGCCCTGCAAGGTCTGGCACAGCGTGCCGAGGCCACCCGAAGTGTTGAAGGCCTCGTACTCGATGCCATCGAGCGAAAAGTGCTCCAGGCCCTCGAGCGGCAATGCCTCGATGGTGTCGCCGTCACGAATCGCTTCGCAGGGATGGCAGTACTCGTTGATCAGGCCGTCGACGCTCCAGGTCAGGTTGTACTTCAGCGCGTTCGTGGGAAATTCGGGGAGCGCGCCCACGCGCATCTTCACGTCGTGCAGCGCGTCGAACGATTGCGACAGGTGGTGCGCAACGATGCCGATGAACCCCGGCGCCAATCCGCACTGCGGCATGAACGCGCTGCGGGCATTGGCGGCGATCTGGCGGATCTCCTTCGTGGCTGCGACGTCTTCGGTCAGGTCGAAGTAGTGGCATCCCGCTTCCGCCGCCATGCGGGCTGCGGAGATCGCGAGGTGATAGGGCAGGGCGTTGACCAGGATCTGCTGGCCGCGCAGGTGCGGGGCGATCGAACCCAGCATGTCGTTCGACACGGGGCGCGTCGCCATGCCCTCGGCTTCGAGCATGGCGAGTGCCCGCGCGTTCTGGTCGAACACTGTCACCTCGTAATCGCCGCTGCCGTGCAGCAGGCGAGCGATGGTTTGTCCGATGTGACCGGCGCCTAGGAGTGCGACTTTCATGATGAGCTTCTGCCTGCGTGATTGATTCCGATCCATTCTAGGAAGGAGGCGTGACGATTAATAGCGCAAGTTCGTCTTAAAAACTGTTTGTACGGACTAAACGTAGTGGCGCGCAATACAAAATGTACAATTGGCGCTCATCTTCGGAGATGCCCATGAGCACACGCAAGCCCACTCGACCCGCGGAACCCGTTCCCTGGGCAGGCCCCCGCGATGCGCTCGACCGGGAGTTGATCGGCCTGCTGCAGGTGAACGCTCGCGACAGCGTGGCCAACCTCGCCCGCAAACTGGGAGTGGCCCGCACCACCGTCATTGCACGGATCGCGCGCCTCGAATCAGGCGGGGTGATCGTGGGGTACACGGCGCGGCTCGGCAGCGAGGCTGCCGAACCCGGCGTGCAGGCTTATGTGGGCATCTCGATCAACCCCAAGCTGCAGCGCGACGTGATCCGGCGGCTAACCAAGCTCCCCGAGTTGCGGCAACTTGCGTCGGTGAGCGGCGAGTTCGACTACATCGCCTTGTTGCGCGCGCCGACCACCGTGCGCCTCGATGCGTTGCTCGACGAAATCGGGGAAATGGACGGCGTGCTGCGCACGACCACGTCGGTGGTGCTGGCGCTGCGCGTCGATCGAATGTAGGGACGCCAGTCAGATCCCGGCAGGCCCTTGCATCGTCACACGCAGACTGCCGTCACGACGTGTGTGTGCGACAGAGTCGCCGTGGAGGAGACGATAACGGTCTGCCCTGCCTTCAGCATCTGCAACTCCGCAGGTGAGAAGGTAACGGTGTGATCATGCCCCGCGAAGCCGGCAATGCTGTAGCTGAGGGCGATGGGCGAGTTGAGGTCCGCAGCCGGGATGACCAGCGTGTGGCCATGGTTGCCCTGGATCTGGGTACCGGAGGCGCCGCAGCTCACCGGTGCAGGCGTGGGTGCAGGCGTGGGTGCAGGCGTGGGTGCAGGCGTGGGTGCGGGCGTGGGTGCGGGCGTGGGTGCAGGCGTGGGTGCAGGCGTGGGTGCAGGCGTGGGTGCAGGCGTGGGTG
>JBKJOM010000311.1:0-19993 GCA_046595775.1 Ramlibacter sp. | reverse complement strand
ATCGCCGATGAGTTCGAGCGTCAGGGGCTCGATCCGCGTGAGTCGAGCTTGCGCATCGGCATTTTCGGCGCCGAGCCGTGGACCAACGACATGCGCGTTGCGATCGAGCAGCGGATGGGCATCGACGCGGTGGACATCTATGGCCTGTCGGAAGTGATGGGGCCGGGCGTCGCCAATGAGTGTGTCGAGACCAAGGACGGACCGACCGTCTGGGAAGATCACTTCTATCCCGAGATCATCGACCCGGACACGGGTGCGCCGCTGGCCGATGGTGAGCTGGGTGAACTGGTGTTTACCAGCCTCACGAAGGAAGCCCTGCCCATCATCCGCTACCGAACACGCGACCTCACGCGGCTGTTGCCGGGCACGGCGCGGACCATGCGGCGCATGGAGAAGATCACCGGCCGCAGCGACGACATGATGATCGTGCGCGGCGTGAACGTGTTCCCCACGCAGATCGAGGAGCTCATTCTCAAGCACGCGGAACTGGCGCCGCACTACCTGTGCATCCTCACGCGCGAAGGGCCGCTGGACCAGCTCACCGTGTGCGTGGAAACCCGGCATGACCTCGCCCATGACGGCGAAGCGGCGCATGCGGCGGCGGGCAAGCTGGCGCATGACATCAAGGTGTACATCGGCACGACCGCCCACATCGAACTGCGGCCCACAGGGGGCATCGAGCGCAGCCAGGGCAAGGCCCGGCGCGTGATGGATCGGCGCAAACCCTGAAGGCAGACGGACCTCGTGTGCTTGAGGAACAGCGCCACGCGTTGCGGGCAACGCAGTCCGAACACGGCCGCGCCGGCCTCCCCCAGGGTCACGCGATCCCGGTAGTCACCGGAGATCGCGCGGCCTGGAGGGTCTCGGGCAGCGCGCGCATTACAGGCGGCTCACGCCTTTGATGTGGCCCACGAGCTTGCCGTCGATGTAGAGAGCGCCTTCCGGGGCGCCCGCATCGCAGTGCAGCGCGTGGAATTCCACAACACCCGCGGGTTCGGCGGGGGCATGGGTCACGCTCACGCGCACCGCCAGCCGGCTCGCGGCATCGCCGGCCGCGCGCAAAACATAGGCCACGAGGTGAAGCAAGGTGGCGCTCAAGGGAGGGGCAGCGCTTCCAGCGCCCCAGGGCAAGGTCTTCGTCATCGCAATCTCCAATTACTGTCGGTTATGAACTCCTGGTGGGCCAAAAACAAAACGGCCCGGGCAAAGCACCGGGCCGTTCGCGCCGCCTGCCAGACATCAGCAGGTGGGAGGCGCGCCGCCCGGGGGTCGGGGTGCTCGCAGTGCGGTTCGACCAATGACGCCTGCGGATAGCAATGCGGTGGCGTTCCCTTGCGGGAGGCTCCGGCTTTGCATCAGGTTGGCGAAAAAGGTGGTCATCTACTGCGGTGGGGGTTGATCGGAGGGGCTTCGCCGGCAGATTCGCCGGCTTGCGCAAATGATAAACGTTTGATTATCTTGCGCAAGCTCAATTTACCGTCAGGATCGTGCCGTGTAGCGATCGCGCGACAGCGCGCCCTTCAGCGCTTGCGCTTGAGGGGAGCGACGCCGGCTTGGGTGCGCTCCCACAGGGCGTGTGCATCGGGTTCCGGCGCCGATGCTGGGGAGCGTGCAGCGGCAGTGCCGGGTTTCGAAGCAGAAGGCAATGCTGCGGACGACGGCGGCGTGCCGGGCATCAGCACTTCGCCCAGCAGGTCGAGCAGGCGCGTGCGTGCGCGCTGCGGGTGCCGCCGGTAATACGTGAGCACCAGGCCGACGATGAAGCGCTCGTCATCGCTCTGCGGCAACGAGCTGTCATTGGGCGGCGGTGCCGGCGTAGCGCGGTGCGCCTGCGGGGCTGCGGGCGCCGCGGAAGCTGGCCCGTCATGCGGCAGGTCCATCCAGCCCACCGGCTTGTGGCACAACTGCTCGAACTGGCGCGCGAGCCTTTCGCCGATCTGTCGAGAGCGGCTCTTGATCTGGCTCCAGTAGCTGGGCTGAATTTGCAGGCGCTCGGCAAAACGGCGCTCGAGGCCCCGCAAAGTGGCGATGTCCGGGTCCTTGACCGTGTTGCGGACGAACTCTTCGAAGAGTGCAAGCGCGTTGTCCAGTCGAACTTGGGCGACGTCGCGCGGGCGGGAATGCATGGACACCGATGATAAACGTTTATCAGCGCTGCTCGATCTTGTCCACCATGAGGTCAACGAAGGTATCGGCGCCCATGTTGATGCGGATGCGCACTGGCAGGTACTGCAGGCTGGGCGCGAACCACATCTCCGCATTGATGTTGCCGCGCGGATTGGCCACGGCGCGCGGCTTGAGGTGGAAAGCCTCGATGGCGCCGAGGTCGCGCGTCTGCAGGATCTCGCGTTCGACAATGTCGTAGGTCCACAGATCCACGCCGCCGGGGCGCGCGAGCCAGACTTCCGTGGAGCGCCCCACCTCGAGCTTTTCCTTGCCGGTGGAAAAGCGATGGCTCAGCTCGACGAACTGGCTGGCAGTGTCCTGCACCGCCGCGGGCCGGGGCAGGCGCCGCCCATCGCCGAGCACGACAGCGTCGGCTTCCAGCCGGACGCTGCGCGCGCGGGTCTGTCGCAACTCCTCGAAGAGGCGCGGCGACAGCCCTTGTCCCACCACCTCGCCCTGGCTGGTCATCGTCAGTGTGATGAACGGGTCGATCTCGATTTCGATGCGGGCCTGGTAGCGCTCCTGCTGGCGCTGCCACTGGACACGGGCCCGCCCGTTCACCTCGCCGCGGTACCAGCCAGTCAAACGGTAGTTCAGGCGCGTGTCGGCCGGCCAGCTGTCGAGATTGGAAGCACCGGGCGACGATGCCGCGGCGACAGCCGCCGATGCGGCGGGCAGCGCGGGGGCCGACTCGACAGCCGGTGCAATTGCCACCTTCTCAGGCCCGGGAGGCGGTGGCTCGGGCGTGGGCGACGAGGCGGGCGGCAGCGGTTTGGCCGGCGCCGCGCTCACCGCTGCCCGCGTTTCCTTCCTGCCGATCGCGCCGGCAGCCGAGGGCGGCGCAGGTGGCGCTGCGGCTTCCTGCTGCAACACGCGCGTGAACATGGGCGTGACCATGGGCTGGATGAAGGGCACGTGATCCATCGCAACGGCGAACCAGCTCACTGCGAAGTTGTGGACCAGGAGCACGAGGGCCACGACCGCCGCGAAGCGGATCGCGGGACGTGCGTTCAAGCGTGCGCGGCCAGCCACAGTTGGGCCCGGGCCGCGTCGCGCGACACCAGCCGCCAGGTGGTGACGGAGGCGGGCAGGTTCAGTTCCACGCGCAGCAGCCGCCGGTCGCGCGCGACCAGGGCAGTCACCTTCTTGTGGCTGCCGGCGTAGAGCAGCAGGTCCTCGAGCTTGTTCATGCGCCAGCCCTGGCCGGCCACTTCGACGCCGACCCATTCGTCATTGGCCGCGATCCCTGCCTGTTCCGCCGCGCCGCCGCGCAATACGGTCTTGACGACGATGCCGCTGGTCTCGCTGATGCGCACGCCCAGCCGCTGCTGCAACTGCGCGGGCTCATCGAGGGCGACGATGCCCTGGTTGCGGAGCAGCTCCTCGAGCGGCAACTCGCGCGTGCCGTGCACCCAGGCCGCGATCTCGCGCGTGAAGGCGCGGCCGCCCAGCTCCTTGAGTACGGCCGCGAAGTCGGCCTCAGTCATTGGCCCGGCCTTGCAGCGAACCCATAGAGCACGCATCACGTCGTCGAGGGTGGCCTTGCCTTCGGCGCGCAAGGTGAGGTCGAAGCACAGCGCCACCAGCGCACCCTTGGTGTAGTAGCTCACCGTGGTGTTGGCGGTGTTCTCGTCTTGCCGGTAGTACTTCACCCAGGCGTCGTAGCTCGCCTGCGCGACGGCCTGCACCTCGCGGCCTGGCGTCTGCAAGACCTGGTTGATGGTCTTGTTCAGCAGCTTGATGTAGGTTGCGTCGTCGATGACACCGGCGCGGCGCAACAGCAGGTCATCGTAGTAACTGGTGAAACCCTCGAAGAACCACAGCAACTGGGTATAGTTTTCCCGCGTGTAATCGTAGTGCGCGAACTCGCCCGGCCGCAACCGCTTGACGTTCCAGGTGTGAAAGTACTCATGGCTGATGAGCCCCAGCAGGGTGACGTAGCCATCGCTCATGCGTGCTTCGCCCACACGCGGCAGGTCCTTGCGCGAGGCGATCAGCGCAGTGGAGTTGCGGTGCTCCAGGCCGCCGTAGCTGTCGTCGACCACGTTGAGCATGAAGAGGTAGGTCTTGTGCGGCGGCTTCTTGCGGTCATGCCAGAAGCGGATCTCCGCCTCGCAGATTTTCTGCATGTCGGCCAGCAGGCGCGCGTAGTCGCAGGATTCACTGGCGCCGGCCACCACCAGGCGATGCGGAACCCCCGCGGCCTTGAACTCGCCGCTCCAGAATGCGCCCATTTCCACCGGGCAGTCGGCCAGTTCGTCGTAGTCAGTGGCCAGGTAGATGCCGAAGCCGCGCTTGCCCGCCTTGTGCGGCGCGAGGCCCGTGGCCACCTCCCATTGCGCCATGCCCTTGACGGCCGCGAGCTCCAGCGAATGCACGGAAGATTCCTGCCCGTGCACGCGCAGGCACATGCTGCTGCAGTTGAAAAAGCCTCGGTGGATATCCAGCCAGGCGGTGCGCACCGAATTGTCGAAGGCATACACCTCGTAGGTGAACACCAGAGGGCTGCTGGGCACGCACTCGACCTGCCAGGTGCACTTGTCCAGCTGCTGCAAGGGGACAGCCCTGCCGCCCTGGCGCGCTGCCAGTTTCTGCAGGTGTTTGGCGAACTCGCGAACGAGGTAACTGCCCGGGATCCACACCGGCAGCGAGACCTGTTGCTGCGCAGCGGGCTGGTCGATGCTGAGCGTCACGCGCCACAGGTGCGCATGCAGGTCCGCGGCTTCGACCTTGTAGTGGACGCTGGCGCCGCGTGCGGCAGGCGTCATTGCTTTTCGACGAGGTACTTTTCGATCTGCTCTTTGGGGATCGCGCCGGGAACGCGGCTGCCGTCGGCAAAGAGCAGGGTCGGCGTGCCGGTGATTCGGTGCTTCTTGCCGAACTCGACGTTGCGCGCCAGCGCGGCAGTGTCGCAGGTGGCGCTGGCCGCTGCCTTGTCGCGGACCATCCAGTCCAGCCAGGCCCCGCCCTTGTCCTTCGCGCACCACAGGTTGCGCGACTTGTCGGTGGAGTCAGGCCCGAGGATCGGGTACAGGAACATGTAGACGGTGACGTTGTCGATCTTCTGCAGGTCGCGCTCGAAGCGCTTGCAGTAGCCGCAGTTGGGGTCTTCGAACACCGCGAGCTTGCGCTTGCCGTTGCCGCGCACGATGGTGAACGCGTCCTTCAGCGGCAGCGCAGCGAAGTCGATCGCCATCAGCTTCTCCTGGCGCTCCTCGGTCAGGTTGCGCTGCAGCCTGGTGTCGATCAACTGACCGTGGATCAGGTAGTTGCCCTGCGCGTCCGTGTAATACAGGTCGGTGCCCACACGCACCTCGAAGACGCCCGGCATCGAGGTCTTGCTGACCTCGTCGATCTGTCCCATCTGCGGCAGGCGCTCGGAGAGGGTCTTGCGGATGGACGCCTCCTGCGCCTGCGCGCCGCCCACGAAGGCCAGCGCCACCAGCACCAGGGCCGCGCAGCCGATGTTCTTGATCGTTTTCATGATTGACTTTCCATGCTTTCACTTCAAAGCCGGCCCATCGCCTGCCGTGCCACCCAATCCTTGAGCGGCCCGCTGCGATCAAAGCCGGTCAGGCCCCAGTTGCGCAACCGGGCCAGCGACTGGTCCGGGCGCGAGAACAATTGCTGCAGGCTGTCGGTCGCGGCACCCATCGCAAGCATATCGGCCTTGCGGGACCGCTCGTACTGGCGCAGCAGCCGCTTGTCGCCGATGTTGCGCCAATATTCCCTCTCGTGCAGCACCTGCGCCAGTTCCCCCGCATCCGACAGGCCCAGGTTCAATCCCTGCCCAGCCAGCGGATGCACGTTGTGCGCCGCATCGCCCGCCAATACCCAGCCCTGGCCGCACCAGCGGTCTGCCTGCGCCAGCTGTAGCGCCCATGCGGCCCGCCCGGTACCCAATGCCATCCGCCCCAGCGCCGCGCTGCAGGCTTGTTCGACCTGGGTCTGGAACGATGCGGCGTCCAGCGCCAGCAGCTCCGGCGCCCGGACCTCCTGCACTGACCACACAAGGGCCACGGAGTTCCCCGACGGTCCGCCCAGCGGCAGCAGCGCGAGGATCTCACCGTTGCTGAACCACTGCCGGGCCACGCCCCCATGCGGCTTTTCGCATTGCAGGCGCGCAGCGATGGCCCGCTGCGGATAAGGCGTGACGTCGAACTGCACGCCGAATTCGGCGCGCGTCGCGCTGGCCCGGCCCTCGCACACCACAGTGAGCGCCGCCGGCTGCGGCGCATCGAGCCATTGCACCGAGGATTGGTAGCGCAAGGCTTCGTTCAGGCGCGCCAGCAGGGCTTGCACATCGACGATCCAGGCGAGCGCCTCGACGCCCTGGTCCTGCGCGAGGAACTGCAGTTCGCCACCGCGGTCGCCGTGCACGTGCATGCCCGTGACGGGCGTCGCATGTTCGGCGTCAGGCCAGCCGCGCACCCGTTCCAGCAGCTCGCGCGAAGTGGCGTTCAGGGCGTAGGCGCGCACGTCGCTGGTGGCGCCGGTGGGCGATGGCGCATCGCCGACAAGCCCGACTCGCAGGCGGTCGCGGGCCAGCAGCAGCGCCAGCGTACGGCCCACGACACCGGCACCGCGAATACAGACATCTAAGGGCATAAGGAGGGCAATTGTAGGAGCGGGGCACAATCGCGAGCCATGAAGGACGCCGACCTCACCACCCGCATCGCCCGCCTCTTCGTCTACCCGGTCAAGTCCTGTGCCGGCGTGGAAGTGAGCGAATCGCTACTCATCGAGACCGGCCTGGACCTCGATCGGGCCTGGATGGTGGTGGATGAAAGCGCCAACTTCGTCAGCCAGCGCGAGCTGCCTCGCATGGCGCTCGTCAAGGTGCAGCTCAAGCACTATGAGGTAGTCCTGCGCGCGCCCGGCATGTTGGCGCTGCACCTCTCGATTGACGCGGTGGAGGCGCCGACTACCGCGAGGGTCTGGGACGATGAAGTCAAGGCCTTCGACATGGGCAATGTCGCGGCCCAGTGGTTCAGCGATTTCCTCGGCACGAAGCTGCGGCTGGTGCGTTTCGATCCTGAGCATCGCCGCCTTTCCGACATGCAGTGGACGCGCGGTGCGGAAGCGCTCAACCAGTTCGGTGATGGCTATCCGCTGCTGGTGGCCAGCGAAGGATCACTGGCTGAACTCAACCGCCGGCTTGCTGCGGCGGGTGAGTCAGCGGTGGGCATGGAGCGGTTCCGACCGAACATCGTGCTGGCCGGGCTTGAAGCGCACGACGAAGACCGTGTGGACGAGTACCGCATCGACGCCGGTGCCGGCGTGGTGCTGTGCCCGGTCAAGCCTTGCGCGCGCTGCCCGATTCCGGACGTCGACCCGGCCACCGGCATCTCGACACCGCACGTGAGCCAGGCGCTGCGGGCCTACCGCAGCAACGACATCGTGAGTGGCGCGATCACCTTTGGCATGAACGCAATCGTGGTCGAGGGCGTCGACACGGTGCTTCGCGTCGGTCAGGCCGTCACGGCCCAGTGGCGCTTCTAGGCGGCGGGCTCAGGTTCCGAGTGCGGCGCGACCGGCGCCTTGTCCGAGTCGAACAGCGCCGAATCGGTTTCCAGCGGCGCCGGTTCGGTGGTTTCGGGCTCGAGGAAGCGGATCGGCCGGCGGGTGCGCGGCGACATGCCGCCCAGCAGGTCTCCCAGCGCTTCGACCAACTCGGGGGCTTCCAGCATGCGCTCCTCGAGCAGCACTGCGGCGATGTGGAACTGCAGCGTGACTTCGGGCTTCAGGCCCTTGAGCGGCATCAGTCCGGCCGCAATCAGGCGAGCGGCACGGTCGGTGACGGCGGCACGCGCGTTCAAGCCCTCCAGGATCAGCCCGAAGCGCGATTCGCCGATCCGGCTGACCGTGTCGGAATCGCGCAGCAGGCGGCGCAGCTTGATCACGCTGCGCAGCAGGCTCTGCTCGGCAACTGCCGAACCGAAGCGGGCCTTGATCGCCGGATAGTTCACCAGGTCGATGAAGACGACGGCACAGTTGTCGTGGTCACGCTTGTAGCGCGCCACCACCTGGCGCAGGCGGTCGTGGAACAGGTGCGGGGCCAGCAGGCCGGTGAGCGCATCCTGGTTGGACAGGGCCTGCTCACGGATCTGCGCGCCGTGGCGCTCGCGCGAGCGGATGTTCAGCGCCACCAGCAGCAGCGGCACCTCGATGGCCATGGCCACCACGATCGCGTATTGCGTGCCGAATGAGACCGGCAATATGCCGCCCATGCGCAGCACTGCCATGGCCACAGCCAGCGTCAGCGGCAGGTAGGCGACGAGGACCCAGGCGCCCACATTGTCCCCGCGCCGCCATGCGGCAAAGGCGATCGCCACGTTGGTCAACGTGGCACCCGCCACGTACACGCCGACGATGGCCAGGCCCGGCCCCTTGGCCATCGCCGGGAAGAGCAGCGCCAGCGCGACGCCTGCCAGCCCCGCGCTGTAGACCACCTTGTCGAGCACGTGGTACCGCACCGGGATGCCGATCAGGTTGCGCACGAACAGGATGGCCGCCGCGCCGGCCAGCAGTGCCAACATGGCCTGCGGGGCGTCGCCCAGCGCACCGAACCCTGGCCACAGCAGGTGCGCCGCGACACCGGTGTACGCGGCTACGCCGACCGTCGTGACCGACGCGTAGCCGGCATACCACGCGTAAACAGCGTCGCGGTAAACCAGTGCTTGCGCAAGACAGGCCGCGATCAGCAACAGCAAGGCCCCGAATGTCAGACCCAGGCCCAGGTATTCGAGCTGGATGCGCTGGTTGTAGGCCGATTCGGCCAGCAGCTGGACCGGGAAGTTCGCAGGGGTGAGGTGTCGGATGCGCGCATACACGTCGCGCGGCTGGCCGGCCGGCAGCTCGAGCCGGAAGTGCGGGTAGCGGCCCGGCTCGGCCCAGCGGGACATCGCCAGCGTGTCACCCGAGGTCTGCTCGATCCAGCGGCCTCGCTCGTTCTGCTGCATCAGCGTTACATGGTCAAGCGCCGGCATCGGGAAGGCGATGAGCCAGCCGTTCTCCTCGTGGTGGCCGCTCGCCAGCCGCCAGTGCAGCCACAAGGTGCCTTGTCCGCCCAGCGAATGGATCTGTTCGGGCCGGGTCGGCTGGAACCGGACGCCGTTTGCCATGACTTGCTCCAGCGATGCCGTGCCTGTCGGGTCGATCCAGTATTCGCCGGACTCCAGCCCGTCCAGTTCGACCTGGCGGTCCTGCAGCATCAGCGCGGGCCGCGCGCCTGGCCGCTCGGTCGTCGGGGCTGCGTGGGCCGCGAATGCGCAGGCGAGCCCCAGCAGGAGCGCCCATGCGTATCGCATACACTTTCCGGCTTGCTTTTGTGGAACGGCCATGAGTTTGAAGTGCGGGATTGTAGGGTTGCCCAACGTAGGGAAATCCACCTTGTTCAACGCGTTGACCAAGGCGGGCATCGCGGCTGAGAACTACCCCTTCTGCACGATCGAGCCCAATGTGGGGATCGTGGAACTCCCCGACCCCAGGCTGGCGAAACTGGCTGACATCGTCAGGCCTGAGCGCATCGTGCCAGCCATCGTGGAGTTTGTCGACATCGCCGGCCTGGTGGCAGGCGCCAGCAAGGGCGAAGGCCTGGGCAACCAGTTCCTGGCGCACATTCGCGAGACCGACGCCATCGTCAACGTGGTGCGCTGCTTCGACGACGAGAACGTGATCCACGTCAATAACAAGATCGACCCGGTGGCCGACATCGAGGTGATCCAGACCGAGCTGTGCCTGGCCGACCTCGGCACCGTGGACAAGACTCTGCACCGCGCAGCCAAGAACGCGCGGTCTGGCATCGACAAGGAATCCGAAAAGCTGGCCCGGCTGCTGCCGCGAGTGCAGCAGGGCCTGAACGAAGCGGTGCCGGTGCGCGCCATGAAGTTCACCGACGAGGAGATGGCGCTGCTCAAGCCCCTGTGCCTCATCACGGCCAAGGCCGCGATGTTCGTGGGCAACGTCGACGAAGGCGGCTTCGAGAACAACCCCTACCTCGACCAGCTGCGCGCGTATGCGCAACAGCAGAACGCGCCAGTGGTGGTGATCTGCGCTAAGTTGGAGGCCGAGATGGCCGACATGAGCGACGAGGACAAGCAGATGTTCCTGGCCGAGATCGGCCAGGAGGAGCCGGGCTTGAACCGCCTGATCCGCTCGGCCTTCAGCCTGCTCGGCCTGCAGACCTACTTCACTGCCGGCGTGAAGGAAGTGCGCGCCTGGACGATCCACATCGGCGACACCGCGCCTCAGGCCGCCGGAGTCATCCACACCGATTTCGAGCGCGGCTTCATCCGCGCGCAGACCATCGCGTTCGACGACTACATCGCACTCAAGGGCGAACAGGGCGCCAAGGACGCGGGCAAGATGCGCAGCGAAGGCAAGGAATACGTCGTCAAGGATGGCGACGTGCTGAACTTTCTCTTCAACGTCTAGCGCGCAATACATCGCGTCGCATTGCCCCAGGTTTAGGTAGCACTTCCGTGGCGTAGGGTAAGCGTTGGCCCGATGGACTTCCGCATTACGATCCGCGCGGCTCGCACAAATCGCTGCGAAGCAAAGGCAGGAAGGGACGCAAGATGTTGAGAAGCGAAGCGCCATTGGCGCGCATGGCGGTCGCCGCGCTGATCTGCGGCGCGGCAGTGGTCCTGTTTGCTTCCGGCTGCGCCTTCCGCGTCGACATGAGCCCGGCGCGGCTGGAGCCAACGAGGTCGGGCACTGCATTCATCCGAATTGACCAGGCAGCCACGATCAAGCTGGCTACCGGCTACGAGCGCGTGCTGCCGGCAGGCGGGCGCTGGCAACACGTCGGAACACTCCCGCAAGGCGATGTCTACAGCCCGGTCGGCACTGTCTTCAGCATCGAGGGGCGCGATGTGCACGAGGCCTACATCGTGATCAAGGACCAGCAGCTGCGCGGCTTTTTCCTGCCCGCCGAATCAACTTATTCGCCGCTGGCCAACACCATTCGAATTTCAACAGGAGGAACTCAATGAGACGCAGTTTTCTGAAGCTTGCCGGCATGGCGATGGCCGTGACCGCACTGGCTGGCTGTGCAGCCAGCGGGGCACGATACGACCAGGTCGCTTCATCAATGCCGAGCTTGAAAGCCGGCGAAGGCCGGGTCTATTTCTTTCGTGCTTCCTCGATGGTGGGTGCGGCCGTCCAGCCTGACATCCGGCTCGACGGCGCGGTGGTCGGTGAGTCGAAGCCGGGTGGTTTCTTCTATGTGGACCGGCCTGCCGGGAGCCACGTTGCCAGTTCGGCCACCGAAACGGAAAAGGTCGTCACTTTCGTGCTGGAGCCGGGCGAAAGCAAGTTTGTTCGCAGCTCCATCTCCATGGGCCTTGTCGTTGGCCGTGTGGTCCTCGAACTGGAAGCCCCGGAGAAGGCCAGGACCGAACTGGCATCGCTCGCCTATACGGGCAAGTAACTCTGTGCGCCGCAGGGCCTGCCAACTGCGGGCCGCCCGACGCCCTACCCCGGCCAGAAGTACAGCAGCGCAAACGTGTAGATCACGTACCGCGCCAGCTTGCCGATGGTCATGTACATGACGCAAGGCCAGAACGGCAGGCGCAGCCAGCCGGCTACCGCGCACAGTGGGTCGCCCACCACCGGCAGCCACGCCAGCAGGCAGGCCTTGGGTCCCATGCGCTGCAGCCAGTCGATGGCCTTGGAGTGCCAGCGTGAATGCTGGTACTTGTCGATGACTTGATGGGCGCCGTAACCCATCCACCAGTCCAACACGCCACCCAGCGTGTTGCCTGCGGTGGCCACCGCGATGGCACTCCAGACCAGGTCGGGATTGAGGCGCAGCAAGCCGTACAGCGCAGGCTCGGACGCGACCGGAAGCAGCGTTGCGGAGATGAACGATGCGATGAAAAGCGTCGTCAACCCGAAGCGCGGCAGCGCAAGCCAGTTCAGGACAGGGTCGAGCCATTCCATTGGGCCCCAGTATAGGGAACGAGACTGCCCCAAACATGTAGGCGCAGACGAAGTCATTTATTTCAGACGCTGAAATCCCGCGGGCATACAATCGTGCCTCATTTTTCAGCAGCTTCTGTTTTTCCCCTCACGCACGCATGAACATCGGCCCTTACGTCCTGGCGAACAACCTGTTCGCCGCGCCGATGGCAGGCGTCACCGACAGGCCATTTCGCATGTTGTGCCGCAAGCTCGGCGCGGGCTATGCGGTCAGCGAGATGGTGACTTCACGGCGCGACCTGTGGGCAACCCTCAAGACCTCGCGCCGCGCCAACCATGAGGGCGAACCAGGCCCGATCGCGGTGCAAATCGCCGGCACCGATGCGCAGATGATGGCGGACGCTGCGGCCTACAACATCGATCGCGGCGCTCAGATCATCGACATCAACATGGGCTGCCCGGCCAAGAAGGTCTGCAGCAAGTGGGCGGGTTCGGCGCTGATGCAGGACGAGCCACTGGCCGTTGCCATCGCGCAGGCCGTCGTGCGCGCATGCGAGCCGCACGGCGTGCCGGTGACACTGAAGATGCGCACCGGCTGGTCGCAGTCGAACAAGAACGCGCTGGCGCTGGCTCGAGCCTTCGAGGATGCCGGCGTGCAAATGCTGGCGGTGCACGGCCGCACGCGTGAGCAGGGTTATGGTGGCCATGCCGAATATGAAACCATCGCCGCGGTGAAAGATGCGGTGCGGGTGCCTGTCGTGGCCAACGGTGACATCGCCACGCCTGAAAAAGCGCGCGAGGTGCTGCGTGCGACCAACGCGGATGCGCTGATGTTCGGCCGCGCAGCGCAGGGCCGCCCGTGGATCTTTCGCGAGGTCGCGCACTTCCTGGCGACGGGCGAACACCTCGCGCCGCCGCTGGTGGCTGAAGTGCGCCGCCTGCTGCTGGATCACCTCGAGGATCATTACGGGCTTTATGGCGAATTCACCGGCGTGCGCAGCGCACGCAAGCATATCGGCTGGTACGTGAAGGGTCTGCCGGGCGCCGGCGACTTCCGCAACCGCATGAACCTGGTCGAGGATTGCACCGCGCAGCTGGCGGCGGTGGCCTCGTTCTTCGATGAACTCGGGCAAAGCATGGATCGAATGCCAGCGCAGGCAGCGGCCCTGGACAACGACGAACATGAAGCGCTGGAGGTCGTTGAATGAGCAAGAAGCACATTGAGGAGTGCGTGAGGGCGAGCCTCGAAGGATATTTCCGCGACCTGCGCGGCACCGAACCCGACGGCATGTACGAGATGCTGGTGAAGGTGGTCGAGAAGCCGCTGCTGGAAGTGGTGATGGCCAAGGCCGACCAGAACCAGTCACGGGCCGCCGAGTGGCTCGGCCTGAACCGCAACACGCTGCGCAAGAAACTCGTCGAGCACCGACTCCTCCAGGGCTGACCGCCCGCAACAGGCCACGGGCCGAAAACATGAACGCACTCATTTCCGTCTCCGACAAGACCGGCATTGTTGAACTCGCCCAGGCGCTGCATTCGCTGGGCATCAAGCTCATTTCCACCGGCGGAACCGCCAAGCTGCTGGCCGACAAAGGCCTGCCGGTGACCGAGGTCGCGCAACTCACGGGCTCTCCCGAAATGCTCGACGGCCGGGTGAAGACTCTGCATCCCAAGGTGCACGGCGGCCTGCTCGCGCGGCGCGACTTGCCCGAGCACATGGCGGCGCTGAAGGCGCATGCGATCGACACCATCGACATCCTGGTGATCAACCTCTACCCGTTTGAAGCGACCGTGGCCAGGCCCGGCTGCACGCTGGAAGACGCGATCGAGAACATCGACATCGGCGGCCCGGCGATGGTGCGTTCGGCGGCCAAGAACTGGAAAGATGTCGGCGTGCTGACCGATGCGTCGCAGTACGCGGGCGTGATCGAAGAACTCAAGTCGAGCGGCAAGCTGTCGGACAAGACGCGCTTCGCCCTGTCGGTGGCCGCGTTCAACCGCATCAGCAACTACGACGGCGCGATCAGCGACTACCTCTCCAGCATCCAGGAAACCGGTGAACGGTCGTTGTTCCCGGCCCAGGCCAACGGCCGCTTCATCAAGCTGCAGGAACTGCGCTACGGCGAAAATCCGCACCAGCAGGCCGCGTTCTACCGCGACCTGTATCCCGCGCCGGGCTCACTGGTGACAGCGAAGCAGTTGCAGGGCAAGGAGCTGTCATACAACAACATCGCCGATGCAGACGCGGCGTGGGAATGCGTGAAGAGCTTCACCAGGGACGCCACCGGCGGACTCTCACAGTCGGCGGCCTGCGTGATCGTCAAACATGCCAACCCCTGCGGTGTGGCCGTGGGCACTGACCCGCTCCAAGCCTATTCGAAGGCCTTCAAGACCGACCCGACTTCGGCCTTCGGCGGCATCATCGCCTTCAGCCAGCCGGTGGACGCGGCGGCGGCCCAAGCCGTGAGCAAGCAGTTCGTCGAAGTGCTGATGGCGCCGGGGTACTCAGCCGAAGCGCTGGAAGTCTTCAAGGCCAAGGCCAGCGTGCGCGTGCTGGAAATCGCCCTTCCGCCGGGCGGCTCGACCGATTGGGACAACGGCCGCAACGCCATGGACATCAAGCGCGTCGGCTCGGGTTTGTTGATGCAGACCGCCGATAACCACGAGCTGGTCCTGGGCGACCTCAAGGTGATGACGAACAAACAACCGACGCAGCAGGAATTGCAGGACCTGTTGTTCGCGTGGAAGGTGGCCAAGTACGTCAAGTCCAACGCGATCGTCTTCTGCAAGGACGGCATGACCATGGGCGTGGGCGCCGGCCAGATGAGCCGGCTCGACTCGGCGCGCATTGCGAGCATCAAGGCGCAGCACGCCGAACTCTCGCTGCAAGGCACGGTGGTCGCGAGCGACGCCTTCTTCCCGTTCCGAGACGGACTCGACGTTGTCGTCGATGCCGGCGCCACCTGCGTCATCCAGCCGGGAGGCTCGATACGGGACCAGGAGGTCATAGCCGCCGCCAACGAGCGTGGCGTGGCGATGGTGTTCTCCGGGGTTCGGCACTTCCGACATTAAGGAAGACACGGAGCATCAGGAGCCCCCTCTCCCCATCCCTCTCCCCCGGAGGGGGAGAGGGGGCAGATCTTTAGCGGTGGACAGGTCGCGCTCGACCGGCCAAATCAAAGCGCCGCGAACACCTCGCCTGCCGCCGAAATGGTTTCAGCGATCTCGGCTTCGCCATGGGCCGCGCTTACAAATCCGGCTTCGTAAAGGGCCGGCGCGATATAGATGCCTCGATCCAGCAGGCCGTGGAACAGCCGGTTGAAACGGGGTGAATCGCTCTTCATGACCTGGGAATAGTTCTGCGCGAGTTCGGGTAGCAGGAAGAAGCCGAACATGCCGCCCTCGCAATCGGCACTGAACGGCACGCCGTTTTTGGCTGCGGCGGCCTTCAGGCCTTCGACCAGTGTTGTCGTGCGTGAGGCCAAGGCATCAAAAAATCCCGCTTTCGAGATTTCGTTGATCGTGGTCAGACCGCATGCAGTGGCGACCGGATTGCCCGACAAGGTGCCAGCCTGGTAGACCGGGCCGAGCGGCGCGAGGTGCTCCATCACCCACTTCGGCCCGCCGAAAGCGGCCAGCGGCATTCCGCCACCGATCACCTTGCCCAGCACGGTGATGTCGGGGGCAAAGCCGGCAATTTTTCGCGCATAAACACTTTGAGCGCCGCCCAGCGCAACACGGAATCCGGTCATCACTTCGTCGAAGACGAGAAACGCTCCGTGCTCGGTGCAAAGCTCGCGGCAACGCGTCATGAAAGGCACCGAGGCGCGCACGAAATTCATGTTGCCGGCGATCGGTTCGATGATCAGGCAGGCGAGTTCCTTGCCGTGCAGCGAGAAAGCTTCTTCGAGCTGCTGGACGTTGTTGAACTCGAGCACCAGCGTGTGCTGGACCACCTCCGGCGGCACGCCCGCGCTGGTGGGATTGCCGAAGGTGGCCAGGCCCGAGCCGGCCTTCACCAGCAGTGCGTCGGCGTGGCCGTGATAGCAGCCTTCGAACTTGATGATCTTGCTGCGTCCGGTCGCGCCGCGCGCCAGGCGTATCGCGCTCATGCCCGCTTCGGTGCCCGAGCTCACGAGGCGCACCATCTCGATCGAGGGCACGAGGTCGACGATGGCTTGTGCGAGTTCCACTTCGCGCTCGGTCGGAGCGCCGAAGGAAAAGCCGTCACGCGCTGCCTTGATCACCGCTTCCAGCACAGCCGGATGGGCGTGGCCCAGGATCATTGGCCCCCAGGAGCCGATGTAGTCGATGTAGCGCTTGCCATTGGCGTCCCAGAAGTGCGGCCCCTGGGCACGCTGGACAAATCGCGGTGTACCGCCGACCGCGCGGAAGGCACGCACCGGCGAGTTGACGCCACCAGGAATCAGTGCCTTGGCGCGTTCAAACAGTGCTTCGTTTTGATCAGTGTTTGGTGTCATGGGCGGGCAGGTCCAGCACTTGCAGCGTGCGTGCTTCTTCGTCGGTGAGTTCGCCGGGTTCGCCCTCGGGCTGGGCCCAGAACAGGCGGTCGGGAACGACATGGCCCATGCCGGGCCGAAATCCCGCATCGAGGCAGCGATCGAGGTAAGCCAGTGCTTCGGTGGCCGCGCCGGCGAGGTCAGTACCGCTGGCAACGAGCGCGGCAAGCGCGGCCGACAAGGTGTCCCCCGCGCCAGAGAACACGGCCTCGAAACGCTCGAATTTCTCGCTGCCCAGCACCGCTTGCGGTGTGGCCAGCACGTTGTCGATGAACTGGTCGGGCAAGGGAATGCCGGTGACCAATGTGTAGGGCACGCCCATTTCGGCGGCGGCCTTGGCGATGTCGCGCGCGCTCGGACTCTTGTCGCCGGTCCAGTCGGGCAACAGCCACCGCCACAAGGTGCTGTGGTTTCCCACCAACACGGTGGTCTGCGGCAACATCAGCTCGCGAAAGGCGTCGAGGTACAGGTCGATCTGCGCTTCGTCCCACCACGAGAGGTTGGGCATGTACGCGATGAGCGGCACCTCGGCGTAGTCGGCAGCGATCTCGGCGATCACGCTCACTGCTTCGGGACTGCCGACGAAGCCGACCTTGAAAACCTGAACCGATACATCTTCGAGGATCGCGCGCGCCTGCTCGGTGATGACTTCTTCGTCGAAGGCGAAATGATCGAACACCTCTGCGGTGTCGCGCGCATAGGCGCCCGTTACAACCGGCAGCGCATGCGCACCCACCGATGCAATTGCCGTTACATCCGCCGCGATTCCGCCCGCGCCGCTGGGGTCGCTGGCGTTGAAAACGATGACGCAGGCAGGGTTGCCTTCGTCGTCGGACGCTTCGTCCTCATCGATCTCTGTGGGGGGGTTGGGGTTTGTCATAGGCCGCATTCTTCCAGCCGTTTGGCACCCTGTGCGAGGGTGCAGGATGGGCCTCGATACAATCGTTGCATTCTATTCGAAGGCCCTTTAAGCTGTGACCGAGACGAAAACCTGGATGTGTTTGATTTGCGGGTGGATCTACGACGAAGCCGCCGGAGCCCCAGATCATGGCATCGCCCCCGGGACCCCCTGGGCTGCAGTTCCGATGAACTGGACTTGTCCTGAATGCGGAGCCCGCAAGGAAGATTTCGAGATGGTGCAGATCTAAAGGCGGCGTTTGTTACATCTCCGGATGATGCAGCGACCCAAGCAGTTACAAATATGAGGAGCAGCGTCAAGTGAGCACGACTGGGTTCAAGGTGCTGGTGATCGATGACAGCAATACGATCCGGCGCAGTGCCGAAATTTTCCTGAAGCAAGGCGGCCACGAAGTGCTGCTGGCCGAAGATGGTTTCGACGCGCTGGCCAAGGTCAACGACTACCAGCCCAACCTGATTTTCTGCGACATCCTGATGCCGCGCCTGGACGGTTACCAGACCTGCGCGATCATCAAGCGCAACGCCAAGTTCGCATCGGTGCCGGTCGTCATGCTGTCCTCCAAGGACGGCGTCTTCGACAAGGCCCGGGGCCGCATGGTCGGCTCGCAGGACTACCTGACCAAACCGTTTACCAAGGACCAGCTGTTGCAGACCGTGCGGCAGTTCGGAGCGCAACAAGGAGTGATGTGATGGCAATACAAAAAGTCCTCGTCGTGGACGATTCCAAGACCGAGTTGATGTTCATGACGGACCTGCTTCAGAAGAACGGCTTCGCAGTAAAGACGGCGGAGAACGCGGAAGACGCGTTTCGGCGCTTGGCGGAGGAAAAACCCGACCTGATCCTGATGGATGTGGTGATGCCCGGCCAGAACGGTTTTCAGCTCACCCGTGCCATTACGCGAGACCCGCTTTATGCCGATGTGCCAATCATCATGTGCACCAGCAAGAACCAGGAAACCGATCGCGTCTGGGGCATGCGGCAGGGAGCGCGTGATTACATCACGAAACCGGTGGATGCTGATGAGCTGATGGCCAAGATCAAGGCACTGTCCTGATTTTCTGTTGAAACTCAGCCGATGGCCAACCGCGAAGCCCTTCGAGAACTCCAGAGCCGGCTTGCGAGCCGCCTTCAGGCCGCCCGCACCGAAGGCGTGCAGGCGTCATGGCTGGCCGTTGAATCGGGAGGGCGCAAGTTTCTCTTTCCGCTTGCGCAGTCCGGCGAGATTTTCCCATTTGCCAGCGCCCAGCCCGTGCCCTACACGCAGGGCTGGTTCCTCGGCGTCGCCAACCTGCGCGGCGGTTTGTTCGGCGTGGTCGATCTCTCCAGTTTCGTGAGCGGCCAGGCCCCGGCGATGCGCTCGGATGCGAGCCGCGCCGAGTCTCGCCTTGTGGCGCTCAACGCCAACCTCGACATCAATTGCGCCCTGTTGATCGACCGTCTTGCCGGCCTGCGCAACATGGAAGCGTTTTCCTCTTCGTGCGATGCCCCGCAGGGCTCGCCAGAATTTTTCGGCAGCGGCTACACCGACGCCAACGGCGCTTACTGGCAGGAGCTCAACCTGCAAGCGCTTTCGCAGCAACCCCAGTTCCTGAGCATCAGCGCTTAAGTCAAGCCAGCACCCCGGAAGGCACGAACCATGTCCGTCGTTGAGAAACTCTCCAAATTGTTTGCCCGGAAATCGGAGGAACCGCAGGCCGATGCCAGCGGCGAACTGAGCCTGGGGATGCCCGATGCCACAGTCGATCCCCTCGCGACCGGTGGCATCGAAAGCAACCAGGTCGCCCAGATGCGGGCGGTGGAACCGGACAGCGTCGCCGACGATTCGATCGAACTGGCCGAAGCCGCGGAAGAAGCTGACCTGATCTCGGTCCCCCTGCTGGGCCGCCGCTCGATCGTCACGCACCAGCGGGTGCTGTTCACTTTGCTCGCGCTGGCCCTCGTGGTGTTGGGCTCGGTCGCGATCCTCGCGGTGAACCAGGCCGACAAGGTCGCGCAGCAGGTGGCGGGTACCGGTAACTCGCTGATGCAGTCGCAGCGCCTGGCCAAGTCCGTGTCGCAGGCGCTGGTGGGTAGCCCCCAGGCCTTTCCCGACGTGAAGGAAGCATCCGACGTGCTGGCCAAGACCGTGCGCGGACTGAAGACCGGTGACGACTCGCTGCGCCTGCAGCCCGTGAGCGAAATTCAGCAGGAAGACGTCGAGAAGATCACGCCCCTGATGGAGCGAGCCGAAAAGAATGCCGCCACCGTGATGGGCCAGCAGAAGATCCTGACGCAGGTGGGTAACGCGCTGCGAACCATCAACCGCCAGTCGTCCGACCTGCTGGAAATCGCCGAGACGGTGTCGTCGCTCAAGCTGCAGCAGAACGCTGCGCCGGCAGAGATTTCCGCTGCTGGCCACCTGGTGATGTTGACGCAGCGTATCGGCAAGTCCGCCAACGAATTCCTGACGATGGAAGGCGTGTCG
>JBKJOM010000043.1:0-6151 GCA_046595775.1 Ramlibacter sp. | reverse complement strand
CAGAAAGGCCAGACCGGCGCCGGCCATGGCCGCGCAAAAGATCAGTAGTTCACCGGAGCCGGGGATGTGCGGGAACAGCAGGTATTTGGAGAACACCGCGCTACCGGTGACATAGGCAAACACGCCCAGCGCCGAGCCGACCATGACGACCGGCATGATGGCCAGACCGTCCAGGCCGTCGGTCAGGTTGACGGCGTTGCTCGAGCCGACGATGACCAGGTAGGTCATCACGACAAAACCAAGCACGCCCAGCGGGTAGCTGATTTCCTTGAAGAACGGCAGCAGCAGTCCGGCCTTGGGTGGCAGGCTCAGATCAAAGCCGGATTGCACCCAGCGCAGAAACAGCTCGAACACCCGCATGTTCGAGTTCTCGGAAATGCTGAATACCAGGTACAGCGCTGCGAGTAATCCGATGAGCGACTGCCATAGGTACTTTTCGCGCGAGCGCATGCCCTCGGGGTTCTTGTCCACCACCTTGCGCCAGTCGTCGACCCAGCCGATGGCGCCAAAGCCCAGCGTGACCAGCAACACGATCCAGACGAAGCGGTTGGTCCAGTCGAACCACAGCAGCGTCGACACCGTGATCGAGATCAGGATCAGCACGCCGCCCATGGTGGGCGTGCCGCTCTTGACCAGGTGGGTCTGCATCGCGTACTCGCGCACGGGCTGGCCGATTTTCAGCGAAGTGAGGTAACGAATCACCCAGGGGCCCGCGAGCAGGCCGATCAGCAGCGAAGTCATCGCCGCCATCACCGCGCGGAACGTGAGGTACTGGATCACGCGCAGGAACCCGAACTCGGGCCCGAGCGTTTGCAGCCATGCGGCCAGGCTAAGCAGCATGGGCGTTTCCTCCTTGTTGCTCTTCCGGCCGGGTGATCGCCTCGACCACCCTTTCCATCTTCATGAAGCGCGAACCCTTGACCAGCACGCTACCCACCTTGCCCAGTTGCGCGAGCACCGCCGCATTGAGCGCATCGATATCTGCGAAGTGCTGTCCCTTCATCGCAGCAGATTGAGTGCCCAACGTGAACAGCGTCTCGATGCCGCGCTCGCGCGCATAGTCGCCGACCTCGACGTGAAACTGCGGCCCCTGGTCGCCGACTTCACCCATGTCGCCCAGCACCGCGAGGCGTGGGCCCGGCAGTTCGGCGAGCACGTCGATCGCCGCGCGGACCGAGTCGGGATTGGCGTTGTAGGTGTCGTCCACCAGCGTGACTGCGCGTCCCGCGACGTTGATCGCCGCAGCCCGCGAGCGGCCTTTCACTGGCTCGAATGCTTCCAGGCCCTGCGCAATGGAGGCCAGCGGCACGCCGGCGGCGAGCGCGCAGGCAATGGCCGCCTGCGAATTGCGCACGTTGTGGCGGCCGGCGATATGGAGTCGATAGGCAAGCGGGCCGGCGGGCGTTTGCACGCTCACCTGCCAGTACCCCTGAAGCCATTCAGTCCCGGCCAAAGCGATGTCGGCACCCGGTCCGGAGTGACCGTTCGAGTGCGCGCCGAAAGTCATGCAGGGGCGCTGGCCTGCGGTCTCTTTCCAGAGCGCCGTAAATTCCTCGTCGGCGGGAAACACCGCGACGCCCGTGGGGCCCAGCGTCGACAACACCGTGCCGTTTTCGCGTGCGACGGCCTCGACCGTCGCCATGAATTCCTGGTGCTCACGCTGCGCGTTGTTCACCAATGCCACTGTCGGCTTCGCGAGCTGTGACAGGTAGCCGATCTCGCCAGGGTGGTTCATGCCCAGTTCGACCACCGCCACGCGATGCTCGGCCCGCAGGCGCAGCAACGTCAGCGGCAGCCCGATGTCGTTGTTGAAGTTGCCTTGCGTGGCCATCATGTTCTGCGGCTGCCAGGCCCGCAGGATCGCGGCGATCATCTGCGTCACCGTGGTCTTGCCATTGCTGCCCGCCACCGCGATCAGCGGCAGCTTGAACTGCGAGCGCCAGCCCGCTGCGAGCGATCCCAGCGCGAGCTTGCTGTTGTCCACCTCGATGCCGGGCATGCCGGCCGGCAGGCAGCCGCGGTGGCCGATGGCGGCGACTGCCCCTTTGGCCTGCGCGTCGGCGATGAACGCATTCGCGTCGAAGTTCTCGCCATGGATGGCCACGAACAGGTCACCGGGCTGCAACGTTCGCGTATCGCTGTGCACCCGCGCCACTGCCGTCGTGGGATTGCCCAGCAGCTTGCCACCGGGAGTCCAGTGCACGGCCTGCGCGAGAGTGAACATGGCGTTCATCCAGCCCTCCTCGCATCCAGCGCCGCTTGCGCGTGCGCCTGGTCGGAGAACGGCAGTTTCTGCCCGGCCACTTCCTGGTAGTCCTCGTGGCCCTTGCCGGCGAGCAGTACGACGTCCTGCGGCTTCGCAGCCGCAATGGTGTTGGCGATGGCGAGCGCTCGGTCTGCCTGCACCTGCACGCAGCGGTCGTGCGACAGGCCCAGCAAGACCTGGCTGATGATGGCTTCGGGTTTCTCGCTCCGCGGGTTGTCGCTGGTGACCACGACGCGATCGGCGTTCTTCTCGACAACTGCCGCCATGAGGGGCCGCTTGGTCGGGTCGCGATCGCCGCCACAGCCGAAGACGCACCACAGTTCGCCGCCACGCTGCTGCGCCAGCGGCCGCAGTGCGAGCAATGCTTTGTCCAGTGCGTCGGGCGTATGCGCGTAGTCCACCGCCACCAGTGGTTGCCCGGGAATATTCAGGCGCTCCATGCGGCCGGGTACCGGCAGCAAGCTCGCGCAAGCCTTGACCGCGTCGCCGAGCGCGACGCCCATCGCGCGCATCGCTGCGATCACGCCGAGCAGGTTGGAGACGTTGTACTGGCCGATCACCGCCGTCTCGAGCGTGTGGTGCTCGTCGCCTTCGACGACGTCGAATCGCAGACCGGCGTCGCCGTAGCCAATGTCACGGGCCGACAGGCGCGCCGGCTCGCGGCAGGACAATGTCCACACGTCCACAGCGCCGCCTTGCAGCGAGTTGGCAAGTTCGTGACCCTTCCCGTCGTCGATATTGATCACCGCCGCCTTCAGGCCGGGCCAGCGGAACAACTCCAGCTTCGCGTCCCAGTAGGCCTGCATCGTGCCGTGGTAGTCGAGGTGGTCCTGCGTGAAATTGGTGAACAGCGCGACGCGGATCTGCGTGCCATCAAGGCGCCTCTCGACAATGCCGACGGAGCTCGCCTCGATCGCGCAGGCCTTTACGCCTTCGTCGACGAAGCGGCGGAATTCACGTTGCAGCAGCACCGGGTCGGGCGTGGTGAGGCCGGTGAACTCGACCTGCGGCGGACGGCCGATGCCCAGCGTGCCGACCACACCGCAGGCCAGCCCCGCGTTCGACATCGCCTGCGCCAGCCACCAGGCCGTCGAGGTCTTGCCGTTGGTGCCGGTCACCGCCAGCACTTCCAGCTCGCGCGTTGGCGCTTCGTAATACGCTGCCGCGATGGGACCGGTAGCAGACTTGAGCTGCGGGTAGGCCGCGATCGCTTCGCCTTCGAACGCAAAGGCCCCGGCACCTTCGCATTCCACCAGGCAGGCCACCGCGCCTTGCGCCGTGGCGGAGGGCACGTGCTTGCGGCCGTCGGTCGCGGCTCCGGGCCAGGCGATGAAGCCATCGCCCGGTTTGATCTTGCGGCTGTCGCAGTGCAACTCGCCCGTGACGAGGCCACGCAACCACCGCGCCGCCTGCGTGGGGCTATGGAGTTCGATCATCAGAACGACTCCTCCACTGCGTTCACCACGATCTGCGGCTTCACGCTCATGTCGGGCTGCACGCCCATCAAGCGCAGCGTCTGCTCAACCGTGGTGCTGAAGATTGGGGCAGCCACGTCACCGCCGTAATACTTGCCCGCGCTCGGCTCGTCGACCATCACCGCGACGATGATGCGCGGCTTCTCGATCGGAGCGATGCCCACGAACCAGGAGCGGTACTTGTTGGTGACGTAGGACTTGCCCACCTGCTTGTAAGCCGTGCCGGACTTGCCTCCTACCGAGTAGCCCAGCGTCTGCGCCTTGGGTCCGGTGCCGCCGGGTCCGGCCGCCATCTGAAGCATCTTGCGGATCTCGGCGACCGTGTTGGGCGAGAAGACCTGCACGCCCGCGGCGGGCTCGTCGCTCTTGAGCAAGGTCGCCGGGATGATCTGGCCGTCGTGCGCAAACACGGTGTAAGAGCGCGCCATCTGGAAGAGCGAGGCCGACATGCCGTAGCCGTACGACATCGTCGCCTGCTCGACGGGCTTCCATGTCTTGTAGGGACGCAGTCGCCCCGTCACCGCGCCGGGGAAAGTGATCTGGGGCTTCTGCCCGAAGCCCACTTGCGTGAAAAGCTCCCACATTTCGCGCGGCTGCATCTGCAGCGCGATCTTCAGCGTGCCGATGTTGCTTGATTTCTGGATGACCTCCTGCACCGTCAGCACCCCATGCGGGTGCGAGTCGGAGATCTTCATCCCATTCATCATCACGTAGCCCGGCGCGGTCTGGATCTGGGTCAGCGGGGTGACCAGGCCGGTCTCTAGGGCCAGGCCCACGGTGAAAGGCTTCATCGTCGAGCCGGGCTCGAACACGTCGGTCAGCGCGCGGTTACGCAACTGCTCGCCCGACAGGTTCTGCCGTTTGCCCGGTACGAAGCTCGGGTAGTTGGCCAGCGCGAGCACTTCGCCGGTCGAGGCGTCCAGCACCACCACGCTGCCGGCCTTGGCCTTGTTCTCGATCACGGCGTCGCGCAGCTTCTGGTAAGCGAAGAACTGCACCTTGCTGTCCACGGCGAGTTTCAGGTCGCGGCCGTCCACCGGCGGCACCTGCTCGCCCACGTCCTCGACCACGCGGCCGAGGCGGTCCTTGATCACGCGGCGCGAGCCGGCGCGGCCCGCGAGCTGTTTGTCGAAGGCGAGCTCCATGCCTTCCTGGCCATGGTCCTCCACGTTGGTAAAGCCCACCACGTGCGCGGCGGCTTCGCCTTCGGGGTACTGCCGCTTGTATTCCTTGCGCAGGTACACGCCCTTGATGCCCAGCGCCATCACCTGCTGCGCCACGGCTTCTTCCACCTGGCGCTTGAGCCAGACGAAGCTCTTGTCTTCGGCCTCGAGCTTCTTCTCGACATCAGCGACAGGAAGCTCGAGCAGTTTGGCCAGCTCCTTGAACTTGGCCCTGTCGTGCTCCACGTCCTCGGGAATCGCCCAGATGCTGGGCGACGGAACGCTGGTGGCGAGCAGCAGTCCGTTGCGGTCCAGGATGCGGCCGCGATTGGCGGGGAGCTCCAGCGTGCGGGCGAATCGAACCTCGCCCTGCTTCTGGAAGAACTCGTTACCCCACACCTGCACCCACGCGGCGCGGCCCGCCAGGCCGACGAAGCCCAGCGCGATGCCGGCAACGATCAGCTTGCTGCGCCACACCGGCGTGCGGCTGGCCAGCAGCGGGCTGGAGGTATAGGCGACGCTTTTGCTGCTCATTGCGTGGCCGCTCCTTTCAGCGTCACGTACTGCGTGATCGCGGGGGTGGCGTTGCGCATTTTCAGCTGCTCCTTGGCGAGCTTCTCCACGCGCAGCGGCGTCGCTTGTGCTCGCTTTTCGAACCGCAAACGTTCATGGTCGACTTCGAGCTTGCGCGCATCAGCCACGGCCTTGTCCAGCTCTGCATACAGGCGACGCGATTCGTACTGCGTCTTCACAAGAAACAGCGCGCTGGCGATGACGGCGGCGAGCAGGACGAGGTTCAGGCGTGTCATGCGTCCTCCCGCCGGGCCACCCCAAGGGACGGGCGAGCCCCCTCGCGGGGCAGCAACAACACGAAGTGTGGAGCGTGGGGGCTCATACATTCGTCCTTTGCGCCACGCGCATGATCGCGCTGCGCGACCTCGGATTGCGCGCGATCTCTTCGCTCGTCGGCTTCACGCGCGCAATGGCCTCCAGCTTCATTGGCTTGGGTTGCGCGAACAGGGCGCGGCGATCCACCACCTCGCGCGAGTGCTTCGCGATGAACTGCTTGACGATGCGGTCTTCGAGCGAATGAAAGCTGATCACCACCAAACGTCCTTGCGGTTGCAGGATGTCCAAGCTGGCCTCTAGCGCCTGTTGCAGCTCTTCAAGCTCGGCGTTGATGAAAATCCGAAGAGCCTGAAATGTGCGCGTTGCAGGGTCCTGGCCCGGCTCGCGGGTTTTGACCG
>JBKJOM010000122.1:0-10986 GCA_046595775.1 Ramlibacter sp. | reverse complement strand
CTGGTTCGAGAAGGCGCGTGCGGCTATTGAGAAGCACGGGTTGGCCGCAGCTGGACTGGTGGCCACAAATTCCATTCGAGGTGGGGCGAACCGCCACGTGCTTGATCGCATCGCCGCGACCACGCGAATCTTCGAGGCATGGAGCGACATTGCATGGATCAATGAGGGGGCGTCCGTTCGCGTCTCTCTCATTGCGTTTGGACATTCCAGCGCATTACCTACGCTGGACGGCGTGCCTGTCGGGCACATTAACGCAGATTTGACCACCGAGAGCGATCTGACAATCGCCAAGAAGCTGACCGCCAATGTGAACTGTAGTTTCGTCGCGACCGTGAAGGCTGGATCATTCGATGTCAGCGGGGATATCGCGCGCGGTTGGTTGCGGTTGCCCAATCCGCACGGGGCCTCGAACGCTCAAGTTGTCAAGCGATGGGCCAACGGCATGGATATGACCCGCCGTTCATCAGATACCTGGATCGTAGATTTCGGCGTCGATATGACGCAGGCAGATGCATCCTTGTTCGAAGCGCCATTCGAGCACATCAAACGCGCCGTCCTTCCGCTTAGAGAGACTAACAAGAGAAAGTCTTATCGCGAACACTGGTGGCTACTGGCAGAGCCCATCCCAAAAATGCGAATTGCGTTGAGGAACCTGGAGCGCTTCATTGCTACACCTGTTGTCGCAAAGCACCGCCTGTTCGTATGGGTTGACAACACCGTCTTGCCGGACCATCAGCTGGTTGTCACTGCGCGCGCAGACGATGCGACTTTTGGAGTGCTACACAGTAGATTCCATGAAGTTTGGACGCTCCGGATGTGCACATGGTTGGGAGTCGGCAATGATCCGCGCTACACCCCAACCACCTGCTTCGAAACTTTTCCCTTTCCAGACGGCCTGACCCCCGCGGACACATCAAGCCAGCAGATCGAGTCGGTAGAGCACGGAGCTCTGCTTCCAGCGGCTCTTTCGACAGAGTCAGTGCGCGCCGCGGCTGAAGGAATCGCCCGCACCGCCAAGAGCCTCAACGACCTGCGCCAGAATTGGCTCAACCCGCCGGAGTGGGTAGAGCGCGTGTCTGACCTCATACCGCTCGGTTTGGACGTGAGCCCGTATCCAGCCCGTATCCTGCCCAAGCCGGGCCACGAGAAGGAATTGGCCAAGCGCACCTTGACCAACTTGTACAACCAGCGACCCGCGTGGCTCGATGCCGCGCACAAGGCGCTCGACGCTGCTGTCGCCTCAGCGTACGGATGGACCGACTACACGCCGGAAATGCCCGACGAAGAAATCTTGAGGCGGCTGTTAGCGCTCAATCTCGAACGGGCAAAGGCGCAAGCGGCTTGAAGCGGCCCACGGAGGGTCCCAGCAAAGCCGCGTGCGGGTGGGCTGTGCCGCGCAATCAGGGCATGGCGCCTGGGATGGCCGGTCTGGCGGCCCAGCACGATGACGAGAGCCGAAGGCGGATCGCATCGTGCGGCACGTCTCAAGCTCGCGGAAGCTGTTTGAGCGGAGTGCAACGCAGCGAGTTCTTCCGCGGGGACGCCAGACCGGCCATCCCAGGTTTCCCGGCAAGGTGGGACATCAACTTGCCGGGCGCCTTGTCCGCGCGGCACAGCCCACCCGCACGCGGCTTTGCCGCCCCTCAACAGAAGGTCAGACCAGCGTGATCGTCACGTCGATGTTTCCGCGCGTCGCGTTCGAGTACGGGCACACCTGGTGCGCCGCATCGACCAGGGCTTGCGCCTGAGCGCGTTCCATGCCGGGCAAACTGACGTTCAGGCGCGCGGCGATGCCGTAGGCGGCGCCGCTGTTGATCGGGCCCAGGTCGACTTCGGCATCGACGGCGAGGTCGGCCGGCAGGGTCACTTTCATCTTGCCGGCGACGGCCTTCATCGCGCCGATGTAGCAGGCCGAGTAGCCCGCCGCGAACATCTGCTCGGGGTTGGTGCCAGCGCCGCCGGTGCCGGGGGGCGAGAGCTTGACTTCGAGCTTTCCGTCGTCGCTGCGCGAGGCGCCGTCGCGGCCGCCGGTGGTGTGGGCCTTGCCGGTGTAGAGGACTTTTTCGAGTTGGGTCATGGTGATCTCCTGTGGGGATGGGGTCGGGGTTGAAAAAACGGAATTAGGTTCAGGCGACCAGGTGCTCGCGCAGGCCGCGCAGTTCGCGCGTGAGCTTGATGAGTTCGGGCAGCGAACACTGGCTGGCGTCCATCACGCAGCCGGGAATCTTCTGGGCGCGGGTCTTGAGACGGCGGCCTGCGGCTGTCAGGGAAATGTGGACACGGCGCTCGTCCTGCACGTCGCGGATGCGCGCGACCAGGCCAGCGGCTTCGAGCCGCTTGAGCAACGGCGTGAGCGTGCCGGAGTCGAGCGACAGGCGCTCGCCCAGTTGCGACACCATCAGGCCGTCGTCTTCCCAAAGCGCCAGCATGGCGAGGTACTGCGGGTAGGTGAGGCCCAGATCACTCAGTAGCGGCGTGTAGAGCTTGGTCATCGCGAGCGATGCCGAATACAGCGCGAAGCAGAGCTGGTTGTCCAGCCGCAGCGCCTGGTCGGGATCGATTTTGTGTGCCATGGGTCGAAGTATAGCGTGAAATTAAATTGCGTGCAATCTACCTCCCTGACGGGGTTTCTACCGATGAGTCGCGCGACAAGGCGGCTTCCCCAGAGCCCGGAGAGTCGGCACACTCGCTCCATGGACACAGTGGCAGTCGCTTTTTGGGGCGCATTTTTCGGTTCGGCAGGATTGGCATTGATCGGTGCGCTGCTGGCGTTCAGGCGCTCTGCTCGCCGCGTGGCTTTACTGGGCGCGCTGGCAGCCGTGTTGTCCGCGGGGTACGCGCTGGTGTTCCTTGGCTGGGTGCCGGTGGCGGACCCCGTGGTGCTGCACCGGCTGCAGGCACTGACCGCGATCGCGTCGGCCGCGGTGCTCGCGTACCTCCTGCTGCTGTTGCTTGGCACCTTCACGCACCGCGACGCCGCACTGCGCGCACGGCGAGTGACGCTGGTGCTCGCGCTCGTGGCCATCGGCTTCGCCTGGCTGGTGCCGGCCACGCAGGCACTACCGCTCGCGATGGGCATCGCTTTCGCGGTGGCAGTCGCCGCGCTGTTCGCGTCGGGGGCGAGCGTGCGCCGTGGCGAGCAGGCCGGCTGGTACATGCTGGCCGCGCTGCCCTGCGTCTGCGTCGGCATGGCGATCCTCGACTGGTTCGTGTTCCACCCGGACCGCACACCCTGGCAGTTGCACGCGGTGAGCGCGGTCGCGGGCATCGCCTACCTCGCTTGCATCGCCACCGCCATGTGGTCGCGCTACGCCTACCTGATCGAGGTCAGCAAGGTCATGACACAGGGGCCGAACTTCGACCCAGTGACACGCATGCCTTCCTTCGAGGCAAGCCGCCCGATGGACGAGATGTTCGAGGGCGCATCGGGTCGCCCCTGCGGAATCATGGTGGTGTCGATCAGCAACCTGAAGCTGCTCGAGGACCTGCACGGAATGGCCGCCTACAACCACGCGCTCTTCGTCTGCGCCACGCGCTTGCGCCGCATGGCCTTGCCGGGGGTCGAGCTGGGGCGGCTGCGTGAAGACGCCTTCGTGCTCGTCCTTCGGCACCCCCACGACTCGCAGCAACTGATCGAACAAGCGCGCCAGGTGCTGCGGCGGCTGGCCCGGCCCGTGGTCCTCGGCACCAGCCGCGACATCCGAAAGCTGGAGGAGAGCGGCGCGGCCTGGGAGGCGGGGATCGGCATCGGCATCCTGCTGGAGGAAGTGACCGGGGAGCCGGGCCTGGCCGTCGCCGGGGCCCGTGCGGTCTCTCGTACGGCCTGGAGCTTTCCTAGCCGCATGGCCTGGTACGACGAAGCCTCCGGGACCATCGCGGAGTTGCCGCTCGCTGGGTGAACGGTGCGGCGGGCTAACGGCCCGTAAACTTCGGCGGCCGTTTCTCGACGAAGGAGCGCACGCCCTCCGCCGCGTCCTCGCTGTTTGAGAGGCCCTTCTGCACCGGGATGAAATCTTCCATCGCGGCGAGTGGACCCTGCTCGATCGCCTTCATCACATTGAGCCGCGTGGCCACGACGGCCAGCGGAGCCTGCTCTGCGATGGTCTGCGCGATCCGCAGCGCTTCATCGAGCTCCTGCCCTGCGGGCACTACCTTCTGCACGAAGTTCAGGCGCAGCGCCTCGACTGCGCCAAACTCGTCGCCGGTCAGGAGGTGCAGCATCGCGTTGCCCAGGCCGGCACGCTCGGCCATGCGCAGCGTCGCACCGCCGGTGGCCATGATCCCGCGCTTGACTTCCAGTTGCGAGAAACGGCAGTCGTCGGCCGCGACGACGATGTCGGCCGCGAGCATCAGCTCGATTCCCAGCGTGTAGGTGATGCCCTTGACGGCAGCGACGACAGGCTTGGTGCGGCGCCGGTAACCGGGCGTGCCCAGGTCGGCGGGCTCGACAGCGTTGTCGGTATAGGCCTTCTCGCCGCGCTGCATCAGCGGTGCGATGGTGGGCAGGTCGAGGCCCGCGGTGAAGTGCTTGCCAAAGGCGTGCAGCACGCCGACGCGCAACTGCGGGTCGTCATCGAGCAAGGTGTACGCATCCCCCAGCTCGCGGAACATACGCGGCGTGAAGCCGTTGTACTTGGCGGGGCGGTTGATGCCGATCAGCAGCAACACGCCGCGCCGCTCGACGTGGATGCAGCCCTCGGGTGGCGCTTGCGGGTTTTCCATCGGGGCTCCTGTCACCAGACGCCTGGCACCAGCCGCGCGCTCTGCGTCTTGTACTGAGCGTAGTCGGCGCCCAGCACTTCTTCGAGCTTGCGGTCTTCCACGACCACCAGCCAGCAGAAGATCGCCGCCGCCGGGAGGCTGAGGACCAGCAGCCCGAACCAGCTGCCCACCACCAGCGGCAGGCCCGTGTAGAACAACATGAAGCCGAGGTAAGCAGGATGGCGCACGAAGCGATAAGGACCCTGCCTCACCACCACGTGGCCTTCCTGCTTGACCACGCCGATGGTGAAGAAGCGGCCCAGCGTCCGCCGCGACCAGTAGCGCAGCCTGAGCCCCGCCATGCACAGCACGACACCCGTGCCATTGGCGAAACCATCCAGCCAGACATGGCCGAACCTGCCCACGAGCGCGCCGGTGAGTGCCATGCCGACGCCAGGCTGCCAGATCGCGAAACGCTCGATGCGCCGGCTGAGCGGGTCCGACTGTGCCACCGTGGACACGGCCTTGATCAGCACGAACTCTTCGACGACGAAGGCGACCCACATCACGATGAACAGGATGACCCAGGTTTGCATGGCGTTGCTCAGGAGAAGTGCAGGTTGGCGATGCGCAGCCAGGGCAGGCGCAGCGAGCCGCTGTCGATCACCTCGCTGCTGACAGCGACGATGTCCTTGAGCACCTGTGCCATGTTGCCCGCGACCATGGTCTCGGAGAGCGCGCTGCCAGCCTGCCCGCCCTCGATGTAGAAGGCGTTTTTGATCACTGCGGAGAAGTTACCGTTGGCGGCCGGCCGGCCCATCGAAAGTCGCCCCACCAGCGCACCGCGCTGCACGCCACCCACGATGTCGGCCAGGGATGTGGTGCCGGCCGCGACGTCCCATCCCGCGGCGGCCACCGGTACATGCGCGATGCCGGACTTGCGGCTGCCATAGAAGGTGGGGGTCAACGCCTTCAGCACGCCGCCATCCACCAGCGTGACCGGTGGCGCGGCAAAGCCGTCGCTCGAGATCGCTGCCACGCCGGGTGCATCGAACCGGCTGCGCAGCGAGAACAGCGGCGAAGCGATCGTGCTGCCGACGCTGCCCGCATACAGCGAACTGCCGGCGATCAGTTGCGTGTCGTCCAGCTGGCCCATCAACCAGCCCAGCAAGTCGGCCACGGCATTGGGCGCGAGGATCAGGTCGCCGGTGAACTTGCCGGGCAGCGGCTTCGTCTCGATCATGCGTTCGGTGTCGCGCAACATGCGGTCGATGCCGAAATACTCCTGCGCCGGGCGCGCGCGCAACTCTTCCGCCTCGCCGCCGGTGTAGTTGAACGAGCTGGACTTCTTGCCGTCCTGCGCGGTGCCGAAGGCCTGCAGCTCATAGCAACCGATCGACGCGGCCAGGTCGCTGCCGCCGCTGGTCAGCGTGTGCCAGCGCCGCCACTGATGCTTGACCAGTCCCTCGTCGATGTGCATGCGCGGCGTCTCGCGCGCGCGAAATTCCAGCAGCTCGCGGGTCTTGTCGGCCATCAGTTCGCGGTCTGATTCCTGCGGTCCTTGCACGATGCGCGCGTGCTGGCCGGCCGAGACCGCGTTGGCCTCGTCCTGCGGCGCCGACTTGGCGTCGTCGAACAGGCCTGCGATGCGCGTGCGCACCGCTTCCTTGCCGAGCTCGCTCATTTCGGTGCTGGCGCTGCGACCATGGACGATGCCCAGCAGCATCAGCTTGAGCGCCTCGGTGCTGCGCAACAGGCTTGGCTCGTTGTGCGCGATGTTCAGTTCGTCCTGCCGCGAGTGCACCGCGGTGACGCGGGCGCCGTCGAAGCCGGCGGCTTTCATGAAGTCCAGGGCTTGAGCGGCCTGGTCCTGCAGGTTGAGCGTGGCCGCGTCCATCAATCGCCTCCCAACTGGGCTTGCACGCGCAACGCGGGGCCGCCCATGGAAACCACCATCGGCTGCTTCTTGCCGCAGTAGCCCCCGCATTCCCAGTACATGTCGTCGGACACCGCGTCGGCCGACTGCAGCACCTTGATCGCCGAGCCGGACATGGTGGTGTCGCGAATCGCGCGCCCCAGCTTGCCGTCCTTGATCTCGTAGGCCAGGTTGATGCCGAACATGAATTCGGTGGTGGAGTCGGCCTGGCCGTTGCCGGTCTTCATCAGGTAGTAGCCGTCCTGCACGCCCGCGATCATGTCATCGATGCGGCTGGTGCCGGGCAGGATGGCGGTGTTGCGCATGCGCACCAGCGGCTCGTCCGAGGGCAGATAGGCGCGGGCGCTGCCGGTGGGCACGAGGCCCAGCTTTGCCGCCGTCTCCCGGCTGTTCATGAATTCGGTGAGGATGCCGTCCTGAATCAGCACCGCATCGCGCGAGGGTGTGCCCTCGTCATCGGCATACACGGGGCACATGGCCTCCTCGCCGCGGAAGGTGTGCGCGAAGTCGACCATCGTGACCAGGTCGCTGGCGATTCGCTGGCCCACCAGGTCGCGCGTGACGGCGCCGCCCAGCACCAGGTCCGCTTCGCACGGATGGCCCATCGCCTCGTGCGCCAGGATGCCGGCCAGCGCGGGCGCGAGCACCAGCGTGTGCATGCCGCCGCGCGCGTTGACCGCCTCGCACTTGGCGCGCAGGTGCTTGTGCAGTGCCTCCAGCGCCGGTGCGAGCGTGGCGGGCGAGAGGTCCAGATCGGCCAGGCTGCCTTTGCAGCTGATGATTTCGCGCAGTTCCACCGGTGCGCCATCGGCGCCATACGCGGTGAAGGTGATCAAGCAGACGCCGCGCTGGATCGAGTTCAGCACCTCGCTGCCGTTGCTGGTCTTGAGCCACTTGCTGTGGTGTTCGTCGGAAAGCAGCACGCTGGTGGACTTGAGGTCCGGAAAGCGCTGCTTGCACCATGCCGAGAGTTCGGCCATGCGGGCGACGCATTCGGTCTGGCCGATGGCGGGGCGGCCGGCATACACGTGCTCGCCGCGGTAGCTGCCGGTGGGCAGCTGCAGTTCGTCTTTCATGCCGAAGCGGCCCATCGCCGCCGCGTTGCGCAGCGCCTGCGCAGTGACGCGCTCGACGCCTGCGGGCGTGCCGTCCTGCGTTGACGCGAAGCCCCAGTAACCGGCTTGCCACGCTCGCGCGCTGGCGCCAGCGTCCACGGTTTGCGAGTTGACGGTGAGGTTGCCGTCCACCATCAGGATGCGGCGCTTGCGCAGCTCATGGCGGCGCGTTTCGAGGTAGCTCATGCGGGCGCTTTCGAAAGTCCCCGGGTCGGGGCAGGGGCTCCATTAAAGCAGCGAATCGGCCGGGACCGTCCGCGTGTCCAACACCTCGTCCAGCACGCCGTCGATCATCAGCAGGTCGCGGTACACACCCAGCGCCAGCAGCGGCGGGCCGGAGCTGTGCTTGCGCATGCGCTGGTCGCCCAGCAACCAATGCATGATGAACAGGCGCGCCTCGCGGTACGGCCAGTCGCGCACCAGGCCGTCGCACAGGTGCGTGTCGTCCGTGAGCTGGTGATCGCCCGGCACGGTAGCGTCCCAGGCCGGCGCGTCCTGGCCGAAGCGGCCACGGAATGCCGCGCGCGTGGCTTCCCACTCCTTCTCGCGCCCCAGCTGCCGGTACAACGCGAACAGCTCCAGGAACACCCAGGGGCTTGAATAGCGGAAGTCCACCAGGTGCTGCTGCAGCAGCAGCACCGCCGCGTTGGAGTCGCCGCGCTTGCGTCGCCGCTGCAACTTGCCATCGAGCTGGTGCAGTTCGATCAGCGTGGCTTCGCGCCGCGAAGCGGTCTCGGTGATGCCGGTGACATAGATCGCGCGCGCTGCTTCAAATGGGTTGGGGCTGTCGGGCAGGATGTCATCGATGCCGCCGGCCGTCGTGACGATTGACGGGCCTGCGGGCTGGTGGTCGGCCCACATGACTGAATCCTTCTCGGTCTCCAGCAGGTTGCGGCGCCGGCGCTCGATGATCCAGCCGATGCCGAACACCGCCGTGGCGCTCATCCATGCCAGCGTGACGATCCCGTTGGGGGCGGCTGGTACCGGTGGCTCGGACTCGGGGCTGGGCGCCGGCGGCGCGGGGACACGGGCAGAAGCCTGCGCAAGCCGAGGTGGCGGCACCTGCGCCAGTTCGGTGCTGGCGCGCAAGGCCAGCGCCTCTTCTTCGGGGCTGGCGACAGGACCCGCAGGCGGGCCGGGCGGTGACAGGGTCTCGGTCAGACGCACTCCGCGGTTAGGCCCAAGAATCGTGCAATGGTACAAGCAGCTTGGCTGCGCCGCTACTTTCGTTGTATGGTGCATCCCCCAACTGGAGGAGATGCCTGCATGGCTGATTTCGATTACGTGATCGTGGGAGCGGGCTCTGCAGGCTGCGTTCTCGCGGCCAGGCTCACCGAAGACCCGGACGTGAAGGTCGCGCTGATCGAAGCCGGTCCGCCGGACAGCAGTGTGTTGATCCACTGTCCCGCGGGCCTTGCGCTGCTGGCCAAGAACGGCCAGGCCAACTGGGCCTTCGAGACCGTGCCGCAGCCGGGACTGGGCGGACGCCGCGGCTACCAGCCACGTGGCAAGGTGCTGGGCGGCTCCAGTTCGGTCAACGCCATGATCTATGCGCGCGGGCATCGTACCGACTACGACCACTGGGCGCAGCAGGGCAACGCGGGCTGGGGCTGGGACGACGTATTGCCGTACTTCAAGCGCTCCGAGCACAACGAGCGCGGCGCCGATGCGTGGCACGGTACCGGCGGCCCGCTCAACGTGATGGACCTGCGCAGCCCGAACCGCTTCGGCCCGGTGTTCGTGCAGGCCGGAGAGCAGGCGGGCTTCAAGGTCAACCGCGACTTCAATGGGAACGACCCCGAAGGCGTGGGCATGTACCAGGTCACGCACAAGAATGGCGAACGCTTCAGCGCCGCCAAGGCCTATCTCGCGCCGAATCGTTCGCGTCCCAACCTGCAGGTGATCACCGATGCGCAGACCACGCGCATCCTCACCGAGGGGCAGCGCGCCGTCGGCGTCGAATACCTGCAAGGCGGGCAGCGCCAGCAGGTCAAGGCCCGGCGCGAAGTGATCGTCTCGGCCGGCGCCATCATGTCGCCGCACCTCCTGATGCACTCGGGCATCGGCCCCGCGGCGCACCTGCAGTCGCACGGCATCGCGGTGGTGCATGACCTGCCGGGCGTGGGCCGCCACTTGCACGATCACGTCGATGTGGTGCAGGTGGTGGACGCGCCGCACCTGAAGGAGCTGTTCGGCCTGTCCGTCGCCGGCATCGTGAACCTGGTCAAGGGCATCTTCGAGTGGCGCGAGCTGCGCAGCGGCAGGCTCACCACCAACTTCGCCGAAGCCGGCGGCTTCGTGAAGAGCTCGCCGGACGAACCCATCCCCGACCTGCAGCTGCACTTCGTCGTCGGCAAGCTGGTGGACCACGGCCGCAAGACCGTGTTCGGCCACGGCTATTCGTGCCACGTGTGCCTGCTGCGGCCCATGAGCCGCGGCAGCATTCGGCTGGCGAACAAGGACCCGCTGGCGGCGCCGCTGATCGACCCGAATTTCCTGGGCGACGCCGATGACATGAAGCGCCTAGTGGGCGGCTTCAAGCTGATGCGTCGTGTGTTGTCGCAACCCGCGCTGGCGGGTTTCGCCGGCCGCGAACTGGCGTCCTCCGCTTCGGCGCAGACCGACGAGCAGATCGCGCAGTTCATCCGCGACAAGGCCGACACGATCTATCACCCGGTGGGCAGTTGCCGCATGGGCAATGGCGTCGACGACGTCGTCGATGAGCGTCTGCGCGTGAACGGCATGGCGGGTCTGCGCGTGGTCGACGCGTCGATCATGCCGCGCATCGTCGGTGGCAACACCAACGCGCCGACGATCATGATCGCCGAGAAAGCCGCCGACATGATCAAGGCCGATGCGCGAGCGGGCGTTCGTGATGCAGCTCACAAGGGCCACGATTTCGCAGAGCCGGTGGCCGCCGTTTAAGGTTTCTATCGCGCGCGCCCACTTTAGGCGAGATGTTTCTGCAGGATCACCTTCAGGAGCTTGCGTCGGTCGTGGAAGGTGCCGCAGACCTCGAAACCGGCTTGCAGGTTCGCGATCAGCATCGCCCGGTTATCGCCCAGCGTGACGGTGCTGATGAACCGGAAGCCCTGCTCCCGACACCCGGTGTGTTGCTCGGCGTTGAAGGCGTCGATGCTTGCCGCCAGCGCAACGATCGCTGGCCATTGGACTTCCGGAAACTCTTCGATCAGCCGGATGTGCGCCATCAGGCGGCCTTCGACACGCTGGCGA
>JBKJOM010000045.1:0-4226 GCA_046595775.1 Ramlibacter sp. | reverse complement strand
AGGGCCAGTGCGGCGCGGTGTAGTGCAGGCTGAGGAAAAAGGGCGCGCCCGCCGGAGTCACGCGGTCGATGTAGTCCACCGCGCGCCGGGAGATCAGGTCGGTGAGATAGCCAGTCTCCTGCTTTGGCGACTCGCTTTCCCACAGGTCGTGGTTGCCGCGGAAATCCGCGTGGGTGAAGTAGTCGACACCACCGGACATCGGTCCGAAAAATTCTTCGTAGCCCGAACGCAGCGGGCTGAAATGCGGCGGGTACCCCAGGTGCCACTTGCCCAGCAGCGCGGTGCGGTAGCCGGCGTCCTTCAGCAGCGACGGCAGCGTGGGATGTTCCGGCGGCAGTCCCAGCGTCGCACTGCCGCGGGCCTTGCTGTTGATGGGTTCCTCTGCCGCGCCGCGCAGGCGGTACTGGTACCTGCCCGTCATCAACGCGAAACGCGTGGGCGAGCACACCGGCGAGTTGGCGTAGCCCTGCGTGAACTTCAGTCCCTGCTCCGCGAGCGCATCGAGCACAGGCGACACAGCGCCGAAGCGCGCCGGCCGGCCGCCGTAGCAGCCCAGGTCAGCGAAGCCGAGGTCGTCGGCGACGATGAAGACGATGTTCGGTCGCGTCATGCGCCGCTTTAGTCCAGCTGCACGCCCGTGGACCTGATCGGCTTCTCCCAGCGCGCCAGGTCGGCCCGCTGCGCGGCCGCCAGTTCCGCCGAGGTGGAGCCCACGGGTTCGTATCCGAGCTTCACGAACTGTTCGCGCAAGGCGGGCTTCTTCAGCGCTGCCCCGACAGCGCGCTCGAGTTTCGTCAGCACTGCCGGCGGCAGGCCGGCCGGTGCATACATCGCAAACCATGCAGTCGCTTCCATGTTCACGCCCGACTCCTTGAGGGTCGGCACTTCCGGAACCTGCGGATCGCGCGTGGAGCCCGTCACCGCAATGATGCGGACCTTGCCCGTGCGATGCAGTTCCGCTGTTTCGGACACCACGTCGAACTTGTAGCCGATGTGCCCGCCGAGCAGCGCATTGTTCGCCGGCGCGCCGCCCTGGAACGGCACATGCGTGAACGCCCCGCCGGTGCTCTGCTCCATCAACACGCCCATGAAGTGCGGCAGCGTTCCCAGGCCGGGTGAACCATAAGTTGCGCTTTGCGGATCGGCCTTGGCCCGGGCGATCATTTCGGCGACGGTCTTGACGTTGGTGGAGGGACCCGACACCACGCCGAACTGGAAGTGTGCAAGCAGCGAGACCGGCGTGAAGTCCTTGACCGGGTCGTAGTCGAGCTTCTTGTAGACGTGGGGGAACAGCACCATCGGCCCGCTGGGCAACACGATCACGGTCTGCCCGTCGGGCTTGGCGTTCTTCACCGCGACGAGCGCGATGCGCCCGCCCGCGCCGGGCCGGTTCTCCACAACGATGGTGCCGAAGTCGTCGCGCAGCGCGTCGCCGACCAGGCGCGCGATCACGTCAGCCGAGCCACCCGGCGGGAAGCCCACCAGGATGCGCAGCGGCGGCTTGTCCTGTGCAAGCGCGGGGCCGGCGGCCCCAACGGCAAGGGCGGCAACAAGGGACAGCAAGGCGCGGCGTGACTGCATTGGTGGGCTCCTACAGGAATTGACGTTCGGGCGGCACCCACTCTACCTGCCGCACAATGGATTGTTGATCCCCATGGACCCTAGCAAACCCGATGTCGAACAGTGGCTGCGCAGCCGCGGCTGGCAGCCTTTCGACTTCCAGCGGGAGGTATGGCGGGCCGTGGCCGAAGGCCGCAGCGGCATGTTGCATGCCACCACCGGCTCGGGAAAGACTTATGCGGTGTGGCTGGGCATGCTCGCGCAGTTGCTGGCGCGCCATCCACCGGCGCGGGGTGCGGAGCCGCTCAGGGTCATCTGGCTCACGCCGATGCGCTCACTGGCGGCAGACACGACGCGCGCGTTGACCGAGCCTTTGCGCGCCCTCGCCCCTGAGTGGACCATCGGCCAGCGCACCGGCGACACGCCCAGCGCAGAGCGTGCGCGCCAGGACCGGCGCTTCCCGACGGTGCTGGTCACCACGCCCGAGTCGCTGTCGCTGATGCTCACTCGCGAACATGCGCGCGCCGAGCTGCAAGGCGTGCAATACGTGATCGTCGATGAGTGGCATGAACTGGTCGGCAGCAAGCGCGGCGTGCAGGCGCAACTCGCGATCGCGCGCCTGTGGCGATTCAATTCCCGCCTCGTGGCCTGGGGCCTGTCCGCCACCCTGGGCAACCTCAGCGAGGCGATGGAAATGCTGTGCCGGCCGGGTATCGCTGCAGGTGCCCCGGCGCCGTGCATGGTCCGCGGCCGCATCGACAAGAGCCTGGTCATCGACACGTTGATCCCGACCGATCCCGGCAAGTACTCCTGGGCGGGGCACCTCGGCGCGCAGATGAAGCAGCCGGTGGTCGACGAGATCGCACGCTCCGGCACGACCCTGGTATTCACCAACGTGCGTTCGCAAGCAGAGATCTGGTACCAGTTGCTGCTCGAAGCAAAACCGGAGTGGGCCGGCAGCATCGCGCTGCACCACGGCTCGCTGGATCGGGCCACGCGCGACTGGGTGGAGCAGGGGCTCAAGGAGGGCAGCTTGCGCGCGGTCGTGGCAACGTCGTCGCTCGACTTGGGCGTGGACTTCCTGCCGGTGGAGCGGGTGCTGCAGATCGGCTCGGCCAAGGGCATTGCGCGGATGATGCAGCGTGCCGGGCGCAGCGGCCACGCCCCAGGCCGCGTGAGCCGAATCACGCTGGTACCGACGAACACGATGGAAATCGTGGAATCGGCCGCCGCACGGGAGGCCGCGCGGCAGGGGCGCGTCGAACAGCGCACCGCGCCCGACAAACCACTCGACGTGCTGGTGCAGCACCTGGTGACAATTGCGCTCGGCGGCGGTTTCCGCAGTGAAGAATTGTTCGAGGAGGTTTGCTCCTCGTGGTCGTACCGCGAACTCACGCGCGCAGAGTTCGATTGGGCGTTGGTATTCTGCGAGCGCGGCGGACAGAGCCTCACGGCGTATCCGGACTATCACCGCATCGCGCGCAACGAAGAGGGCGTGTGGCATGTTCCCGATCGCGCAATCGCGCGGCGCCATCGCATGAGCATTGGCACCATCGTCAGCGACGCGGCGATCCAGGTGAAGTACATGAGCGGCGCCACGCTGGGCACGATGGAAGAGGGCTTCATCGCGCGGCTGCGGCAGGGCGACTGCTTTTTCTTTGCCGGCCGGCTGCTCGAATTCATCCGTGTGCGCGACATGGCGGCGTACGTGAAGAAGGCCACGCGCAAGAAGGGCACGGTGCCAACCTGGCAAGGCAGCAAGATGGCGCTGTCCGCCGAACTGGGCGACGCAGTGCTGGAGATGATGTTGCGCGCCGCTGAAGGCGACTTCAGCGAGCCGGAACTGGTGGCGGCGCGGCCGATGCTGGAAACGCAGGCGCGACTCTCGCGCATTCCGACACCGGGCACCGTGCTCGCGGAAACCTTCCGTTCCCGCGAAGGCTGGCACCTCTACATCTATCCCTTCGCGGGCCGGCACGTGCACCTGGGGCTGGCCAGCCTGCTGGCCTGGCGGCTCGCGCGCGACAAGCCCAACACCTTCAGCATGTCGGTGAACGACTATGGATTCGAGCTGGTGAGCGCGGAGGAATTTGACCTGGAACCCGTGACAAGCAGGCAAGCCCTGTCCACTGACAACCTGCTGCTCGATGTGCTGGCGTCACTCAACTCCACGGAGCTTGCGCAGCGGCGCTTCCGTGAGATCGCTCGCGTGGCAGGCCTGGTGTTCACAGGCTTCCCCGGCCAACCCAAGAGCGCGAAGCAGTTGCAAGCTTCGAGTGGCCTGTTCTACGAGGTGTTCCGGAAGTACGACGAAGGCAACCTGTTGCTCACGCAGGCGCAGAAGGAAGTCCTGAGTCAGGAGCTTGAGATCTCGCGGCTGCGCGCGACGCTGGAGCGGATCGGCGGCAAGGCGCTGGATCTGGTGCATCTGCGCCACCCAAGCCTGATGAGCCTGCCGCTGATGGTGGAGCGCTTTCGCGAGCAGCTCACCACGGAGCAGTTGTCGACGCGGCTGGACCGTATCCTGCGCGACATGGAGCGCGATACGGCACCGGATGCCGGATCAAGTCCTGCATGACAAGGTCACGGGGCAGTGGGGGCCTGGGCTGGGATCGTTGACGAAGCATCGGGAGCCGCAGCGGGCGCAAAGGTGGGCGCGGGCGCTA
>JBKJOM010000269.1:0-19407 GCA_046595775.1 Ramlibacter sp. | reverse complement strand
CGACCAATACGCTGATTCGCACGTATTGGTCGGCTCATCGTAGTACTCACCCACTTCACGCCGCGGTGGCGTTCCATAGGTCACTACGACCTTTTCCACACCGCCGGCGTGCTCTGTGCTGAGGGCCCGGCCTTGTGCGTCGTAGGCGTAGGTCGCGTAGCGCGCATTGTTCTCATCCAGAATTCCGGTCAAAGCCCAGGGAAACGCCGCATTCTCATACAGGAAAGTGCGAACCTTGAGATCGGGCCAGGTGAGCGTGGAGAGATTATTGGCGGCGTCGTAGCCCACGGTCGTCACGGTTCCATCAGGGCCGACAATGCGGGTGATGCGATTGGCCGTGTAGCTGAGGCGGACCGTGCGGCCATCGTTGGATTGCACTGCGGTCAGGTTGCCCCCGGTGTAGCTGAAGGTCAGGCTCTTCCCGTCAGGTGACGATATGCTCACCAGGTTGCCAAGAGAGTCGAATGTCTCAAGTGTTCCCGTTGCCGCATCGGTAAATCGGTGACCGCCGGTGATGGCAACCAGCTTGTGGGAGTGGTCGAGGGTTGCTGTGTAGACCCCGTTGCCAGTGCCCTCGAAGTTGATGATCTTGCCGTCGCCGCGGGCCACAAGCGCGCCCTTGCGGCCGTAGTTGATTACCAGCTTGTGATGGAATGACGACTCCCAAAGCGGTCCGAACGCGTTCAGCCTCGCGATCGACGCGGGTACGTCGGTTTGGTCGGCCGGGGTGCGCGTAGTGGAGTTGTAGGTCAGGGTTAGCTCGAGCCCGCCGACCCGCACGCCTGTGCTTTCGAACTGCTTTTTGACACCGGTCAGCGGGTAGATGGGGTTCTGCTCACACCACGGCGCCGGCTTGAGCTTCTCTGTGTTCTCAACCACTTTGAGGCCCACGCATTGCTGGCGAGCCTCGTAATAGACCATGCCTTCGGGGCAGGCACAGCTGCCGTCTTCTTTCAGCCCCGCGCCGGTGGGGCAGCCACACGTCGCGCCGGAGTAGTCATTGGACCAAGCCCTGTTGCTGAAATCGATTGCACTCAACTTGACGCGGCCGATCGACCCCGAATTTCCCCCCACGAATCCCGGTGCCGTACTCGTGCTGGTAATTCGGCACTCGGACACCTGCGAACATACTGTTCCGCCGCACGGACATGACCCTGGGGAGGCGACGTGCGCCGCCGCGTATCGGCTGCAGAAGAGCCCTGTTGCTCGCAACCAATTTGCTGGCGTTGCCCCTTCATACGGTTCGCCCTGGCCCGTGCAATTGGCGCCACTGGCCGTGCACCAGGCATACGGGGCAGGCCCACCAGTCGGTTCAGCCGCGGCGGCCAATTGATCAGCGCCAGCCCAAAGCAGGGCTACTAGCAACCAGAAGGTTGTGCAAAATCGAGAGCGCATCAATATCCCCCCGTCTCCCTCACGGCGAAAGTATCCAATCAAAGCCAAATTGAGTGCTGCAACCACGATCAAGATGCCTAGGAAGGCAACGCTGTCATGAAGGTCTGGAGAAACTTCAAGCCCAGATTGCGAACATCAAATGAATTACAGAACATCCTTGAGAATCCCCTTGTTCTGGAGTGCGCGAATTAGGGGGAAAGCCAATAGGCCGGTCAGCACGAACACTAGGCCAGCGATCAGCGGCGCCACAATCATCATTGCTAGGTCAACAAAGGTGAGGTGCAATAACTCACTCTGACCTCTACTTCGCAGCGCTTCTGCCAAATAGAGCAATGGCATAGAAATCAATGTGCCAAGAAATCCCGAATAGAAATTTATTCTTAGGAAGGAGGTGAGCGACATCATGTGCCTTCAGGTAGGTAGGTGGATTGCGGAAATCGCTACTTGTCAGGATATGGGTTCTTGCATTCTTTTCCTGAGCAGAAATCCGAGCATGTCGATGTGCATGATAGTGACTTCTCAATGGCCATACATGCCGCGCCAGCGGCTTTCCCGAAAGTGAATCTGAACGCGCGCGATCCATCAACCGAGCTACCGGAAAGCTTTGAGCACATCGCGCCTACGACAGTTGTGGAAGGTGTTGGCGACATCATGCAATTTCTTACGCACGTGCAATTCTGAGTTGGCGGATAGAGTGAGTTATCGCCCGGTTGTGCCCTTTCACCATCGGGATCAACTTTCCCGAGGGGGTCACCCGTCACATAGAGGTACGTATTGATTCCCCCGTCGAGCCCAATCGGATCGCTCTCTACATACCGCCCCGTGCGCGCGTTGTACTCGCGATTCCAGTTCTGAAGCATTGGCTCCGACACGAGCGCGTCATACCCCGGAGCATTTTTCCGAGGCGTATCAACGGCTTGAGCGGCTAAGACGAAGACGGCTCTCCCTGCAGCGAGTGAATTTTTTCCTAGAGGCACATTCTGCCCGACGCAGGGACGCCGGCAGGGAGAGTTTTTCCTTTAGCCGCCGGCTGTCCCGCGAGCGCGGCGAAGCCGCGCGTAGCTGTCTGTCGGGGAGGGCCGCGCGCAGCGCGGCGGCGAGGACGGCGAGCCGCTGCGCACAGCGCGGCCCGGGGTGGGCGGGCATTGTCTTCGTGGTGCTCGCGCCGCAGGCGCGCTGGCTATGTGACCTGCGGTTGCGGCTTGCCGCTACCGCACCGATCAATGCATTCAAGCGCGCGGTGAGCGAGCTACACCGCGTGAGCCGCTGACCGCGCGCGCAGGCGCCGCGGGGCGCAAGACATAACGTGGATTGCCATTCAACCCGAAGGGCGCGAAGCGAAGCGCAGCGGTGCCGGCACCAAGCAAGCCTTGCTTGCGACTGCGGCACTTGATGGCAATCGCCCGTTATGTTGAATTGCGTTTCGCGCAATTCACCCCGCGGCGCCTGCCAGGCTGCACCGGGCTCGATGCCCGGTGCAGCCTGCATCACAGCTTCGCGCGCAGCGCCATGCTTTGCATTCGGGCGCCGGCACACCATCGATGCTCGAACGCGGACGCGATGTAGCGACGGCGCGGGCCTTGCGTCGCAAGGGCCGTGACGAGAGCGGCGACACGTCAGCAGCGGCTCTCGCGTGCCTCGCGTTCAGCGGCGCGCGTGAGCGCGTCCGTCTGCAACGCTCACGCCTCGTCCTCATCGCCTTCCCCCGCCAAGGCCGCCAGAAGCGCCTCAGCGCCGCGATCGGCGCCAGGTCCAGGGCTCACAGCGTCCTCGCTTGCCGCGCGCGCCTGGCGCTCGATCTTGGCCGGGTGCGTCAGCGCATGCACGGCCTTGAGCTTGTCGATCGCCACGTGGGTGTAGATCTGCGTGGTGTTCAACTCCGAGTGTCCGAGCATCGCCTGGATGAAGCGGATGTCGGCGCCGGCTTCGAGCATGTGGGTGGCCATGGCGTGCCGGAAGGCGTGGCAGCTGCCGTGCGCGATGCCGCCCGCGCGCATGTAGCTGCTCGCGAGTTCCGAGAGCCGTCCCTTCTCGAAGGGCTCGCCGTAGTCGGTCAGGAACAGGACGTCGCTGTCGCCGGCCAGCAGCTGCGCTCGCACTTCCACCAGGTAGCGGCTCACCCACGCGCAGGCCCGCGCGCCCAGCGGGATGAAGCGGTCCTTGCGGCCTTTGCCCTGCCTCACCATCAGGGTGCCGCGCTGCGTGTCCACCTCGTACAGCTTCAAGCGCACCAGTTCGCTGCGGCGCACGCCGCTGGAGTACAGCACCTCCAGGATCGCCCGATCGCGTAGGCCCTCGGGCGTGCGCACGTCGGGCTGGTTGATGACGCCTTCGACCTGGTCGATGGTGAGCAGGTGCTTGGGCAACTGACGCGGAGGTTTGGGCAGGTCCAGGTCGGCCGCAGGGTTCGACAGGATGTGCCCTTCGCGCGTCGCCCACTTGAAGAAGGCCACCAAGGGCAAGAGGCGCGAACTCTGCGAGGTGTACGCGAGCGGCTTGCCGCGCGTGGTGCGGTACAGGTAGAGGTATCGCTGATAGCGCTGCAGGATCGGGCGCGTCACTTCGGCCGGGTGCTTGAGGCCGCGCTCATCGGCCCAGCGGATGAAGAAGGTCAGAGCCACTTCGCGCATGCGCGCCGTCGAGGGCGACAGGCCGATGACCACGGTGTACTCGCAGAAGGCGCGCTTCCAGCCGTGCAAGGGGTTGGCGGCCGAGGGTTCGGCCTTCGGTCCCGTCGCGGCACCGCGTTGCTTGGCTCGCAGCATGGGGTCAGGCGGCTAAGGGTTGAAGGTACGACGCACGCGGTTTGCGGGTGGGGGTGGCGCGTGCGGCGGGCTCAATCTCGGTCGATCCGGCTGCGAGCCTTGCTGCATGCGGGTTTGCAGCCGTTTCGATGGGCCGCACCTCCCCCGCATTGGGGCCGTTTTGCCCCCGCGTTGACCCCGCGAACTCACCCTGCGCACCCCGCGAACTCGTATTCGTAGCTGCAGATTGGAGCGCGGCCGTGTCGATCAGGCCGGCCAGGTGCGGGCCGTTGTGTTCGCCGGCCTGGTCGTGCAGCAGCTCGTACTCGTAGCTCTGGCCGCGCTGGCCTCGATGCACCAGCACGAACTCCATCGCGGCCACGCGCTTCAGGTGGATGCGCGCCTGCGTGTCCGACAGGGCACAGGCCGCGCGCACCTGCGTGCGCGTGAAGCGGATCTCGCGTTGCGGCAGGCCCTGCTCCTTCATGCGCGCTTGCATCAGCGCGTGCAGGCTCGTCAGCACGCGCCGCGTCTGCGGCGGCAGCTCGTCCAGACTGGTGCCCAGCACTTCATGTGCAATGCGGTTGGCCAGCTCGATGTCGGCGACGCTCGCCTCGATGTACTCGACCACCTGGCCGGCGATGGTGGCGCTCTTGATCGGCCGTTGGTGCTGGTGCAAGAGGGCAATAGCGTCGATCAGCGTGAGGTACTTGTCATGGTCGCGGCGGGTGCGCGTTCGGTCATCGAGGAACGTGAGTTGATCCGCCCACGGGTTGACCACCGCCAACGGCCTTAGCAGCCTCTGTGCGTTGCGATGCAGCGCGAGGATGGCCTGGCGCTCATGCTTCTTGGTCAAGCCCGCCAGCGTCCTTCTCTCGCGCTGCAAGCGGTGAATGGCCCGCGTCTGCTCGCGGTCCTCGTCCACTGAGAGGATCAGGCAGCGATTCATCAGCTCCTCGTCGATGTCGATCGCGGTCGTCGTCATGAACAGGCTCATCGGTCCTTCGACGCGGTATTCCTGCGTCACCAGGTTGCCGGTGGCTGGATCGGTGCCGGTGGACGCGATGGTGAGTTCGCCTTCGGACTGCAGCAGCTTCAAGGCGTAACTGGCGCGGTGCGCGCCTTCTTCCTCGGCAATGGCCAGGATCTTGTGTTTGAGATTCGTCTGGCCCATGTAGAACAGCGACTGGCCCGTCATCGCGCTGTACTGCACGCGCTCTTCCTCGGGCACGAAGGCCAGCACCGCGTCCATTAGCGAACTCTTGCCGGCCGCGCTGCTCGATTGGATGACGACGGCCAGCGGGCGCTCAAGTTTTCTGCTGACGGCGGCCAGGTAGCCAACCAGCTTGTTGGTGGCCTCGCCCACCACGCCAGCCGCTTCGAAGTCGGCCAGGATGCGCGCGACGAGTTGGTTGTCATTGAGCAAGTGCAGCGCGGCCATGTGCTCGTCGGCCGTCATCGCCGGCAGCGCCGATGCCTTGGGCTTGAGTGCGTCTTGAATCGCCTGGTCCTGCAGCGCTTCGAGTTTCAGCAGCACGCGGCCCAGGTCGGCCTTGAGCACGTCTTCGCTCGCGCGCAGCTCGGTCGCGGCTTGCGTGATGAAGCTCGCGCGAGCTCGCGCCGCGTACAGGTCGAACGTGTCCACGTGGAAGCTCTCGCCAGCGGCCACCAGCACGTTGACCTTGAGCACTTCATACGCGAGGTTCTTCGCAAGGCCGCGCACGCGCCAGCGCCTGGCTTGGACGCCTTCGCCAAAGGTCATCGTCACTTCGCGGCCGTCGACCTCGGCGGCAGTGTCGGCCGGCGCAACGTCGGGCACGCGCACGGCGGGCAGTGGCTCAGCCTCGGCGGGCGCGGCCTCGGTCGCCGGCACAGCGGCTAAGAGGGGTGGCCTGTCTTCTTCCTGATGGCGGCTGTTTGGCTGTTCGATCGCTTCGCTCGATGTGCGCTCGGGTGCGTGGCCCGGCGCCGCTTGCGGCGCTTTCCCATTCCCCAGCCACGTCGCCTTGCGAATCAGGATGCCCAACGACTTCGCTGCAGGCTGCACCTTCATCGCGTACTCGTTGGCATCCATTCCCTTGGGGAATTCGATGCGCCACACCTCGATGCCCGCCGCTTGCAACAGCGGCGCGAGCTTCGCGGCGGCGCGCTCGCCGGCCTCGTCACGGTCATAGGCGATCAGCACGCGCTCAGTGCCGTGGTCCTTGAAGGCCTGCAGCATTTCCTCGGTGAAGCCTTCGACACCATAGGCCGTGGTGACGTTGCGATAGCCCGCACACCAGAAGGTGAGCGCGTCGATGATCGCTTCGCACACGATCACTTCGCGAGCCGCCTTCAACGCCGCTTCGTTGAACACGCCGCGCGTCTCGTGCGCGGGCAGGTACATGTGCATGGGCGTGCCCGCACGCAGCCGCTCGCCGATCTTGCGCCCGTACAGCTCACGCACCTGGCCGTGCGCATCGAGCACGGGAACCACCAGGCTGCCGGTGAAATGCTCATGACCGCTCGCACGGTACACGCCCAGGCGCTCCAGCCGCGCGCGCATCTGCGCGCCCTCCACGCGGCGCTTGTCTGCAAGGCGCAGGCCGAGTGTTCGGTTGGCGAAGCCCAGCTTGAAGTGATCGATCAACTCCGGGTGCGTGAGGCCGCGCGCTTGCAGGTAGGCCAGCGCCTCGGGCGACTGCTTCAAGGCCTGGTGGTAGTAGCCCATCACCTGCACGAGCAGTGCGCGGTCGTCGGCGTCCAGCGTGACCGGCGCTGTCAGCGTGCGCACCGTCGTGCGCTTGACCGGCTCGCCACTGACGGCGGCTAAGGAGGATTCGTCCTTGAGCAGTTCGACCGCGTGGCGGAAGGAGACGCCTTTGAGCTTCATGACCCAATCGATCGGCCCGCCGCCGATCTGGCAAGCAAAGCAGTGCCACAGGTTCTTGGTAGGCGTGACGATGAGGGACGGCTCGCTGTCCTCGTGAAACGCGCACTTGCCAGCCAGGTCCTTGCCGACCTTCTTAAGCTCGATGCCCGCAGCTTCGATCAGGCGCTGCACGCTCACCTCGTCCTTTAGCCGCTGGACTTCGCTGTCGGGAATTCGCGCCATCGGGAAGCTCCTGAAGTGATTTCCGACCACGCCATGGGGGCAATGCGCCGAAACGGGGGGTGAAATAAATAATTCGGCGCAGTGTACTACCACTGGTAGTATTGTCACAACGCACCGCAAAGTCCCGCTCCTATGCTTACCGCTGCTTCAACTCCGCACCCCGCTCAAGCAGCCATGGCCATCAGCTCCGAGGAACGCGACTTTTTTGTCGCCATGGGCGCGCGCATCACGCTCTTGCGCAAGGCCCAGGGCATCACGCAGGCGCAGTTGGCCGAGCTGCTGGGGGTGTCGCAGCAGACGATCCAGGCCTACGAGGTGGGGCGCCGGCGCATCCAGGTCTCGGCGTTGCCGCTGGTGGCGCGCGCACTGTCGATTTCGCTGGAGGAATTGCTCGGCGAGACCAAACCGGCCGCGCGCAGCCGGCGCGGCCCGGCGCCCAAGTGGGAGCAGCAGATCGAGGCGATCGCCAAGCTGCCCCGAGCGCGCCAGCGCTTTGTCAGTGAGATGCTCGATACGGTGCTGGCTCAGCACTGATCGGCGACGCGGCGATCGCCGCCTGTGAACTCCCAGCCTCAGCGGCTAAGGAGTTAGATGAGCGCTTTCTTTAAATGAAGACGTTGGCCTTCAATGCACAGTGCCACCAGCTCCATCCTCGCCCTCTTCAACGTAGAAGTCGAACTGCAGCTCGATGCCATGATCGGCAATTGCGCGCGTCAAGCTCGAAGGCAAGACGGGCCCACCTCCCCGGCCACTACTGGCCCAGAAGCAAGTCAAGTAGGCGCTGCATCCGTGTTTGGCGATCTCGCTGAGAGACCGCCCGTTCGTTACCTGATTCAAGAGCCATGCGATGTGAGTTTTCGCATCTGCGCTTTCGATTGCGTCTTGCGATGACAGTCGCCAGAAGTATCTGGGCGGAGTAGGAGGTTGTCCGCCCATCATCTTTGCGAGCCTTTCTCTTCGAGCGACCATCTCCGGCGTTTGGGTGTCGACGAACTCGCCACCAGACAGACCTAGAACGCTCTGCACAGTCTTTTCAAGATGCGCATCAGCATCACTGCTGATCACGAGCGAGCAATACGTTCTCATCTTCATTCTTCACTGCCGCCACGGCCGTACCAGCCACGTCCTCGCATCAACTCGTTCACGTTGGGGCGCTTATCACCCTTCTTCTGTCCACCCTTGCCGCTCTTGCCGCCTTTGCCGCGGCTCTTGTCGTCTTCGTAGTCCTTGTAGAGGTTATCGCAGACCCCCTTGTTGGGAATGTCCTGGCCTCCGTAGTAGGGCTTCATCTTGTGCCACCAATCCTTGAAGCCCTGATCTTTTCCGTATCCGAACCAAGGATCCTGCGAAGCGGTCTGTAGCCCAAGTGGGTCGATGAACAGCAGCGGGTTGTTCTCAACATAGGCATACGTGTTGATGCCGCCCTCAAGCCCAATCGGATCGCTCTCCACATACCGCCCGGTTCTCGCGTTGTACTCGCGATTCCAGTTCTGGAACAGCCCCGTTTCAGAATCGAACACCTGCCCGGGGAACCGTTGGTTGAATGCGAAGATGCCAAGGGCGCTTGGATCCTGGTTGGGCGCCGTCGCCCCAAACGCTTCGGCGGTATCCCATCGCCACACGATGGTGTTATCCTGCTTGGTGATGACCCGGGGAGAGTCGATCTGGTCGGCATGCACGTTGTACAGGCTCACGGCGATATTGCCTCCGCCTGCCGTCCCCGCCTGCTTCATGACGCCCACTGGTGAGCTGCCCAGATAGAGCGTTTCATAGTTTGGCGCGCCGCTCGCGTCGTACTCACCCAGCAACTGCCCGTTCTCGTCGTACACGAAATACACGGTACCGGTCGGGACGGCGGCCGTCGGCCCGCTCTTTGCAGCTCGCTGGTTCAGCCCGTTGTACAGATAGCTCACCACACCGCCTGGCGTGGTCGCGCTGGTCATGCGCCCGCGGTCGTTGTACGTGTATGTATTCGTGCCGTCGTTGGTGATGTGACCAGCCGCGTCGTACAGGACACTGGCCGTTCCGCCCACATCCTGCGTTTGCGTGTACTTGTTGCTCGTCGTGGCTACCGTGTTCGTGTAGCTCGTCCCCCCGATGGTCTTGCTTGTTCGGTTCCCCGTCTCGTCATACGAGTAGCTCGTGCTGCTTCCATTGACCGTCTGATTCATCAAGCGGTTCAAGTTGTCATAGCCAAACGTCTGGTCCAGATTGGCCGCACCATTGCCCGTGTGCGTGTAGCCGCCAATGCGCCCGGCGTTGTCTCGGGACACGGTGCGCAGCGCGCCGGCCCCCGCGCCCGCTCCCTGCGGGTCACCTAGCGAATAGCTGGTGACTTGACCCACCGCGTCGTAGCCGATGGTCCTGGCCTTGCTGTCCGACCAGGTCCAGCCCGTGGGGTTGTTGTCTGCGTTATAGGTCACGTTGCCCAGCAGCGGCGTTGTGGTGCCGCTCAGGCCGGAACCGTTGGCGTTGACCGGCGTCACACTGATCGCGTTCACGTAACCCTTGTCGTCATACCCGTAGTTGACCCTGGATCCGCTGGGGTAGGTGACGGAGGTGAGCTTGTCCAAAGCAGATCCGGCATCGCCCCAGCCATAGCGTACGGCGAATGTCTTGGCTCCTATGGTCACGGTCTTTGTCGTCAGCCGCCCCAAGCCGTCGTGGGTGTATGCCGACTGCCCCGATTCGTCGGTCATCCGGGTGAGCATGCCTTTTTCGATCTGGCTGGGAGCAGCGCCGCCGTCGTACTCAAAGCTGGTGCCCGGTCCAGTGGGGTAGCTGATGGTCTTGATGCGATCCAGCGTGTCGTAGTCGTAGGTGGTTTGCTTGCCCCGGGCGTCGATGCTGGTGAGCGCATTGCCGTTGGCATCGTATGTGTAGCTGGTCGTGCCGGTGTCCGGGCTGATCTGGTTCTTGGTGGTACCCAGGCCCGTGACGGTGTAGGTGGTCGTGAGCACCCGTGGATCGACGATGCTGGTCAGGCTGTCGTCCAGGTTGTAGCCCATCTGAATGACCGTCGGGACGGTGGAGCCGGTATTGGGCGGCTGTTGCGTCTGGATAGGGCGGCCCAGTTTGTCGTAGTAGATGTAGGTAGCCAGAACGTTCGGGTCCACCACGGTGTTCAGCCGGCCCATGGCGTCGTAGCCGTACTGCCAGGTAAAGCCGGTGCGCGCGTTGACCAGCAAGCTGGCCGCGTTCGAGTTGCCCCCAAAGTTGTTCGCGTCGCCCGAGTAGCTTGCGCTTAAGGTGTGGGTGCCGGTCGTGAGGCTGGACAGGCTCCAGGTCGCCGCACCCCCGCTGACGGGCGCCGTGCCTAACGTCGCTGCGCCTTCGCTGAAGGTCACCGTGCCGCTGGCGCTGTAGCCGTTGATGCGCGCAATCAGCGTGACGTTCTGGCCGGATGAAGCGGGACTGGGGGTCACGCTCAAGGTGGTGGTGGCGTTGGCCTTGGTGACCGTTTGCGATGCGCTCGAACTGCTGGGCAGATGGTTGGCATCGCCTGCGTAGTCCGCGCTAAAGGTCGGGTTGCCGACCCCGAAGTTGGCGAAGCTTCCCTTGGCTACGCCTGCAACCGTCGTAATCGTTCCCAACGTAGCCGCACCGTTTTTGAACGTCACAAGGCCTGCCGCGTTCATGCCTGTGATGGTGGCAGTCAGCGTGATGGCTTGCCCGGCAGCGGATGGGTTCGGGCTGGTACTGAGCGCCAGGCTGCTGGCGAGTTTGCTCACCGTCAGAGGCACCGCCGTGGAGGTACTGCCGGTGTAGTTGCCGTCGCCGCCATAGACAGCCGTGATGCTGTGTGCGCCCGCGCCCGTCAAAGCCGAGTTGAAGGTTGCTACGCCCGCCGAAACCGCAGCGCTGCCCAACGTCGCCGTCCCATCCATAAAGTTCATCGCTCCGGTGAGACCGGCGCCGCCCGTGATGGTCGCCGTCCAGGTCACGGTCTGCCCGTAGACCGACGAGTTGGAGCTGATGCTCAGCGTGGTCGTGGTTGCCCTCTTGTTCACGGTGTGGGTGAACGCGGCCGAAGTGCTACCAGGGTTGAGCGCGTCGCCCGAGTAAACAGCGCCCAGCGTGTGGCTGCCACCGCTCAACGCGGGGACGCTTAGGACAGCGGTTCTTGTGTCGCCGCTTCCGCTAAGGGCCGCCGTACCGAGGCTGTTTGTTCCGTCCTTGAAGGTCACCATCCCGGTGGGCGCGAACCCATTGACCGAAGCGGTGAGAGTCACTGCATCCGGGTAGGTGGAAGGGCTCGGGCTCGACGCAAGGGTGGTCGTCGTCGAACTTGAACCGATGCCCTGCGTGATCGGGGTCGACACGCTGGCGTTGTTCTTCCCATCCCCGTCGAATTGCGCGGTGATTCCGTGATTGCCCACGGCCAAGGCGCTGGTGGTGAACGTTGCAGTCTTCGTGTTGCCGGTTCCTCCTGCCGCGTTCCCCGTACCCAAGGCAGTGGCTCCGTCCTTGAACGTGATGGCCCCGCCCCCCAGGGACTGACCTAGGACTACTGCCGTGAAAGTGACGGGCTGACCAGCCCCGATGGGGTTGGCGCTCGACGACACCGTGGTCGTCGTGTTGGCTTTGCCGACGACCTGCGAAATCTCCGCAGACGTGCTGGATGAGTTGTTGCTGTCGCCGGTGTACTGAGCTGTCCAAAGGTACGTGCTGACGTTCAGACCGCTAACAACGATTGTCGCGATACCCCCAGACAAGCTGGCGCTGCCGACGACGTTATTGCTGGCATTCTTGACGTTGACAGTGCCGGTAGGCGACTGTCCAGTGACCGTGGCCAGCAGCGTGACGTTGTCGCCGTAAGTGGACGGGTTCGCACTCGAGGTCATTGTCGTGCTCGTAGCCGCCTTGTTGACCGTGAGAGTGGTAAGCGGGGAGTTGCTCGAATTCAAATTGGCGTCACCCGCATACTCGGCCCGGATGGAATGGCCACTCACGGCCAACGTGGAAATGTTGAGAGTGGCGATGCCGCTTGCGCTCACATTGGCGGTCCCGATGGCGACCCCGCTGTCAGTGAATGTCACTGCGCCGGTAGGACCCTGTCCGGCGACGGTGGCCGAGAGCGCAACCGTTTGCCCATAGGTGGCAGTGCTGGGGGAAGCGGTCATCGACGTGGAGGTGTTGGCGCGGTTGACGACCTGCGAAAGCGCGCTAGAGGTGCCCCCAGCGTTGTTGGCGTCGCCGGCGTAGACGACAGTGAGCGAGTGCGTGCCGACAGAAATCGGCCCAACGCCAAGGCTTGCCGTAGAACCTTTCCCGCCAGCAACCAGGCTGGCGGTGCCGAGCGTAGCCGCTCCATCCTTGAAGGTTACGGTGCCACTGGCATTGTTTCCGGCCACAGTCGCTGTGAGCGTCACCGTATCGCCGTATACGGATGGATTCTTGCTGGATACAACGGTTGCCGACGTCGCGGGCGGCGTAATGGTCTGCACAAGAATGGCCGACGTACTTGGGCTGTTTGTCGCGTTGCCCGCGTATTCGACCGTGACGTTGTGATCGCCGGCCAACAGAGCGCTGGTGCTGTAGCTTGCGGCGCCGCTTGTAAGGGACCGGGTGCTGAGGATCGTCGCTCCGTCCTTGAACGTAACGTTTCCAGTCGGACTGCTGCCGATGACCGTCGCAGTGAACACCACAATTTGGCCCTTCGGGGCCGGATTCAAACTGGACGTCACCGTCGTACTGGACGAACCTGCGTTTACCGTTTGCGTGTAAGCCGCCCCAGTGCTGGACGCATTGACGGCGTCGCCCGCATAGCTGGCAATGATGCTGTGCGTGCCGGCGGCAAGCTGCGACGTTGCGAACGAAGCGACTCCGCCCACAAGCGCCGCAGTGCCCAGAACGGTCGTTCCTTCTTGGAAGGTGACGTTGCCAGTCGGGCCGTTGCCGGTGACGGTCGCTGACAAGGTGACCGTTTGGCCGGGGTTGGACGGATTCGGGCTGGAAGAAAGCGCCGTGCTGGTGGCCAGGCCTGTGACGCTCTGGGTGCGCACTGCCGATGTGCTGGCCGGGTTGTTGGCATCGCCCCCATAGACGGCCGTAAGACTATGGCTGCCAACCGCCAATTGGTTGGTGACCAAGCTTGCCGATCCGCCGACCAGCCCAACTGTCCCCAGGTCGGTGGCGCCATCCTTGAACGTGATGTTTCCCGTGGGGTTGTTTCCGGCCACGGTCGCGGTGAGCGTGACGTTTTGCCCTGCATTGGACGGGTTGGGCGCGGAGCTCAACGTCGTCGCCGCCGTGGGCGCCGCATTGACAGTCTGTAAATAGCCGGGCGAAGAGCTATTCTTGTTAGCAGCATCACCGGAATACCGCGCATTGATATTGGTGTGATTGCCGACGGACAGCTGGCTGGTCGAAAAGGTCGCAACATTGCCAGCCAGCGCGACAGTTCCAATGGTCTGCGCACCATCGCGAAATGCAATCGTTCCGGTCGGATTGCTTCCCGTTACCGTCGCCGTGAAGGTAACAGTTTGACCAAAACCTGAGGGATTCAAGTTCGACGTCAGCACCGTCGTGGTCGAGGTCTGAGCAAAGACGGGCACAAGAAGAATCGACAGCGCGACCAAGCATAAGTTCCGCAAACCGCTTTTTAGCATTTCGAATCCTCCTCGTCGGACAGCGACGTGTCCGCTCTTTTAAGTTGTGAATGTTTTCATCTGGCAGGCCCAATTCCGGTTTCAGAATCGAACACCGGGTCTCGGGCCGTCCCCGAAGCGAATGAGCTATGGGTTCATTGGAAAGGACGTTAAGGAATCACAACGTTGACGATCGCTGACTCGCTGGGGGCCAGTGATTCGCCCTCGGCGAACACTGCCTTCAATTGATGCGTCCCCGCGGGCAAGCCATCCGCAACGGACATGTTCGCCACCCCGGACATGCGATCTGAGTTGACCGCCACCCCATAAAGCTGAGATCCCAGGGATGAGCCGTTCTTCCAGAGCCGCAACGATCCCCGATTGACATCCCCTCCGCTAGAGGGAGGACCGCCAGAATAGTAAAACGTCGGCTGCCCTGAGGATACGATGCCAGGACCTCCGGTGAAAATGCCTGGGTGGGTCGTGGTCAATGTCGCCGTGCAAGTAAATGACACGAAGGGCTGCGCGCTAGTGGGGCAGCTGAAGGCCATAACGGGTGCAACTTTGTCAAGCACCGTGAATGTCAAAGGGGCAGATTGGCTTGGCTTTTTTGTGCTGTCCCCGACGTACCGCGCCTGAAACGAATGTGTGCCAACTGTGATTTTAAAGAAACCGATGGCTGCAGAGGATTCGTCGTAAGGCGAACCAGACAGGGTTGTCGTACCCAGTACCCTGGTGCCTTCCACGATTTCCACGATCCCTGTTGCCTTTGGCGTGACCATGACCGTGCAGTAGACGAACAGGTTGACGACTGTCTCCGAGTTGGGCATGTCCCTGCAGGTAAAAGTGGTGGTGCTTGCGGCTCTGGAATCCACCACAGTCAGATTCTGGCTACTCGAGGTGCTGGCATTGTTGTTGGCGTCGCCGCCGTACGAAGCTGTCAGCACTTTGGTCCCACCGGCAATGAACGCATAGGAGAGCGTGGCCGAGCCATTGTTCACCGGCGCAGTACCCAACACGGTGGCGCCGTCGTTGAAAATGGCATTACCAGTCGGAGAAGTGCCCGTGACCTGCGCCGTCATCGTCACCGCCGAATAGACTTGCCCGCTGCTGGGCGAGACTGAGAGTGTGGTGGTTGTGGCGCCTTTCGAAACGATTAGGCTCACCGCTGGCGAGGTGCTCGGCGCGTTTTTAGCGTCCCCGCCATAAGCCGCACTCAGCGACTTGCTGCCGGCGCCGGTAAACGTGCTGCTGAAACTCGCGGCACCGTTGCCGAGCAGAGCGGTCCCTAGGACGGTGGTTCCGCTCCAGAAAGTTACGGTGCCCGCCGGCAAGCCGCCCGTCACTTGTGCCGTTAGGCTCACCGGAGTTCCCACGGACACGGGACTAGGCAATGCCGACAAGCTGACCGAGGTAACAGAGATTACCGGCAACGTCAAAGTGCTGGACACGATTAGCGTGTTGAGCGCATCACCGCTGTATGTGGCGTTCAATTCCTTGCTACCGTTAAGGGAGAAGGAGTGGCTAATGCTTGACGCACCGCCGTTTACAGGTGCCGTTCCCAGCAAGGTGGGCCCGTCGTAAAAGCTCACTGTTCCTGTGGGCGAATTGCCGGTGACCTGCACTGCGATATTGACAGGACTGTTTGTAGTTGCTGGATTCGGCGAGGCAGAGATGCTGATGGCGCTGCCGACGCGCCCGGAAACTAAGCCCGATGTAACCTGCTGCACCCGATCAAGGGCGTCATATGAGCGCATGGTGGTGCGCTTGAGCACGCCGCTGGGATCGCGCAGGTCCTCTGCCGTGCGGTTGCCCGAGGCATCCAGCGAGTAAGCGATGGCGTTGCCCCGAGCATCGGTGATTGCGATCAGGCGATGGGCCGCATCGTATTCATAGGATAGGCTGGTACCGTCAGGCAGACGGACCGCGGTGCGCTGGCCTACGTTGTCATATTCGTAGCGTGCAACGCGCGGGCTCGCGCCTGACGCCGTGACCGTGACCGAATCGACCCAACCGCGCGGGGTATAGGTGATATCGGTGGACACTCCGCGCGGGTCCACGCTTTGCCTCAGGCGCCCGGCCTTGTCGTACGAGGTGAAGGTAGTGGTGTGCCCCGCCGCGTTGGCACTGCTTTGCAAGTCGCCCACGGCGTGGCCGATGGCGTCGGGGTCGATCCCGGAAAAGACGGTGTCAGAGTAATAGCTGAACACGGTGGTACGAAGCTTCGGGTCAACGCTTGTCAACATCCTGCCCGCTGCGTCGTAGGTGTAGCTGGCGACCTTTGGTGCGACGGAAGGGTCGGGATTGCCAGTGACGAGCGCCTGCTCAACACGGCTGCACAGTAGCGGCAAGGGCTTGCCGTTGGGCATGGGATTCGCAGTTGTGCAGTTCGTGTTGCTAGCGTTGTGGTAGCTAAGCGTCGTCTTGCGCATCGCCTCCGTGATCACGACGGGCAGCGGCCAGTCAGGGTGCCACTGGGTGGTGATCTTGCGGGCTCCGGCCGGCACGGCGCCCGTACACACTGCATCGCTGGGCAAACCCTCGATGCGCTCGACTTCACGGCCTGCAGCATACGTATAGCAGGTCTTTGACCCTTGGAAGTCGACCCTAGACGCGACGTCGCCGTTCCCGTCATATTCGATGGCATTGCTGGATGCGCTGCAACCCGAGCCGGCAGGTTGCGTTTGGCCAATCAGAAAGGGCAGCCCTCCCACATCTTGTGTGGTTAACGCGGAGTTCATGCCGTTGGGCATCTCAACCCGAGTGCCCCGAGGCAGGTCCCAACCGTGGATGCGAGTTAAAACCGAGCCCTCCCAAGTTTCAGTAAGAGTCCTAAGCGGCGGCGTTTCGTAGCTCACCACGTAACGCCCCACGCCATCGGCATACTCTGTCGCGATTGCCCGGCCGACGGAATCGTAGGTATAGGTGGATAGCCGCGAGGCGTTTTCGTCAACGATACCGCTCAGCGCCCACGGAATATCAGCTCGCTCGTACAGAAACTTTCGGAGTTTGCCATCAGGCCACGTAATCTGTGCAAGGTGGCCTGCCGCGGTGTATCCAAACGAAGTCACCTGGCCCTCCGGCCCCTCGACCTGTTTGAGCCGCGCCGCGAATGAGGCTCCTGATGGCTCATAGCGAAAGTTCACCGAGCGCCCCTGCTGGTCTGCAACACTGACGAGCAGCCCCGGATATGGTGCGGTGGTTGTGGCAGTGGCCGGCGTGCTGTACGCATAGTTCAGTCCACCACCGGAGATGTAGGCAACGCTTATCAAGTCGCCAGTCGTCGACGATGCAAGGTTCCCGAGCTCGTACACCTCCACGTTGCCCGCACGATCTATCAAGCGGACCTGGCTGGTCGGATTGCCTGTGCCATCCAGAACCGGCTCCATTCGGTCCTTGACCGTGGGGTGGGTCGCGAGGTAGGTGGTGTTTGTGGGATGAATGAAGGAGAGAAAGTTTCCATCGCCGCGAAACGCGTGCACGACGAAACTAGTGGCCGAACCAACTGCCTTGCGCTGGATGTACAGCCCCTTGTGCAACGAGGTTGTCCAAAGTCCCCCGAAGGCTGAGGGCGGCGCCGCAGCGACGCCCACGATGCCGTTTATCGGAGTTGGCGGAATTGAGTAAGGGATGGCGGCAGCCGTGTGATACGCGAGCGAGATCGATTCCTGGCCAATCGATATGCCCAGCATCTCCCGCTGGATCTTTGCGCCTGTGAGAGGGGCAATCGGATTGCCGACACCCGGCGTGCAAATCAGTGGCTTCTGGATTTCTATAACTGATACGCATGCTCCAGGATTGGCCAACCATTGCTTGCCCTTCGCGCAATAGCACTGCCCATTGGTTCCGAACAATGCGCCATTGGGATTGTATGCATCGGCGCAGCCGCCCGCGAGGAGGCTCCAAATGCTGGTGCCCTGCGACAGGATGCCACCGTCGCTGTCTCGGACAATCCTGTAGTCACCTTCGACCGAGATGCTGGCCGAGGCACCGCCTGCTTCGATATAGGGGATCGGTAGCTTGGGCACACAGCGGGAGAACGACATAGTCTGCCCCCCATTCGAGTGAGCCTTCGCGTACCCTTCGCAGGCGGTGACGGCCAAGCCGGGCAACGCACCTTCACTCACGTCGGAGATCCAATCTCTAGTGCCCGCGGCATTGGTCAGATTGAGCCAGCTAAGGTTGTGCTTTGTATCTGCGGAGCAAGGCTGATTTCCGCACGGCCCGTCGGCAGCGCTGGCTGCGGACGGGTCGATCGCCTGCGCCAGCAGCCAGACAACCATGAAGACCATGCGCGAGGCGCGCGCACTCAGGCGCGTGACACCCGAACTACCAGCAAGTTGTTTCAGCATTTCCCCTCCAATTTCCCGATCCATTGACCCGTGAGCCAAGCCCCAGCCGCCTCTTTGGCCGCGCTGGCCTCGAAGCGATCATTTGATTTGTGCGGGCCGCCTGTATTTGCAGGAAAGCCCGGCGCTAACCGTTTCTAATAATCTGTTAATACTCGAGCACTTTAGTGCCAAACACATCTTTTGTCACCATCAATTTTGAGGATGTCTGTTTTAGAAATATTCGCCAAACACAACAGCTCTCGTGCTGCACTCGGTTATAGTGAGCGCCAGCACAGCAGCAAAAATAAGCAGCGTGCTGACGAGGGCAGTAGTTATTCAGCGAGACCTGTTCGGCATAAGGCCATGGCGATGGGCTTGCGAATTGTCATCACACACATGCAGACAAACGCTTATCGGAGCTGTCTTCCCAGGGCTGCCAATCGGCGCTGCTTTAGCCCCGCCTGCGGCTTCACCCTGCTCGAACTTCTCGTGGTTATCGTCATCATTGGTCTGCTCGCCGGCTTGGTCGTCCCGCGGTACTTCGACACGGTAGAGAAATCCAAGGTCAAGGTTGCGCGCGCTCAGATGGATTCCCTGGACAAGGCGCTTGAGCAATACCGGCTTGACGTCGGCGCGCTTCCCTCACCCGAACAGGGCCTGGGGGCCCTGATGACGGCCCCGGCTGGAACCCCGCAGTGGCGCGGGCCCTATTTGAAGAAGGCCGTGCCTCTCGATCCCTGGGGACACCCGTATGTCTACAAGCTGTCGGAATCGCGGCGCGACGCCGACATCATTTCGCTCGGCTCCGACGGCGTGCCCGGCGGAACAGGCGAGGCGGCGGACATCGCGCTGTCTTCGCCCAACTGAACGCCGCGTCGGCCATGTCTGCAACCGCAAACGCTTCCTTCATCGCAGTCGTTATCGATGCGCAAGGACGTATTGCCACCCGCCTCGTTGACGCGGCGAATGTGGAGCAGGCACGCCAGATCGCGGCCCACAACGGCAACACGGTGCTGGAATGCTCGGCCTCCGACGCACGCTCTTCGCTCGGTTTTTTGGCTAGATGGCGCCTGACCGCGCCAGCCAAGATCGACACCGTTGCGTTCTCGCAAGACCTGGCGACATTGATGGAGGCCGGCGTCACCGTGAAAGAGGCAGTCGACGCGCTGGCCCGCAAAGAGGGTTCGTCCGCGCGGCGGCAAGTTTTGAGCCGGTTGAACGACTCGATGTCAGAGGGCCTCGCGTTCTCTGCA
>JBKJOM010000127.1:0-17024 GCA_046595775.1 Ramlibacter sp. | reverse complement strand
GACGAGTCCATGCATTACGAGATGCTCAAACACACGGGTGAGCTGCCCATCATCGGCGTCAACACCTTCCGCAACCCGCATGGCGATGCAGTGCAGGACAAGCTGGAGCTCGCGCGGTCGACCGAAGAAGAGAAGCAGGGCCAGCTCAAGCGACTGCAGGACTTCCATGCCCGCAACGCGAACCACGCGCCCGCAATGCTCAAGCGCCTGCAGCAAGCCGTCATCGACAACCGCAACGTGTTTGAAGTGCTGATGGAAGCCGTCCGCGTCTGCTCGCTGGGGCAGATCACCCACGCCCTGTTCGAGGTCGGCGGGCAGTACCGGCGCAACATGTGATCGCAGGATCCGCCGCCCGGATTCCGTCAGGCCTTTGACAGCGTCGAGCCGCGCAGTTGATTCGGTGACAGTTACCACGCAAAACTACCTAAGGTCTTACCCCCTACCGCAGTGCAGCACGCATCCCTAGCATTCGCCCACTTGTGTCGGCCCCTATGGCCGGGCTATCCAGGAGCGCGATTTGGCAGGTGAGTTCATTCTCGAGACGAAAGGCTTGACCAAGGAGTTCAAGGGCTTCGTCGCGGTCAACAACGTCGACCTCAAGGTCCGCCGGGGCGACATCCACGCCCTCATCGGGCCGAACGGCGCGGGCAAAACCACCTTTTTCAACCTGCTGACCAAGTTCCTGCCGATCACCCGCGGCACCATCACGTACCTTGGCGAGGACATCTCGCACGAGAGGCCGGCGCAAACGGCGCGACGGGGCATCGTCCGCTCGTTCCAGATTTCCGCCGTGTTCCCGCACATGACCGTGCTGGAGAACGTGCGCGCCGCGCTGCAGCGCAACATGGGTACCTCGTTCCACTTCTGGAAACCCGAGAAATCGCTGTTCCATCTGCACGAGCGTGCGCACCAGCTGCTCGAGTCGGTGGACCTCCAGGGTTTCGCGACCGAACTGACGGTGAACCTGCCTTACGGCCGCAAGCGGGCCCTGGAGCTGGCCACCACCATGGCGCTGGAACCTGACCTGATGCTGCTGGACGAGCCTACCCAGGGCATGGGCCACGAGGACGTGCACCGCGTCACAGAGCTCATCAAGAAGGTCTCTGCGGGCCGCACCATCCTCATGGTGGAGCACAACATGAACGTCGTGTCGTCCATTGCCGACCGCATCACCGTGCTGCAGCGCGGCGCCGTCATCGCCGACGGCCCGTATGCCGAGGTTTCGGCCAACCCGCTGGTGATCGAGGCCTACATGGGCTCGGCAGACGCCGCGCTCCAGGGAGCCCACTGAGATGGCTTCCACCGAACTGCTTCGCATCACCGATCTGCACGCCTGGTACGGCGAGTCGCACATCCTGCACGGCGTCGACCTCACGGTAAACCAGGGCGAAGTGGTCTGCCTGCTGGGCCGCAACGGCGCCGGCCGCACGACCACGATGCGCGCCATCGTCGGCCTCACTGGCAAGCGCACAGGCTCGATCAAGATCAACGGCACTGAGTCCATCAAGCTCGCGCCACACAAGATCGCACGGCTGGGCGTGGGCTACTGCCCGGAGGAGCGCGGCATTTTCGCCAGTCTGTCGGCCGAAGAGAACCTGATGCTTCCACCGGTCATCGCGCCCGGCGGAATGAGCGTGGCTGAAATCTACGAGATGTTCCCGAACCTGAAGGAGCGTGCTGACAGCCCCGGCACACGGCTGTCGGGCGGCGAGCAGCAGATGCTGGCCGTCGCGCGCATCCTGCGCACCGGCGCACGCCTGCTGCTGCTGGACGAAATCTCGGAGGGCCTGGCGCCCGTGATCGTGCAGCGCCTGGCGGAAATGATCCGCACCATCAAGGCCAGGGGCTACACCGTGGTCCTGGTCGAACAGAACTTCCGCTTCGCCGCGCCCCTGGCCGACCGTTTCTACATCATGGAGCACGGCAAGATCGTCAAGCAGTTCGCCCAGCGCGAACTGCAGGCGAACATGGCCATGCTGCAGGAATTCCTGGGCGTCTAGTCATTTTGAGCAACCGTTTAATTCAAGGAGACCGCATGAAACTCAAGACCCTCATTGCAGCCATGGCCGTCGGCCTGGGCACGTACGGCGCGATCGCGCAGACGAATTCCGGCCCGGTCAAGATCGGCATGATCACCGACATGTCGAGCCTGTACGCCGACATCGACGGCCCCGCGGGCGTCGAAATGGTCAAGTGGGCCGCGCAGGACTTCGGCGGCAAAGTCCTGGGCCGCCCGATCGAGGTGCTGTCTGCCGACCACCAGAACAAGGCCGACGTCGCGAGCTCCAAGGCGCGCGAGTGGATGGACAAGGAAAACCTCGCGATGCTGGTGGGCGGCACGTCTTCCGGCACGGCCATTGCCATGTCCAAGGTCGCCGCCGAGAAGAAGCGCCCCTTCCTCGTGGTCGGTGCGGGTTCGGCGCGACTCACCAACGAGGACTGCAACCCCTACACCGTGCACTACGCCTACGACACCGTGTCGCTGTCCAAGGTGGCCGGGTCGGCATTGGTGAAAGCCGGCAACAAGAACTGGTACTTCCTTACGGCCGACTACGCCTTCGGCGCCTCGCTGGAAAACGACGCCACCACGGTGGTCAAGGCCAACGGAGGCACAGTGATGGGCTCAGTGAAGCACCCGCTCAACGCTTCGGACTTCTCGTCCTTCCTGCTGCAGGCCCAGGGCTCCAAGGCCCAGATCCTCGGCCTGGCCAACGCGGGAGGCGACTTCACCAACGCGATGAAGGCTGCCAAGGAATTCGGCATCACCAAGACCATGAAGGTTGCCGGTCTGCTGGTGTTCATCAACGACGTGCACTCGCTTGGCTTGTCCAACACCGAAGGCCTGCAACTGGCCGACAGCTGGTACTGGAACCAGGACGACGCGAGCCGGAAGTTCGCCAAGCGCTTCTTCGACAAGTACAAGCGCATGCCGTCTAGCCTGCAGGCCGCCGACTACTCGGTGACGATGAACTACTTGAAGGCCGTGCAGGCCGCAGGCACGACGGATGCCGACAAGGTGATGGCTGCCTTCAAGGGCATGAAGATCGACGACTTCTACAACAAGGGCCAGGTCCGCGCCTCCGACAACCGCATGATTCACGACATGTACCTGTTCCAGGTCAAGGGCCAGAAGGAATCGACGACGCCTTGGGACTACTACAAACTCGTGGCCAAGGTGCCCGGCGAGCAGGCGTTCACGACGCCCGCCGAGTCCAAGTGCAAGATGGCGAAGTAACTTGAAGAATGCCGCCGGCCCCAGGGGCCCGGCGGCCACCTGGAGGCGGTGGATCAATGGAGATATTCGGCATACCGGTGCAGGCCTTCATGGGCCAGCTCGTGCTCGGGCTGGTGAACGGGGCGTTCTACGCCATGCTCAGCCTCGGCCTCGCAGTGATCTTCGGCTTGCTGGACATCGTCAATTTCGCACACGGTGCCCTCTACATGCTTGGCGCCATGGCTAGTTGGATTCTGCTCGACAAGCTGGGCGTGAATTTCTGGTTCGCGCTCCTCCTCGCACCGCTCATCGTCGGCGCCCTGGGCGTCGCGATCGAGCGCACATTCCTCAAGCGGCTGTACGGGCTTGACCCGCTTTACGGCCTGCTCCTCACCTTCGGGCTGTCGCTGATTTTCGAAGGTGTTTTCCGCTACCTCTACGGCTCGTCGGGCTCGTCGTACCCCGTGCCTGAGCTTCTCTCCGGCGCCACGAACCTCGGCTTCATGGTCCTGCCGAACTACCGCGCGTTCGTGGTGGTCGCGTCGATCGTGATCTGCCTGGGCACCTGGTACCTGATCGAGCGCACCCGCTTGGGCGCCTACCTGCGCGCCGGCACCGAAAATGCAAAACTCGTCCAGGCCTTTGGCGTCAACGTTCCGTTGATGGTGATGCTCACCTACGGCGCGGGAGCCGCGCTCGCAGCGCTTGCGGGCGTGCTCGCCGCTCCGATCGTGCAGGTCACGCCCCACATGGGCTCCAACCTGATCATCGTGGTGTTCGCCGTCGTCGTCATCGGCGGCATGGGCTCCATCCTCGGCTCGGTCGTGACCGGGCTCGGGCTTGGCATTATCGAAGGCATGACGCGTGTCTTCTACTCCGAAGCTTCGAGTGTCGTGGTGTTCGTCGTGATGGTGATCGTGCTCATCCTGAGGCCCGCGGGGCTGTTCGGGAAGGAAGCCTGAGATGAAGAACAACTCCATTGCGCTGCGCCTCACCTACGTGGTGATCCTCGGGATCCTGCTGGTCGCGCCCCTGGTCGGCCTTTACCCGGTGTTCGTGATGAAGCTCCTCTGCTTCGCACTGTTTGCCTGCGCATTCAACCTGCTGCTGGGCTTCACCGGCCTGTTGTCCTTCGGCCACGCCGCATTCTTCGGCTTTGCTTCGTACATCACGGGCTATTTCGTGAAGTCCCAGGGCTGGTCACCGGAACTGGCGATCATTGCCGGCGCCGTTGTCGCCGGCTTCCTCGGGTTGGTATTCGGGCTCGTTGCAATCCGCCGCCAGGGCATCTACTTCGCGATGATCACGCTGGCCCTGGCGCAGATGGTGTACTTCTTCTGCCTGCAAGCCCCGTTCACCGGCGGCGAGGACGGCCTGCAGGGCGTGCCTCGCGGCAGCCTGTTCGGCGTGCTGCCCCTGGCGAACGACACCACGATGTACTACGTAGTCGTAGCGATCTTCATCGGGTGTTTCCTTGCCATCTCGCGCATAGTGACGTCGCCCTTTGGGCAGGTGCTCAAGATGATCCGCGAGAACGAGCCACGCGCCATCTCGCTCGGTTACGAAGTCGACAAGTACAAACTGCTGGCTTTCGTTCTGTCCGCTGCCCTAGCAGGACTCGCTGGTTCACTCAAGACTCTCGTGATGGGTTTCGCGACGCTGTCCGATGTGCACTGGTCGATGTCCGGCGAAGTGATCCTGATGAGCCTGCTCGGCGGTGTCGGCACCTTCTTCGGCCCAGTCCTGGGTGCCGGCATCGTGATCGCGCTCCAGAACCTGCTCGCCGACAAGGTGGGCGAATGGGTCACCGTGATCATCGGCGTGATCTTCGTGCTCTGTGTGCTGGCCTCCCGCAAGGGCGTGGTCGGTGAGATCCACGCCTACCTGGAGCGCCGCCGCGCCCGCGCGGGTTGAAGTTTCCGTCCTTGCGGACCCTTCGCGGCCTGCGGCGGTGCCAAGCCGCCCGCGTGTCATCCATGTGATTGGTGACGACGAAGATCCGCGCTACGCTGCGCAGTCGCACTGAACACAACGGAACACGCCATGAACGACCTCTTTTCGCTGAAAGGCCGCACGGCCCTTGTCACCGGCGGCTCGCGCGGTATCGGCCGCATGATCGCCAAAGGCTTTCTCACCCAGGGCGCACGGGTCTACATCTCTTCACGCAAGGCCGAAGCCTGCGACGAAACGGCGCGCGAACTGGCCGCTTTCGGCAATTGCATTTCGCTGCCCTTCGACGTCTCCACAGTGGAAGGCGCCCGCGGCCTGGCCGCCGCGTATGGAGCCCGGGAACAGTCGCTGGACATTTTGGTGAACAACGCGGGCGCCGCCTGGGGTGAGGACTTCGACACCTTCCCCGAAAAGGGGTGGGACAAGGTGATGGACCTGAACGTGAAGTCGCCCTTCTTCCTCACCCAGGCGCTGCACGGCCTGCTGCGCGAGGGCGCGAAGTCGGCGCCGGCCAAGGTAATCAACGTCGCGTCGATCGACGGGATCTCGGTGAACCCGCTGGAGACGTATTCCTATGCTGCGAGCAAGGCCGGCCTCATTCACCTCATCAAGCGCATGTCGCTACGGCTCGCGCCGGAGAACATCGTGGTGAGCGGCATCGCTCCCGGTGCCTTCGCGTCAGAGATGAACAAGGTGGCGCGCGACCATGCCGACGAGACGGCGGCGCGGATTCCCGCCGGGCGTATCGGCACCGACGGAGACATGGCGGGCGTCGCCATCTACCTCGCGTCGCGCGCTGGCGACTACGTGGTCGGCGAAACCATCGTCGTGGACGGCGGCGTCACGCTCACCCGGGGTTCCTAGGCCGGCCAGACCCAGTTCTGCGGGCCGCGGCTGGCGATCTTGGTCGCGCCGACGCGGTTGCCGAGCTCCGCGCAGCGCGCGAGGTCCCAGCCCTGCTCCAGGCCGTGCAACAGCGCGCCGCGCCATGCGTCGCCGCACCCGGTCGGGTCGACCACGTCCGCGGTCCTCACTGGTGGCACGAGCGTCATTTCACCGCCGACCCACACTTCGCAGCCTTCGCCGCCCAGGGTGACAACCAGGCCCTGCACCTTGCGTGAGATGTCGGCGTTGCTCCAGCCCGTGCGCTCGCACAGCATCTTGCCTTCGTAGTCGTTGACGGTGACCCAGGTCGCCGCCTCGACGAAGGACGCCAGTTCCTTGCCGTCGAACATCGGCAGGCCCTGCCCCGGATCGAAGACGAACGGGATGCCGGCCGCCTGGAACTGCTGCGCGTGTTCCAGCATCGCGTCGCGGCCGTCGGGAGAAATGATGCCCAGCTTGATGTCGTTGCGCGCTGCGATCGTCGTGCGATGCGCGTGCATCATTGCGCCCGGGTGGAAGGCCGTGATCTGGTTGTTGTCGCGGTCCGTCATGATCATGGCCTGCGCGGTGTACGAATCCCCCACTTCGCGCACGAACTCGGTGCTGATGCCCATCGCCTGCATGCGTGCGACATAGTCGCGTCCGTCGCTGCCCACGGTCGCCATCGGCAGCGGCAACCCCCCGAGCATTTTCAGGCTGTACGCGATATTGCCCGCGCAACCGCCGAAGTCGCGCCGGAGCGCGGGCACCAGGAACGCCACGTTCAGGATGTGCAACTGGTCCGGCAGGATCTGCTCGGCGAAGCGACCTTCGAAGGTCATGATGGTGTCGAATGCCAGCGAACCGCAGATCAATGACGCCATGGGAATTGCTTTCTCAAATCAGGGATAGAAGGCCAGCAGGCGGTAGCCCGCGATGCGCGAACCGGTGCCGTTGGCGTTGACTGCAATGGCCACGGAGGCGGACCAGTCGCCGCCCGAAGGAATCACCGCGGCGCCTTGCGCGAACTCCGAGGGAACAAGCACGCGACGGATGACGGCCTGGTCCTGCCCGTCGGTGAGCGTGAGCTCCAGCGCAGGAATGGCAACTTCGACGGCGGCCTGGTTCTTGAGCGTCACGTTCAGCCGATAGGCATCGCCGCGGAGCTTGTTGAACGAAGAGTTGTCGATCGCGATCGATTCGATCTGGCGCGGCGCGCGCAGCCTGCAGCGCAAGGGCTCGCACAGGCGGGCCAACCACGGGCGCAACGAGGGCTCCGAAGCTGCCAGTCGGTCGCGGTCGTGCATGGCGAACTGCAGCATCAGCAGCGCTGCCAGCCCGATGAACAGCGTTGCCAGCGTGGCACGCACCCCTGGCCTGCGCCAGAAGGCCTTGCGCCGCGCCTGGCGCACGAATGCCAGGTCGTGCAGGTCTCGCTCCGGCTCCGCCGGGGCACTGGACCAGCCGCTGGTCGAATCCGGTGCGGGAGGCAGGTCGGGGCGAATGAGCTCGAAAGGCCGGTCGAGCGGGTTCTCCCGCAGGGCCCGCGCCTGGTCTTCCAGCTGGAGCGAATCGGGCGCCTCGTCATACAGGGACGACTCACCTGTCTCGGTGTGGATCGACGACGAAAAGCCGCTGGACGGCTCCGGGTCCGCGGCAGGAGCTTGCCGCTCGGGAGAACGCGTGATCGACGGCGCGGGCAGGCCGTGCTGAAGGTGCGCCGAAGCGTCGAAGACTTCCGTGCAATGGCCGCAGCGTACCCAGCCCTCGGAGATCTTGAGCTGGTCCGGCACGACTTTGAACATCGTCCCGCAAGCGGGGCAGCGCGTGATCAGGCTCATGAGCGAGGGATTGTAGCCAGCGCGCGGACGGCCCCGGCCATTGGCGCGCTACAGACGCGCCGTCATCAGCACCCAGCCGTCTTCGCAGTCACTGACTTCGAGGGCGGCGAACGGCGCATACGCGGTCTTCAATTCATCGGACTGGCGCTCGAGAATTCCCGAGAGCACCAGCGAGCCGCCAGGCGCGACGTGGGCGCAAAGCAGGGGCGCGAGTACTTTCAGTGGTACGGCGAGGATGTTCGCCAGTACCAGCAGGTAGGTCCCTGCAGCTTGAACGGGCAGTCCCGCATTCAACGCCACATTGTTGGCGCGCGCGTTGTCCTGCGTGGCCTGCACCGCCGCCGGGTCGATATCGACCGCATCAATGTCGTTGGCACCGAACTTTGCAGCACCGATGGCCAGGATCCCGGAACCGCAGCCATAGTCGAGCACCCGCTGCCCCACCGGCGGATGCGCGGCAATCCAGCGCAGGCACATGCGCGTGGTCGGATGGGTGCCGGTGCCGAAGGCCAGCCCTGGATCGAGCCGGATCGAACTCTTCGCGCCCTCCGGGGGTTCGTGCCATGTTGGGACGATCCAGAACTCGGGAGTGATCTCCACCGGAGTGAACTGCGATTGCGTCAGGCGCACCCAGTCCTGGTCGGGCACAGCGGCCACGCCCAACAAGCGGCAGTCAGCAAAGAAGTCCTGGGCTTGCAACAGGCGGCCAGCGTCCGCGGCGGCGCTTTCGTTGGCGAACAGTGCCATGACCCGCGAGCGCTGCCAGCCCTCCTTGGGCGGCAGCATGCCGGGCTCACCAAAGAGGGCCTGCTCCGCGTCGGTCTGCGCGTCGGCATCCTCGACCGAAACGCTCAGCGCGTCGAGCGCATCCAGAGCGTCGCTCACGGCCTCGATCGCCGCCTCGGGACACAGCAGGCGGAGCTCGAACATCACCGTTTATGTTGGGAGAGCCACTCTTCGAGGTAGTGGATGTTGGTGCCGCCGTCGATGAACTTGGCGTCCACCATCAGCTCGCGATGCAGCGGAATATTGGTGTTGATGCCTTCCACCACGGTCTCGAGCAGCGCGGTGCGCATGCGGGCCAGGGCCTGCTCACGGGTATCGCCGTGCACGATGATCTTGCCGATCATCGAGTCGTAGTTGGGTGGCACGAAGTAGTTGTTGTACACGTGAGAGTCCACGCGCACGCCCGGGCCGCCCGGCGCATGCCAGAGCGTGATGCGCCCCGGAGAAGGAACGAACTTGTACGGGTCCTCGGCGTTCACCCGGCACTCGATTGCGTGCCCGCGCAAGACGATGTCGCGTTGGGCGAAGGGCAGCTTCTCGCCGGCCGCCACCATGATCTGGGTCTTGACGATGTCCACGCCGCTGATCAGTTCCGTGACCGGGTGCTCGACCTGCACGCGCGTATTCATCTCGATGAAGTAGAACTCGCCGTTTTCGTACAGGAACTCAAACGTGCCCGCGCCGCGGTAGCCGATGCGCTTGCAGGCCGCGACACAGCGCTCGCCGATCTTCTCGATCAGCTTGCGGGGGATGCCCGGCGCCGGCGCTTCCTCGATGACTTTCTGGTGGCGGCGCTGCATGGAGCAATCACGCTCGCCCAGGTACACCACGTTCTTGTGCTTGTCGGCGAGGATCTGGATCTCGATGTGGCGCGGGTTCTGGAGGAATTTCTCCATGTACACCGCCGGATTGCCGAAAGCAGCGCCGGCCTCGGCCTTGGTCATCTGCACCGCATTGATCAGGGCGGCCTCGGTATGGACCACGCGCATCCCGCGCCCGCCACCCCCGCCGGCGGCCTTGATGATCACCGGGTAGCCGACCGACCGTGCGATGCGGCGGATCTGCACCGGGTCGTCCGGCAGTTCGCCTTCGGAACCCGGCACGCACGGCACGCCCGCCTTGATCATCGCCTGCTTGGCCGAGACCTTGTCGCCCATGGTGCGGATGTTCTCCGGTGTCGGGCCGATGAACTGAAAGCCGCTCTTTTCCACGCGTTCGGCAAAGTCGGCGTTTTCGGACAGGAAACCGTATCCCGGATGGATTGCTTCGGAGTCGGTCACCTCCGCTGCCGAGATGATCGCCGGCATGTTCAGGTAGCTTTGCGCCGACGCTGCGGGGCCGATGCAAACCGCCTCCTCCGCCAGCTTCACGTATTTGGCCTCGCGGTCGGCCTCGGAATAGACCATCACCGCCTTCACCCCCAGTTCACGGCAGGCGCGCTGGATCCGCAGGGCTATCTCCCCCCGATTCGCAACAAGAATCTTCTTGAACATGTGCGGTGGCTTTTACTCGATCATCAGGAGCGGTTGCCCGTACTCCACGGCCTGACCGTTCTCACACAGGATCTGGACGACCGTGCCGCTCTTGTCGGCTTCGATCTCGTTGAGGATCTTCATCGCTTCGATGATGCAGATGGTGTCGCCCTGCTTCACTTGGCTGCCGATTTCGACGAACGCCTTGGCCCCGGGGGCGGACGAACGATAGAAAGTGCCGACCATCGGCGACTTGACAGCATGGCCGGCCGGGGCTGCTACGGGCACCGGCGCGGGCACCGCGGTGCTCAAGGCAGCAGGCGCGCCACCGGCGGGCTGCAAGGCAATCGGGGCCATCGTCTGCTGCACCGCCCCGCCACCCTTGACGATGCGAACCTTGCCTTCGGCTTCGGTTATTTCCAGTTCGGAAACGTTCGACTCGGACACGAGGTCGATTAACGTCTTGAGTTTGCGCAGGTCCATGCAGTCTCCACCTCGTTCGACGAAAGGAACGCGAATTTACAGCAAAATTCGCTTACATTTCTTTTCGTCGCTCTTTTTTCGTTTATTTTTGCGGATGCCCTTGACAAGCAAGGGGCGCGGCGGCGGGGTGAAAACCCCGGGCGCCATGCTAGGAGGCCTGCGACCAAGCCGCCAGGTCAGCGGGAGCCAATCGCCCCATTCTACGCTGCGCGACCTCGCCAGCCGAATTGATGACCAGGGTGAATGGCAGGCCGCCGCTCACGTTACCCATGTTCTTCGACAACTCCGTGCCGCCCATTCCTGCGAGGGCAATCGGATAACCGACCGGAGTCTTTTGCAGGAACGCGCGTACCGAGCTGGGTTGGTCAATGGCCAAGCCGACGACTTGCCATCCTTTTGCCGAGTTTTGGCGCCAGAAAGCATCAAGTAACGGCATTTCCTCGACACAAGGCGGACACCATGTCGCCCAAAAATTGAGCAGGAGGGGCCGGCCCCGCAGTGACTGCAACGCAAGCGAACCTCCCGCCGGCGTGTCAAACGCCATGCCCCAGAACGCAGGATAGGGCTGTGTCGAAGGCTGGCCGCCCCATTTCCACAAGGCAACTGACGCCCCGGCGATCGCTGCGACGGCGCCCACGCCCGCATAGAGCAGGCGCCGTCGTGACTCAGCAGCGGCGGAAGAATCTTTTTCTGGTTGGCTCATGGAACGGCATTGTCAACCATGGCCCGCACGGCCGCGGTGTCACCTCGGGGCGTTCGCCCTTTCGCATCGGGCCGGAGTGCGCCCCGCAAATCGTCGTGATCGTAGATCATCAGGTGCACTCCAATCACCTCACCCAGGTCGCGGCTCACGCTCGACAGGCTCAAGGCCTCGACCGTTTCGCCGTTGAAACCGGTGACGGTACGCGCTTCATAGTCCACCTTGTTGTCGATCAGGGCGATCTCCGCCGACTTGGGGTCTTCGCAGAAGAGCTGGATATAGATGTCCGATAGGCGCGTGGCCGTTCCGTGCCAGACCGCGCCGCCGAGGTAGGGACGAAATTCCGGGAGCCGCTCCATCCATGTGAGCGCCAGCTTTCTCAGCGCAGCCAGCTCGGCGGGCTGCGTATCGGCGCAGAAGATGGAGATGTACTCGCGCACTGATTCCTCTACCGCGTCGTTGTCGGGCAAGGCGCTGCGCGCATTCAGGCGGAGTTGCTTGACCGCACGGCGCTTGGCCGGCCCATATTCCAGTCCCTCTTCGACCACGAGCCGTGCCGCTGTGTGGGCGATCTCCATCTTGGCGTTGTCCATCACAGGACATTCTGCATTGCCCCGCGCGTCCCTGCCGCTTAGAGTCGCCCAAAAGAACCCCAGGAGACCCAGGAATGAAAAGCACGATGATGGACGTGCCGCTGTCGCTCAACCACCTCCTTGAGCGGGCGGGCCGGATCTTCGCCGGGAACGAGATCGTCTCCCGGCTGCCCGACAAGAGCCTGCGCCGCCACAGCTACGGCGAGTTCTATCGCCGTACGCGTTCCCTGGCCTCGGCGCTGCAACGGCTGGGCTTGAAGAAAGGCGACCGTGTCGCAACACTTTGCTGGAACCACCACGCCCACCTGGAGTGCTACTTCGGCATCCCGGCGGCGGGCGGCGTGATGCACACCTTGAACCTGCGCCTGTCGCCCGACGAACTGGGCTGGATCGCCGGCAATGCGGCCGACCGCATCCTCGTTGTCGACGACGTGCTGCTGCCGCTCTACCGGCAGTTCTCGCATCTGCATACCTTCGAACGCGTGATCGTTTTCCCCTTCAGCGGCGCGCCGGTGCCCGAAGGCTTTGGGGATTATGAGAGTTTGCTGGCGGATGCCGATCCCGATGATTTCAAGTACGTGAGCCACGACGAGAACGACCCCGTCGCCATGTGCTACACGTCCGGCACCACAGGCCGGCCGAAGGGCGTGGTCTATTCGCACCGCTCCACCATCCTGCACACCTTGGTCGCGAGCCTCGGCGACTTCTGGGGTTTGCGGGGAACCGACGTGGTGCTGCCAGTGACACCCATGTTCCACGCCAATTCCTGGGGCATGCCGTATGGCGCCGTGATGATGGGGGTGAAACTGGTGTTCCCCGGTCCGCACCTGCACCCCGATGATCTGCTGGACCTGATGCAAGTGGAGCCTCCTACCCTGGCGCTGGGAGTGCCCACCATCTGGATGACACTGATCCAGGCCTATGACGCGGCGCAGGCCGGCGAGTCGCCGAACAAGGGTCGCTGGAAGCTGCCGCACGGCATGCGTTCGCTGGTGGGCGGCTCCGCAGTGCCAGAAGCCCTGATTCGTGCATTCGACAAACACGGTATCTGGATCATGCAGGGCTGGGGTATGACCGAGACGTCTCCAGTGTGCACGATCTCCTACCCACGCGCCGAGTTGCGCGATGCCGACATGGACGAAAAGTACCGTCGTGCCGCGACGGCTGGCATACCCGTGCCGCTGGTGGACCTGCGAGTGCAGGGCGATGAAGGTCCACAGCCCTGGGACGGCAAGAGCGTCGGCGAGATTCAGGTGAGCGGCCCTTTCATCACCGGCAGCTACCACGAGGTTCCGGTGCAGCCGGACAAGTTCACCGACGACGGGTGGCTGCGCACCGGCGACGTGGCCTCGGTGGACCCGCTGGGCTTCGTGCGCATCACCGATCGCACCAAGGACCTGATCAAGTCCGGCGGCGAGTGGATCAGTTCGGTCGACCTGGAGAACTCGATCATGGGACATCCCGCCGTGGCGGAAGCTGCGGTCATTGCGATTCCCGATGTGAAGTGGGCCGAGCGGCCGCTTGCTTGCGTGGTGCTCAAGCCCGGCAAGTTCATCGACACGAAGGAACTCGACGCGCACCTCCTGGCCAACTCCTTTGCGAAGTGGCAACTGCCCGAGCGCTATGAATTCATCGATGCGGTACCGCGCACGTCGACCGGTAAATTCTGGAAACTGAAACTGCGCGAGCGCTTTCCGAAGTAGTTTTCCGCCCCCCGCGATAATTCGAAGATGCACATTCATATCCTCGGAATCTGCGGCACTTTCATGGGAGGCGTAGCCGCGCTCGCGCGCGAGGCGGGACACAAGGTCACCGGTTGCGACAGCGGCGTGTACCCGCCGATGAGCGACCAGCTGCGCGCACTCGGCATCGAACTCATCGAAGGCTTCGGCGCCGACCAGCTGGCGCTGGCACCTGACACCTGGGTGGTCGGCAACGTCGTCTCCCGGGCGCGCAAAGCCGACGGCACGGCGCGCTATCCGCTGATGGAAGCCATCCTCGATGCGGGCCAGCCCTATACCAGCGGCCCCCAATGGCTTTCTGAGAACGTGTTGCCGGGCAAACATGTGCTGGCAGTCGCCGGTACGCACGGCAAGACCACGACCACGTCGATGCTCGGGTGGATCCTGGAAGAAGCCGGCCTGCGACCGGGTTTCCTGATCGGCGGCGTGCCCGGCAACTTCGGCATCTCGGCCCGGCTCGGCCAGGGCCAGTGCTTCGTGATCGAAGCGGACGAGTACGACACCGCCTTCTTCGACAAGCGCAGCAAGTTCGTGCACTACCGGCCTCGCACCGCAGTGCTGAACAACCTCGAGTTCGACCACGCCGACATCTTCGACGATCTCGCGGCAATCGAGCGGCAGTTCCACCATCTGGTGCGGACCGTGCCGTCGACCGGACGCATTGTGGTCAACGGCCTCGAAGAGAGCCTGCAACGCGTGCTCCACCATGGTTGCTGGAGCGAGGTACGCAGCTTTGGCACCGCAGTGAGCGACTTCAACGCGGCCGGCGAGCCGCACGACTTCCAGGTCCTGCAATCAGGCCGCGAAGTCGGGCGTGTGCACTGGGAGTTGTCGGGCGTGCACAACCAATTGAACGCGCTGGCAGCAATTGCCGCCGCGCAACATGTGGGCGTGAACCCCGAGCGGGCCGCCAGCTCACTCGAGCGTTTTCAGAACGCGAAGCGCCGGATGGAGACGCGCGGCCAGGTCAACGGCATCACGGTCTACGATGATTTTGCGCATCACCCCACTGCCATCCGCACCACTGTCGATGGGCTGCGCCGCAAGGTGGGCGCCGCACGAATCCTGGCCGTGTTCGAACCCCGTAGCAACACAATGAAACTTGGCGCCATGAAAGCGCAACTGCCCTGCAGCCTGGAACAGGCTGACCTTGCTTATTGCCATTCCGGTGGACTGGATTGGGACCCCAATGAAGCTCTGGCCGGCATGGGTCCTCGAGCGAAGGTCGCGCCGAACATCGAGACCCTCGTGGCCATGGTGGTGGCCGATGCGCGGGCCGGCGACCACCTGCTCTGCATGAGCAACGGCGGCTTTGGCGGCGTGCACGAGAAGCTGTTGAAATCCTTGGCCGGCTAGCGGCGTGCCTGGTGCGGGGGCGTAGGGGTGAGCGGCGCGGGCGCTGTCATGTCCTCTGGCGGCGCTGGCCTGCGCATCGCGTCGAGAGGCAAGTCGGAATTGCCAAAAGGCAAGTTGGTGGTGGGCCCCGGGTTCGAGTCCGCCTCGTCGCCTGTGCGCGGTGTACGCTGATCGGCGCTTTCTGCCTGCGCCGGCGGCCTGGCTGCGCGCTTGGGATTGGAGGTGATGCTGCCGACAAAGTACAAGGAAGCCAGGTCTCGCGCGAGGTGGACTTCGTCCTGCCCGCACAGACGCTGCAGCTCGCGGAAAGCGGCCGGAGCGACGCTCAGCTGACGCATCAGCAGCAGGTGCGAGTCCTTCAACAAGCGCTGCGTCACACGGGGTGCGCGGCGGAAATAGATCAGGCCGGTCCGGTAGTGGGATGGCAGTGCGTCCCGCTGCGTGCGCATCGCGTATTGCCACATCAGTTGCGACAGGCTGGTGTGCACGAACTGTTCCGGAATCTCCATCGGCACGGTCTGGCGGCGCCATACTGCACCCTCGAAGTCCGCCGGCCCGGCAGTGCCCCGCACCGCGACTTCGCCCTGCATGTCGACCACGGCCAGGAGGTCCCCGTTCAATCTCAACTCGAAGACGCCCGACCCGAGCGCCGACTGGTGTTCAACGATGTGCGCCGCGAGGCAGAACTGCGCGGTGACGGGCGCAAGCCAGGCTTCGAACTTGTGAAGAACGGCGTTCATCGAAGCAGAGGATGTGGCGTCGAAGCTGTAGAGCGGCTTGAACCGTAACGGCAGCGGCTGCGCAAAACCCACAGGCCGGTCCACATCGGGCAAGTGAAGCTGCAGGGCATGGCCGGAGGGCGTGCCCGAAGCGACACGGATCCGTTCGCGATCCAGGATCTGCACACGGGCGCCGTTGAGCCACCACGCGTCGGCCGAATCGAGCGTCGCGAGCTCCCACACTGTGGCCTCGCCCAGCCCTCGCAAGGCATCACCCACGGCGCGTTGCTGTTCGATGGAAAAGCCAGCGAGGGCGAGGCGAAGGACGGGGAGTTCGAACGTCATATTGGGCGAGCCCAGGGGCTCAGCACAAATATATGCCCCTGGTTACCGTTTGTAAAAGTTTACTTGAAAGAGCGTCAAAATCGTCATTGGGAGCGGCGCAATTTCACGGCCTCGCAGAGTATGTCCAACACCTGGAGCGAGTCGTCCCAGCCGAGGCAAGCATCGGTGATACTTTTCCCGTACTCCAGAGAGGCCGGCTCGTCCTTGCCCGGGGTGAACTTCTGCGCCCCTGAGTTCAAGTGGCTTTCAACCATCAGCCCGAACACGGAGTGCGAGCCCTTCGCCACCTGCGTCGCGACCTCGCGAGCAACCTCGACCTGCTTTTCGTGCATCTTGCTGCTGTTGGCATGGCTGCAATCCACCATGAGCGTCGCAGGCAGTCTGGCCGTCTCGAGATCGCGGCAGGCGGCAGCGACGCTGGCGGCGTCGTAGTTGGGGGCCTTGCCACCGCGGAGGATCACGTGGCAGTCCTTGTTGCCGTTGGTCTGCACGATCGCGACCTGCCCGTTCTTGTGGACCGACAGGAAGTGGTGGCCGCGCGCTGCGGCCTGGATCGCATCCGTCGCGATGCGGATATTTCCGTCCGTGCCGTTCTTGAAGCCGATCGGCGCCGACAGGCCCGATGCGAGTTCGCGATGCACCTGGCTCTCGGTGGTCCGCGCGCCGATCGCGCCCCACGCGATCAGGTCGCCGATGTATTGCGGCGAGATCACGTCGAGCAGCTCACTGCCCGAGGGCACGCCGAGACGGTTGATGTCGACAAGCAGAGAGCGCGCAATGCGCAAGCCCTCGTTGATCCTGTAGCTCTCGTCGAGATACGGGTCGTTGATCAGGCCCTTCCAGCCGACCGACGTCCGCGGCTTCTCGAAATACACGCGCATCACGATCTCGAGCGTGTCGGCGAAGCGCTTCCGCTCGCCGGCGAGCTTGCGCGCGTACTCGAGCGCGGCGGATGGATC
>JBKJOM010000320.1:0-43451 GCA_046595775.1 Ramlibacter sp. | reverse complement strand
AGGTGGGCGAGCGGCGGGCGGTGTTCAAGCTGGTGCGCCCTTGAGCGCCATTTAGCGCCATTTAGCGCCATTTGGTGGTCTGGTGTGCCCTTTAGCGCCCTGGTGCTCAGTAGCGCGGCAGGTGCAGCACGACAACGAGCAGGCGCCGCCAAGCAACCGGTGGATGCTCACGCCAGCAGTGCCACGTTTCCGCCGGCAGCCGTCGTATTCACCGTCACTGTCTGCTCCGCACAAAAGCGCACGAGGTAATTCGGCCCGCCCGCCTTGGGGCCAGTGCCACTCAAGCCCTCCCCGCCAAACGGCTGCACGCCCACTACGGCACCGGTCATGTTGCGGTTGACGTAGACGTTACCCACATGAGCGCGCGCCGCCAGCGAACGCGCCCGGCTGTCGATGCGGGTCTGGATGCCCAGCGTGAGGCCGTAGCCCAGCGCGTTCACCTGGTCGATGACCGCAGCCGGGTCGCCGTTCCAGCGCGCGATGTGCAGCACCGGCCCGAAAATTTCGTGGCTGACATCCGAGATGCTATTCACTTCGAAGGCCTGCGGTGCGACGATGCGCGATTGCGGCGCAGGTTCGCTCGCGGGCAAGAGCGGCTTGGCTTGTTGCTGCAGGCGTTGCAGGTGGCGTGCGATGCCTTCGTAGGCTTCGCTGTCGATCACGGGACCGACATCGGTGCGCGGATCGGCGGGATCACCCGTCACCAGTTCCTGCGCGGCTCCGCGGATCATCTCGATCACAGCATCGGCGATGCCTTCGTGCACGCACAACAAGCGCAGCGCGGAGCAGCGCTGGCCGGCGGAACGGAAAGCGCTCTGCACGACAGCGTCCGCCACCTGCTCGGGCAATGCCGTCGAGTCCACCACCATGGCATTGATGCCGCCAGTCTCCGCGATCAGCGGGACGATGGGGCCGTCCTTTGCGGCGAGCGAGCGCTGGATGATCTTTGCCACTTGCGTCGATCCGGTGAACACCACGCCAGCAACACGCGGCGCCGCGACCAGGGCCGCGCCGACGGTCTCTCCAGGACCATGGAGCAGTTGCAGTGCTTCGACCGGCACACCTGCTGCATGCAGGAACTTCACCGCTTCCGCGGCGATCGCAGGCGTCTGCTCCGCCGGCTTGCCCAGCACGGTATTGCCAGTCGCGAGCGCCGCGGCCACCTGGCCGGCGAAGATCGCCAGCGGAAAATTCCACGGGCTGATGCAGACCCAGGGGCCGCGCGCTGTCAGGCGCAATTCGTTGCTCTCGCCGGTGGGGCACGGTAGCAGCACCGGTTGCATGATCCGTTCAGCCTCGTTCGCGTAGTAGCGAAGGAAGTCCACCGCCTCGCGCACTTCGGCCACGCAGTCGCCCCAGGTCTTGAATGCTTCCTTCACGAGCATCGCGCACAGGCGCGGCATCGCGGCCTCCATCGCATCGGCGGCATCGCGCAATATCGATGCGCGTTGCGCCACCGGCGTCGCGGCCCAGGCTGGCCAGGCAGCGAGCGACCTCGCGACGGCGCTGCTTGCGTCGTCGGCGTTCGATTCGGCAATCGCCGGCACCTGCACTTCGCCCAAAGCCGCGAGCAAAGGTGTGCGCATCTCGCGTGCGGTGAGGTCCAGTCCATTGCTGTTGGTACGCTGCGCGCCGTACAGGTTGCGAGGCAGCGGCTGGGAAGGGATCGGTGCAATGTGCAGCGGCGACACCAGCAGTTCTTCCATGCCCACCGATTCGTCGGCGAGCTGGTGCACGAACGAGGAGTTGGCCCCGTTCTCCAGCAGGCGCCGCACCAGGTATGCCAGCAGGTCGCGGTGCTGGCCCACGGGCGCGTACACGCGGCAGGCAATCCCTGGTTCCCGGAGCACTTCGCGATACATGCCTTCGCCCATTCCGTGCAGGCGCTGCAGTTCGAACGGCGCCCCCGTTGCCTTCGCCATCTGCAGGATCGCCGCAATCGTCGCCGCGTTGTGCGAGGCGAACTGCGGATAGATCGCGTCCTGCGCCAGCATCAGCGCACGCGCGCAGTCCAGGTACGAGATGTCCGTGTGGTGCTTGTGTGTGAACACCGGGTAGTGCGGCAAGCCGAGTTCCTGTGCGCGCTTGATCTCGGCGTCCCAGTAGGCGCCCTTGACCAGGCGGCACATGAAGCGCAACTTGTACCTGCGCGCGACTTGCGCCACATGGTCGATCAGTTCCAGCGCGCGGGTCTGGTACGACTGCAGGGCCAGCCCAAAGCCCTGCCACTGCGGGTGGTGCTGCGCTACCAGCGCGGCGAGCGCCTCGAAGACGTCGAGCGAAAGCTCAAGCCGGTCGACTTCCTCGGCGTCGATGGTCAGGTTGATGTTGGCGCGCGCGGCCTGTTCGCACAAGGACCAGACGCGCGGGACCAATTCATTGAGCACGCGCTCCCGCTGCAGTTCCTCATAGCGCGGATGCAGCGCGCTCAGCTTGATCGAGATGCCGTCGTTCGCTTCGACAGGTCCATCCACTTTCGACGTCCGTGCGATGGCTTCGATCGCGTTGCGATAGCTCGCGAAGTAGCGTTGCGCATCGGGTTCGGTGCGCGCGCCTTCGCCGAGCATGTCGTAGGAAAAACGCAGCGTCGGTTGCTTGCGCCGCGCCGCCTGCGCCTCGCCCATCGCTTCGCGGATGTCCTGGCCCAGCACGAACTGGCGGCCCAACAGTTGCACCGCGCGCAGTGTCGCCGCGACCACAGTCCTGGAGCCCAGCTTGCCGAGCATGCCGCTCTCGTGGCGCCCATCAGGGAGCAACTTCTTCGACATCGAGATCGCTGCTTGCGACAGGCGCGCCAGGGCACCGTCCGATGCGCCTTCGAAATCCGCGCGACCCAACTGGTCGGCGGTCAGCGCAATCGCGGTCTCGGCATCGGGGACGCGCAGCAGCGCCTCGGCCAGTCGCATGAGGGCGAGGCCTTCAGCGCTGGAGATCGGGTATTCCTTCAACAGGCTTTCCATGGCCCAGAACGGCGGCGGATTCTCGCGCACGCCGCGCACCCAGGGCGTCGCCACTTGCGCTGCTGCACTCCAGTCGAGTGCCTGACGCAGGGCGTCGAGTCGATGCCGGACGACTTCGGCTTCGGGGCGATAAGGGGACGGCAGGTGGGGGGCGGGCGTGGACATGGCGGGCTTCCTTGGGATCCGCTATCCTCGCGCTTGTCTTGGTGAATATCACGCTAAAATAAGGAGATATGCAGAGTAAAACGCTAGTAGAGCCAGAATCAGCAGGCGATATCGACAGGATCGACCGCAAGATCCTGAGCGTCCTTCAGCAGGATGGCCGCATCTCCAACTTGAAGCTGGCCGAAGCCGTGGCCCTGTCGCCCACGGCAGTGCTCGCGCGCGTGCAACGTCTCACGCGTGACGCCTACATCCTGGGCTACGAAGCGCGGCTCAATCCGCTGAAGCTGGGCGCCGGGATGATGGTGTTCGTCGAGGTGCTGCTGGATCGCACCACGCCCAATGTGTTCCAGGCTTTCGCGGCCGCCGTTCAGGTGCGCAGCGAGATCATGGAATGCCATATGGTGGCCGGTGGCTTCGACTACCTGCTCAAGACGCGGATGGCGGACATGCAGGCCTACCGCGATTTCGCGGGCACGGTGCTGTGGCAGTTGCCGGGTGTGCGGGAGACTCGCACCTATGCGGTGATGGAAGAGGTCAAGTGCACCACACGGCTCGCGCTGGGAACCTGATCTGGGTTAAAAAGTCGCGCATGACCACTTCGACAAGCTCAGGAGCCTTCCTGCTCGCCCTCGACCAGGGCACGTCCAGTTCCCGCAGTATTGTTTTCGACGCGCAGGGCCGCGTCGTCGCGCAGGCCCAGCAGGAGCTGCCGCAGATCTATCCGCAGCCCGGCTGGGTCGAGCACGACCCGATGCTGATCTGGCGCACGCAACTGGCCACCGCGCAGGAGGCGCTCGCCAAGGCGGGGCTGAAGGCGCAGGACATCCGCGCCATCGGCATCACCAACCAGCGTGAGACCACCATGCTGTGGGACCGCAAGACCGGCCAGCCGATCCACCACGCCATCGTGTGGCAAGACCGGCGCGGCGAGCCGATGTGCGCGAAGCTGCGCGAAGCGGGCCACGAAAGGACGATCCAGTCGCGCACAGGCCTGTTGATCGACTCGTATTTCTCAGCAACCAAGGTGCGCTGGCTGCTCGATAACGTGGCCGGTGCGCGCGAGCGGGCCGAGCGTGGCGAGCTGGCCTTCGGCACGGTGGATAGCTGGTTGCTCTGGCAACTGACGGGTGGGGCACTGCACGCCACCGACGTGACCAACGCATCGCGCACCATGCTTTTCAACGTCCACGACAACGCGTGGGACGCGCAACTGCTGGAGCTTTTCGGCGTTCCGGCCGCACTGATGCCCAAGGTGTTGCCCTCGTCGGCGCAGTATGGTGAAACCGTGGCTTCGCTGCTCGGCGCACCCATTGCAATCGGCGGCGTGGCGGGTGACCAGCAGGCCGCGCTCTTCGGCCAAGCCTGCTTCACGGAAGGCATGGCAAAGAACACCTACGGCACCGGCTGCTTCCTGCTCATGCACACCGGCTCGAAGTTCCAGACTTCGGCCAATGGGCTGCTCACCACCAGTGCCGCGCAGGTGTCCGGCGCGCGGGAATACGCAACCGAAGGGAGCGTCTTCGTTGGCGGCGCAGTCGTGCAGTGGTTGCGTGACGGACTGCATGCGATCAAGGGCAGCACCGAGGTGCAGCCCTTGGCCGAGAGCGTGCCCGACGCGGGCGGCGTGATGGTGGTGCCGGCATTCACCGGCCTCGGCGCGCCGTACTGGAAGCCTGATGCGCGCGGCACGATCACCGGCCTCACGCGCGGCACGACTGTCGCGCACATCGCGCGGGCGGCGCTGGAGAGCATCGCCTACCAGAGCGCCGCGCTGTTGCAGGCGATGAGTCGCGATGCCGTGGCAGCCGGCGGTGCGCCAGTCAGCGAATTGCGTGTGGACGGTGGAGCCTGCGTCAACGACCTGCTGATGCAGTTCCAGGCCGACCTGCTCGGCATCCCGGTCGTTCGGCCGGCTGTCACCGAGACCACGGCGCTGGGCGCGGCCTACCTGGCGGGGCTGGCCTGCGGCGTCTACCGCGACACGGGGGAGCTGTCGGGGCTATGGCAGGCCGAACGCCGTTTCACGCCCACGCTGGACCGGGGCCGCGCTGCGGAGCGGATGGACCTTTGGGAACACGCGGTGCGGCAGGCGACCGCGCCTTGAGCGACTTCGGGGAAAGCGCGGTTGGCGCGCCGGGCCCGCGCCCCCAGAATGAAACCTTTTCCAGCCGCCGAAGGGAACCCATGAAAGCCTCGCACCTTGCCGCCGCCCTTGTCCTCGCGGGCACCTCCGGCCTCGCCTTCGCCCAGATGAAACCCGGCCTGTGGGAGATCACCAACAAGGTGAGTGGGGGCCAGATGGACGCACAGATGGCCGAGATGCAACAGCAGATGGCGAGTATGCCGCCCGACCAGCGCAAGATGTTCGAGGAGATGATGGCCAAGCAGGGCATGAAGGTCGGCGCTGGTGGTCCCGGTGGCATGAGCGTGAAGATCTGCATGACCAAGGAGATGGTCGAGCGCAACGAGGTGCCCAGCGGCCAGCAGCGTGGAGACTGCAGAACGACCACTCAGACCCGCAGCGGCAACACGATGAAGATGGCCTTCACCTGCACGACCCCGCCCTCCAGCGGCGAAGGCCAGGTCACTTTCAACGGCAGCGAGTCCTATAACATGAAGATGGTGGTGCACACCCAGGTGCAGGGCAAGCCCGAGACATTGAACATGGACGCTTCCGGGAAGTTCATGGGCGCCGAATGTGGTGACGTGAGGCCCATGGTGCCGCGCAAATAATCCGGGTCGCGGCTTCAGTGCCGCTTCGGGCGGCCGCCGAAGATGGCGGTGCCCACGCGCACCATCGTGCTGCCGGCGGCAATCGCGGCTTCCATGTCTGCTGTCATCCCCATCGACAAAGTGTCCAGCAGCAGACCCGCATCGCGCAAGTCGTGGAAAATGGCCTTGGTGCGAAGGTGCAACGCCCTTTGCCCCGCGAAATCTGGCGCGGGCTCGGGAATCGTCATCAGGCCGCGCAGCTTCAGGCGGGGCAACTGCGCCACCTCGCGTGCAAGCGCCAGCACTTCCTCCGGCGCCACGCCGCCCTTGGCGGCCCCGCCGTCGATGTTCACCTGGATGCACACCTGCAGGGGTTCCAGGCCTTCCGGACGCTGCTCCGACAGCCGCTGTGCAATTTTGAGGCGGTCCACCGTGTGGGCCCACTGGAAGTGCGCGGCCACCAGGCGGGTCTTGTTGCTCTGGATCGGCCCGATGCAATGCCACTCGAGCGGCAGGTCCGCGAGCAGTTCCATCTTCTCGACCGCCTCCTGGATGTAGTTCTCCCCGAAGGCGCGCTGGCCCGACTTGTGGGCCTCGAGCACCGCGTCGGGGCCGAGGGTTTTGGACACCGCCAGCAACGTGACTTCGTTCACGTCGCGACGGGCCCCGGCGCAGGCCCGGGCGATGCGCTGGTGAACACTCTGGAGGTTGTCGGCAATCGTCGTCATAATTGTCTTCGGTCGAGGCGGACGCGCTCAAAGGCGCGCCGCTCACCATTAAACCTAGGCAAAGGGGACTCGTGGATATTACCCAGCTGCTGGCGTTCAGCGTCAAGAACAAGGCATCGGACCTGCATCTTTCGGCAGGCCTGCCCCCGATGATCCGCGTGCACGGCGACGTGCGGCGCATCAATGTAGACGCCCTGGACCACAAGGCCGTGCACTCCATGGTGTACGACATCATGAACGACACCCAGCGCAAGAACTACGAAGAGTTCCTGGAGGTCGACTTCTCCTTCGAGATCGACGGCCTCGCGCGCTTTCGCGTCAACGCCTTCAACCAGAACCGCGGCGCCGGCGCCGTGTTCCGGACCATTCCTTCCAAGATCCTGTCGCTTGAGCAGCTGAACGCGCCCAAGATATTCGGGGAGCTGGCGCTCAAGCCGCGTGGCATGGTGCTGGTGACCGGCCCCACGGGCTCGGGGAAGTCCACGACTCTCGCCGCGATGGTGAACTACCTGAACGAAACCGAGTTCGGCCACATCCTCACGGTGGAAGATCCGATCGAATTCGTGCACGAATCCAAGAAGTGCCTGGTGAATCAGCGCGAGGTCGGGCCTATGACGCTGTCGTTTTCGGCCGCGCTGAGGTCGGCGCTGCGCGAAGACCCCGACTGCATCCTGGTCGGCGAAATGCGCGACCTGGAAACCATCCGCCTGGCAATGACCGCGGCCGAGACGGGGCACCTGGTGTTCGGCACTCTGCACACCTCAAGCGCGGCCAAGACCATCGACCGGGTCATCGACGTGTTCCCCGCGGACGAAAAGGAAATGATCCGCGCGATGCTTTCGGAGTCGCTTCAGGCCGTGATCTCGCAGACACTGTGTAAGACCAAGGATGGCACCGGCCGAGTGGCCGCGCACGAGATCATGATCGCCACCTCGGCCATTCGCAACCTGATTCGTGAGGCGAAGGTGGCGCAGATGTACTCTGCGATCCAGACCGGCAACAACTCCGGCATGCAGACGCTCGACCAGAACCTGACGGAGCTGGTCAAGCGAAACGTCATCACTCCGGCCGAAGCGCGCGGCAAAGCCAAGATCCCCGACAATTTTCCCGGCTGATCACAATTAAGGACCGCCATGGAACGCGACCAGGCCAGTAAATTCATTAACGACCTGCTGAAGCTGATGATCAGCCGCAACGGCAGTGACTTGTTCATCACCGGCGACTTCCCGCCCGCGATCAAGGTGGACGGCAAGGTCACCAAGGTATCGCCGCAGCCGCTCAATGCCAGCCACACGCTGGCGCTGGCGCGTTCGATCATGAACGACAAGCAGGCCGCCGAATTCGAGCGCACGAAAGAGTGCAACTTCGCGATCTCGCCGCCGGGCATCGGGCGTTTCCGCTGCAACGCCTTCGTGCAGCAGGGCAAGGTCGGCATGGTGATGCGGGTGATTCCGCAGATCCTTCCCACCATCGACGGCATGGGCGTTCCGCAGGTCCTGAAGGAAATCGTGATGTCCAAGCGAGGTCTGGTTGTGCTGGTGGGCGCCACCGGTTCGGGCAAGTCCACAACGCTCGCGGCGATGGTCGACTGGCGCAACGAGAACTCCCAGGGCCACATCATCACGATCGAGGACCCGGTCGAATTCGTGCACCCGCACAAAAACTGCGTGATCACCCAGCGCGAGGTGGGCCTGGACACCGACAGCTGGGAATCGGCGCTCAAGAACACGCTGCGCCAGGCGCCCGACGTGATCCTGATGGGCGAGATCCGCGATCGCGAGACGATGGAGCACGCGATTGCGTTCGCCGAAACCGGACACCTTTGCCTGGCCACGCTGCACGCCAACAGCGCCAACCAGGCGCTGGACCGCGTCATCAACTTCTTCCCGGAAGAGCGGCGTGCGCAACTCCTGATGGACCTGTCTCTGAACCTCAAGTCCTTCGTCTCGCAGCGCTTGGTGCCCAAGCAGGACGGCAAGGGCCGCCAGGCCGCAGTGGAGATCATGCTCAACTCGCCGCTGGTGTCCGACTTGATCTTCAAGGGAGAGGTCTCGGAGATCAAGGAAGTCATGAAGAAGAGCCGGAACATGGGTATGCAGACCTTTGACCAGGCGCTCTTCGACATGTTCGAGAACAACATGATCTCGTTCGAGGATGCGCTGCGCAACGCCGACTCGGTCAACGACCTGCGTTTGCAGATCAAGCTCAATTCGCAGCGCGCGAAGAGTTCGGATCTGTCTGCCGGCACGGAGCACTTCGCGATCGTGTAATCCTCAGTGCGAAGGCGGACTGCCATCCTCTGCGTCCGGTACCCGAATTGAAGGAAACCTTGTGCGAGAACGGGTCATTTGGTGACGGCATCGCGCAATAAACACTGAGAAGGCGGCTCCTACAATGGCCGTTCATCAGCAGGAGATGTGACGCATGGCTTCCACCAACCCCAAGAACTACGACCCCGCGCCGCCCGCGCAGGTGGCCTTCCTCGGACTCGGCGTGATGGGCTACCCGATGGCCGGACACCTCTCGCTGGCCGGGCACGACGTGAGCGTGTACAACCGCAGCGCAGCTAAGTCTGCAGCCTGGACCAGTGAGTTCAAGGGTTCGTCGGCGGCCACGCCGCGCGAGACGGCCGCCGGCCGGGACATCGTGTTCTGCTGCGTAGGCAACGACGAAGACCTGCGTTCGGTGTCGCTTGGCGACGACGGCGCGTTCGCCGGCATGAAGCCCGGCTCGGTCTTTGTCGACCACACCACCGCATCGGCCAACGTGGCGCGCGAGCTCTATGCGAAAGCGAAGGAGCGTGGCGTGCAGTTTGTCGATGCACCGGTCTCTGGTGGCCAGGCCGGCGCACAGAACGGCCTGCTCACGGTGATGTGCGGCGGCGATGTGGCGGCGTTCGAAGCCGCAAAGCCGGCCGCGATGGCTTTCTCACGCGCGTTCACCTTGCTCGGCGCGAGCGGCTCCGGGCAGTTGGCCAAGATGGTCAACCAGATCGCGATCGCCGGGCTCGTGCAAGGCCTGTCGGAGGCGATTGCTTTCGGCGACAATGCCGGGCTGGACATGAAGCAGGTGCTCGAAGTGATCGGCAAGGGCGCCGCGCAGAGCTGGCAGATGGACAACCGCGGCACGACCATGATCGAGGGCAAGTTCGACTTTGGCTTCGCGGTGGACTGGATGCGCAAGGATCTGGGCCTCGTGCTCGATGAAGCCAAGCGCAACGGCGCGTGGCTGCCGGTCACGGCCCTGGTGGACCAGTTCTACGCCGATGTCCAGGGCATGGGCGGAAGGCGCTGGGATACTTCAAGCCTGATAAAGAGACTGAAGTAGGGGTCAGGAGCATCAGGAACCCCCTCTCCCCCGGGGCGGAGAGGGCGCAGATCTTTGACAGTGGAAGACGCTTTGAGAAGTTACCGGCGCGTGCTGGCTGGTGACAGAGGTGGGAGCGCCTGCGGCGACACTGTCGATCCCGTCGTCGTACCCGGCGTAGCCACGGGTGCCGAAGGTGGCGACGGCGCGGCCACGGGCGCCACTGCGGGCGCGACCGGTGCGGGTGTCTGCGTACTCACCGGTGCCGGCGTGCCGGGCGAGGGCGCGAGGCGACGCAATTCGTCGTCGGTGATGATCTCGAACACGCGCACCACGCGCACCACGCCGCTGATCGTGCGGGCGATCTGCGTGGCCTTGTCGGCTTCGCGCTGCGTGACGCGGCCCATCAGGTACACCACGCCGCGTTCCGTGACGACCTTGTACGCACCGACGAACAGCTCGCGGTCATCGACCAGCGAAGCCTTGACCTTGCCGGTGATCAGCGTATCGGCCGACCGTTGGCCCAGCGTGGAGGCCGGCAGCACCGCGAGGTCGTTCACCACGCCCTTGACGTTGTCGACGCGCGAGATCACCTGCTCGGCGTTTTGCCGCAATTGCTCGTTGGGCACTTCGCCGGTCAGCAGCACCTGCCGGTTGTAACTGGTGATGTTGAAGTGCGACCGATCGCCCAGCGCATCGCGCAGGCGCGCCGAAGCGCGCAATTCGATCCCTTCGTCCTCGAGCTGGGCGCCCGAAGTGCGGCGGTCCACCGCCACCATCGCGCCCACGGCCATGCCGCCGACAATCAGCGGCGCGCACGCGCCGAGCGAGGCCACCAGGGACGCAGCCGCCAGGGCCACCAGCAGAGGATTGCGGTTCATCGTCATGTCGGGGTTTCCTGTTCTCCGAGCAGTTGCGCGTCCACGCCATCACAGATGCAGTGGATCGCGAGGATGTGGACTTCCTGGATGCGAGCCGTGCGGTCGTGCGGCACGCAGATGTGAACGTCGGTCTCGCGCAGGGCGTTGTTCATCTTGCCGCCACCGCGCCCGGTGAGCGCCACCACGGTCATCTCGCGCTCGTGCGCGGCTTCGATCGCCGCGAGGACGTTGGCCGAATTGCCACTGGTGGTCAGCACCAGCAGCACGTCACCGGCCTGGCCTAGCGCACGCACCTGTTTGGCGAAGACGCGTTCAAAATCGTAGTCGTTGGCGATCGCGGTCAGGATCGAGCTATCGGTGGTCAGCGCGATCGCGCCGAGCTCGGGCCGCTCACGCTCGAAGCGGCCGACGAACTCGGCCGAGAAATGTTGCGCATCGGCGGCCGAGCCGCCGTTGCCGCAAGCTAGAACCTTGCCACCGCTCGTCACGCATGCCAGCACTGCCTGCACTGCCGCCGCGATCGGTTTGCTGAGCGCGTCGGCGGACTGGTACTTGAGGTCTGCGCTGTCGATGAAGTGCTGTTGGATCCGGAGTTCGAGCATGGCGGCAGATGATAACCCGCCACCCCCTGGAGGCGCCTGGCGCGGGCAAGCGGTACGCAGCTGCACCGCGGGTGGATTCAATCCGCACCAATACCCTCCTGCCACCCTCGGCTAATGCGCTTTTTTACATCCAGCGCACTCGCGAGCCGCGTATCCGGCCGGCGTTCGATACGAACTGCAACCCATCCATCAAGGAGAGCAACATGCAATCGAGGAATCCCACCTGGCTCAAGCTGGCCGTGCTGGCCTGCGCAGCAGCGGCGGCTTGCGGCAGTGCCCTGGCGTCCAGCCACCGCGAGGCGCCATTCATCACGACCAGCCCGAAGGTCGACGCGACCGACTTCTACATGTTCCGCAGCTATGAGGGCGTGGCGGCCAACGGAACCGGCGGGCGAGGCGACTACGTCACGCTGATCGCCAACTACCAGCCGCTGCAAGGACCGTACGGCGGCCCCAACTACTTCTCGCTGGACCCAAACGCGCTGTACGAGATCCACGTCGACAACAACGGTGACGCAAACGAGGACATCACCTTCCAGTTCCGCTTCAACAACAAGTTGAACAACATTGCGTTGGGCATTGGCGGCAAGCAGGTCGCGATTCCGCTGATCCAGGCGGGCGCCGTGGCCAACCTGAACGACGCCAACCTGAACCTCACCGAGACCTACTCGGTGAACGTTGTGCGCGGCGACCGGCGCAAGGGCACCTCGACGGCTGTGACGAAGGCCGCGGGCGGCGCCACCTTCGAGAAGCCCGTCGACTACATCGGCGTGAAGACGCTGGGCAACAGCGCGGCCTATGCCACGTATGCCTCCAAGCACATCCACGACATCAAGATTCCCGGCTGCCCCGCGGGCAAGGATGCCGGCCGGGTCTTCGTCGGCCAGCGCCAGGAAGGCTTTGCAGTCAACCTCGGCCCGATCTTCGATCTGGTCAACGCGCCGCTGTCGGTGATCACCAACCCGGCCAACATCAACGTCGCTGCCGCGAACTCGATCCAGGACAGCAACGTCACCTCCATCGCACTGGAAGTGCACAAGGATTGCCTGACCGCCGGGACCGATCCGGTGATCGGCGCCTGGACGACCGCCAGCTTGCGCCAGGCGCGCCTGCTGTCCGGTGCCCCCGCTTCCGGCCACCAGACCAGCGAGAAGCCCGGCGGCGCATGGACGCAGGTATCGCGCCTGGGCATGCCGCTGGTCAATGAAGTGGTGATCGGCCTGAAGGACAAGGACAAGTTCAACGGGTCCAAGCCCAAGGATGACGGCCAGTTCCTCGACTACGTGACGAACCCGACGCTGCCCGCACTGCTCGGCCTCGTGCTGACCGGCAACGCTGCGGGTCTTGCGCCCACCAACCTGCCGCGCACCGACCTCGCGACCGTGTTCCTCACCGGCATCACCGGCGTGAACAAGCCGGCGACAGTCACCGCGTCGGAGATGCTGCGCTTGAACACCTCGATTGCGCCCGTGCCTTTCGCTTCACAGAACCGCCTGGGCATCGTCGGGAGCATCAAGACCGGCGGGACTGACTTTGCCGGTTTCCCGAACGGCCGCCGTCCGAAGGACGACGTGGTCGACGTTGCGCTGGTCGCCGTGCTCGGCGGCCTGTGCATGGCCAACGGCGATGCCGACACCTACAAGCTGAACAGCATCCCGGGTGTGGCCGGTGTCACTTCGCAGTGCAAGCCCTCGAGCGTGCCGACCGGCGCGACATCGCTGGATGTGCACGACGGGGTCGACCAGGCCGTGGTGCCGTTCCTCTCCGGCTTCCCGTACCTGAACACGCCGCTGCCGGGCTCCAAGTGAAGCACGAACGCAAGGAGCCCATCATGCATACCAGGACAATGATTGCCGGCGCTCTGGGCGCCCTGATGCTCGGCGCGTGCGGCGGCGGCGGTGGCGGAACCTCGGTTCCGCTGATCGCAGGCACGGAAGTGCCCGAGTACGCGACGTCTAGTTCGGCCGGCGCGTTTGCCTTCGTGAAGCTGACGGCCGCAACGAGCAGCGAGACGGACAGCCCGCTGATCATCGGTGACGTAAAGCTCGCAACCAGCGAGACCGACGAGCCCGATCCGGGCGTCTGATGCGGCGATGCCGGGCCACGATGTTGGCCCGGCTTACGACGCGTCGAAAGCGCCCTTCAGCCACTCGATGCGATCGGCTTCGACGCCGACCACATCGAAGCGGCAGGGCGGCTCCTTGGGCAGCCGCATGATGTAGTGCCGCGCCGCGAAGATGACGCGGCGCTGCTTCAACCCGCTCACGCTCGCTGCCGCGCCGCCAAAGTCGCGGCTTGCGCGTTTGCGCACCTCGACGAAGACCACCGTGCCATTGTTCTCTCGCATCACCAGGTCGATTTCGCCGCCACCGCGCCCCGGCGTCCGATAATTGCGCGCAAGCAGTTTCAGGCCAGCGGCGGTGAGGTGCGCCAACGCGCGGTCCTCGGCCGCGTCGCCTGACTGCTTGGTGGTGGTTGCGGCGCCTGTCTTGCCGCGGGGGATTTCCATTGAGCGCTTCTTTTGCTTCTGCTCTGGCTGCTGCACGCGACGCGGCGGCTGCGCAGCATTATCCGCAAGGCGCGCTGTACGTCCTGGCCACGCCCATCGGCAACCTGGCCGACATCAGCCTGCGCGCGCTACATGTGCTGCAGATGGCGGACTGTATCGCCTGCGAAGACACGCGCCACACCCAGACCTTGTTGCGCGCCTACGGCATCGACAAGGCGCCGGCGCAATGGCTCGCGGTGCACCAGCACAACGAGGCACAGGCTGCGCAGGCGGTGCTGGAGCGACTGGGGCGTGGCGAGCGGGTGGTGTACGCCAGCGACGCGGGCACGCCGGCGGTGAGCGACCCCGGCGCGCGCCTGGTGGCCGCCATGCAGGAGGCGGGCGTGCGCGCGATTCCGATGCCGGGTGCGAGCAGCGTCACCGCGGCGTTGAGCGTTGCCGGTGCCGTAGGCGACGACGGCTCCTTCGTCTTCGCGGGCTTCCTGCCCACAAAGGCTGGGGAGCGAGAGACCGCAGTCGCGGCACTCGCGCAGGAGCCACGTGCGGTCGTCCTGCTGGAAGCGCCGCATCGCATCGACACGCTGGTGCGCGCGATGGCTGCGTTGGGCGCGCGCAAAGTCACCGTCGCACGCGAGCTCACCAAGCAGTTCGAAGAAGTGGCCACGCTGGCTTGCGACGCATTGCCCGCCTGGCTGGCTGCTGACGCGCAGCGCTCGCGCGGCGAGTTCGTGGTCGTGCTGCATGGCGCTGCGCAGGCCGCGCCCTCGGATGATGGCGAGCGCGTGCTCAGGTTGTTGTTGCCCGAGCTGCCGCTGAAAACGGCGGTGAAACTTGCGGCCGAGATCACTGGCGGATCGCGCAATGCGCTTTACGACATCGCGCTGCGGTTGAAGGCCCCGACTTAGGGCCTGTTGACAGGCCCTAGATCAAGAGCGGATCGACGTCGATCGCCCAACGAAGCAAACCTTTTTCGCGGGTGGCGTGCAACACCGGTTGCCACGCCGCGAGGAATCGCTGCAAAGCCTGGCGCGACGCGCTTTCCACCAGCATCTGCGCACGTTCGACGTTGGCCACGCGCTGGATGCCCATCGGCACCGGTGAATAGACGGTGACCTGCGGCGCGCCTTCGAGGGCCGTCGATGCATCGGACGCCCGCGTCAGGAATGCCTGTGCAACTTCCTGCGTGCGCGCATCGGCGCGCAGCAAGGCCTGGAACCCGAACGGCGGCATCCCGGCCTGTTCACGCTCTTTCAGTTGCTGGGTGGCGAAAGCTTCGTAGTCGTGCTTTTGGAGCGCCGCGAAGAGCGGATGCCGTGGATGCCAGGTCTGCACCCACATCTCGCTGACGCGTGCCTGCGCCGCGTCGCGCCCGGCGCGCCCTGCGGCTTGCATGAGCAACGCGAACAGCCGCTCGGGAGCGCGGAAGTCACTGGAGAACAGCGCGGCATCGGCATTGATCGCGGCCACCAGCGTGATGCGCCGGAAGTCGTGGCCCTTGGTCACCATCTGCGTGCCCACCAGCACGTCCACCGCGCCCGAGTGCATGCGCGCGAGCTGCTCTTCGAGCGCCCCCTTCGCGCGCGTGCTGTCAGCGTCCATGCGCGCGATGCGCACCGGCTCGCCATTGGGCTGGCGCACGCCGGCCAGCAGCTGCGCCAGGTGTTCCTCCAGGCGCTCGGTGCCGCGACCCACCGGCACGATGTCCACGTTGCCGCAGACCGGGCAACTGCGCGGCACGCGCTCGGCGTGGCCGCAGTGGTGGCATCGCAGGCTGCGGTCGATCTTGTGGAAGACGCGGTGCGCGCTGCAGTTCGGACACTCGCTGGTCCAGTCGCAGGCGGTGCAGGAGAGCACGGGCGCGTAACCGCGGCGATTGAGGAACACCAGCGACTGTTCACCACGCGATACACGCTGCTGGATCGCGTCGGCGAGCGGCACGGACAGCACGGTTTTCTTCGGCTGCAGGTTCATGTCGACCAGCCGCACTGCCGGCAGCGCGCCGTCGCCGATGCGGGACGGCATCGCGAGGCGCCGGTAGCGGCCGCTTTCGCTGGCGCGCCAGCTCTCCAGCGATGGCGTCGCCGATCCCAGGATGACTTTCGCGCCTTCCTGTTTGCCGCGATACACGGCGAGGTCGCGTGCCGAGTAGCGGGCGCCTTCCTGCTGTTTGTAGCTCGGGTCGTGTTCTTCATCGACCACGATCAGGCGCAGGTGCGGCATCGATGCGAACACCGCCATGCGTGTGCCCAGCACGATGCGCGCGGTGCCGTGATGCGCCGCGAGCCAGCTTTTCAGGCGCTGCGGGTTGGTCATGCCGCTGTTCATCGCCACCACCGCGCCTTCGCCAAAGCGCTCGACGAAGCGCGCCTGCAATTGCGGCGTCAGGTTGATCTCCGGCACCATCACCAGGGCCTGAGCTTGGGCGTCAAGCTCCAGCACACGCTGGACAGCGCGCAGGTACACCTCGGTCTTGCCGCTGCCGGTGACGCCGAACAGCAGGAATGTGCCGTCGGGAGCAGTGTCGAAAGACTCCAGCACTTCGGCTTGTTCCAGCGTGAGCTGCGGGCGCTGCTCCAACGTGTGTGCTGCACCTGGGCCGGCGGGCCGCTTCAAGCGGCGCGCCATTTGTGCCGAGTCCAGCTCCCGCAATTGGGGCGGCAGCGCCGCGAGGGCGATTTCGCCACTGCTGCGTTGGTAATAGTCCGCAGCGAACGTAACCATTTGTCGCCACGCGGCAGAAAGAGGCGCGATGCCTTCCAGTGCTCCGGCGACTGCCTTGGCCTCGAACCCGTCGTCGTCGGTAAGGCCTTCCCAGACCACGCCCAGCAATTCCCGCTTGCCCAAGGGCACGCGCACCAACGTACCGGGCGCAAGTGGCAACTCACTCAGGTAAGTCAGGGCGTGACCGAGGGTGCTGTGCGCCGGCGTGGGCACGACCACCGACACCCGGTACCCTGTCAATTGGGTCGCGTTAGCCGTTGAAGTTGAGGTGACTTCCACAAAAGGTCGCTAAGTGTTTGATTCCAAAGCCCTTTGATCCATTTCGAGCTTTTGTGTGGATAACTTTGTTGATAGAACCCACCGGCAGCGCCGCAGAGCGTGATAAATCAAGGGCTTGGCGAATTTCCGCGATAAATGCGAACTCACAGAAGTCTTTATAAATCAATGACTTGCGTGCGCTATCGGTTTTATAGCGGCCGGGCCGCCGGCTCGCTCCCCGTCCGCTCTTTTTTGTGCATAAGTCAAGCCCCGGCAAACATTTTGCTCTGCTTGTCTCCTAGGGAACACCCTGATGACTTGGGTCAGTGTCAGGCGCTTGGCGCTGCCCGCATTTGCTTCGAATGCACATGCACGGTATCGACCAACACCTTCACTGTCTCCGCCGGTGTGAATTGGCTGATGCCATGGCCGAGGTTGAAGATGTGCGTGGCGCCCTGGCCGGGGCCGGTGTGGGGTGCCCCGAAACTATCGAGTACCTTTCGCGCTTGACTCGCCACCTGTTCCGGCGGGGCGAACAGCACCGCCGGATCGAGGTTTCCTTGCAAGGCCTTGCGGTTACCAGCCTGCGCGCGGGCACGACCCAGGTTCACGGTCCAGTCCAGTCCCAGCACTTCGCAGTCGAGCTGCGCCATCTCGGCCAGCCATGCGCCCCCGCCCTTGGTGAAGACAATGCGCGGAATGTCGACGCCCTCGTGCGAACTTTTGAGCCGCGAAAGCACCCGCGCTGTGTACGTGAGGCTGAACTCCTGGAAAGCGCCGTCGGCCAGCACGCCGCCCCAGCTGTCAAAGATCATCACTACCTGCGCGCCGGCCTCGATCTGCGCGTTTAGGTAGGCAGCGACCGCGTCCGCATTGAGGGCCAGCAGGTGATGCATCAGATCGGGCCGGCCGTAAAGCATGGATTTGACGAGGCGATAGTCGTCCGAGCCCGCGCCCTCCACCATGTAGCAGGCCAAAGTCCAGGGGCTGCCCGAAAAGCCGATGAGCGGGACGCGGCCAGCAAGCGCCTTGCGGATCGCAGTGACCGCATCGAAGACATAGCGCAGCTTGTCGAGGTCGGGAGCCCGCAGCGCCTTTACTGCGGCTTCGTCACGCACGGGTCGCGCAAAGCGCGGGCCTTCGCCCAGCTCGAAGCTCAAGCCCAGGCCCATTGCGTCCGGCACCGTAAGGATGTCGGAAAAGAGGATGGCCGCATCCAGCTCGTAGCGTTCCAGCGGCTGCAGCGTCACTTCGGTCGCGAAGTCGACGTTGGTAGCCAGGCCCATGAAGCTGCCGGCACGCGCGCGCGTCTCGCGGTATTCGGCCAGGTAGCGCCCGGCCTGGCGCATCAGCCACACCGGTGTATGGGGGGTGGCAAGGCGGCGGCAGGCGCGCAGGAAGGTGTCGTTTTCAAGGGCCGGGAAAGTCATCGCCCGATTGTCGCAGGCACCATGGCGACCTAACGAACAGCGCGCCGCAGCGCCTGGTCGACGTCCCAGACGATGTCCTGCACGTCCTCGATGCCTACCGACAGGCGGATCATGTCGGGCCGGACACCGGCCCGCGCGAGTTCGGCATCATCGAGCTGGCGGTGCGTGGTGGATGCCGGGTGGATCACCAGCGTCTTGGCATCGCCGATGTTGGCCAGGTGGCTGAGGAACTCGCAGGCATCGATGAAGCGCTCGCCGGCACGCGCCGCGTCATCAGCCTGGATGCCAAAGGTGAGGATGCCCGATGAACCCGGCCCGCCGTCGATCGTGCGGAACTGCTTCTTCGCCAGCGCGTGATGCGGCGACGACTCGAGCCCCGGGTAGTTCACCCAGCTCACCAGCGGATGCGACTCGAGGAAACGAGCGACGTGCAGTGCGTTGCGGCAATGCGCCTGCATGCGCAGGTGCAGCGTCTCGATGCCTTGCAGGATCAGCCACGCGTTCAGTGGCGAGAGCGATGCGCCAAAGGTGCGGTTGATCTCCATGCGCGCCTTCATCGTGTAGCCGAAATCGCCAAAGGTCTCGTAGAACTTCACGCCGTGGTATGCGCGGCTGGGTTCCAGCATCTCGGGGAACTTGTCCCTGGACAAGGGCGAGCCCCAGTCGAACTTTCCCGATTCCACGAGCACGCCCGCCATGGTCGTGCCGTGGCCGCCCAGGTACTTGGTTGCGCTGTGCACGACGATGTCGGCGCCGAAGGCGAACGGGTTGCACAGATAGGGGCTCGCCACGGTGTTGTCGATCACCAGCGGCAGCCCGTGCTCGTGCGCGATCTTCGCGACCGGCTCGATGTCGAACACGTTGACCAGCGGATTGCCCAGCGTCTCCCCGTACACGGCGCGCGTGTTCGGCCTTATCGCGCGGCGGAAGTTGTCGGGGTCCTGCGGGTCGACGAAGGTGGTCGCTATGCCCAGCCGCGAGAAGCCGATGCCCAGTTGCCCGACTGAGCCGCCGTACAAGGTCGAGGCTGCGACGATGTGGTCGCCGGTCTTCAGGATCGCCAGCAACGCGGTCATCTGCGCGGCCATGCCCGTGGCGCAGGCCAGCGCCGCGCGGCCGCCTTCGAGCGACGCGACACGCTCCTCGAGCACCGCCACCGTCGGGTTGCTGATGCGCGAGTAGACGTTGCCGAAGGTCTGCAGGTTGAACAGGCTCGCGGCATGTTCGGCGGAATCAAAGACAAAGCTGGTGGTCTGGTGGATCGGCGTCGCACGCGCGCCGGTCACCGGGTCGGGCGTTGCGCCCGCGTGGATCGCCCGCGTGCCGAATCCATACTCGTGGTCTTTCTCGGACATCAGTAGAAGAGTTGTTGCGGACGGCGCGAGGAGATCACCCCGGTGTTCACGCCTGCCCAGTTGAGCCCGCCGAACAGGCGCGCATGTTCGATCTTCACGCAGCGGTCCATCACCGCATCGAGGCCCGCGGCTCGCGCCTTGCCTGCCGAATCTTCATTGACGACCCCGATCTGCTGCCACAGGCACTTCGCTCCGATGGCGATGGCTTCATCTGCGATGGGCGGGATGTCTTCGGTGCGCCGGAAGCAGTCGACCATGTCGATGGTCGCGCCCTGAGTTGCCAGCGCCTGCGCGGCCGCAGTCACGCTGGGGTAGCACCGTTCGCCGAGGATCTCGGTGGCCGTGGGGTTGACCGGGACGATGCGATAGCCATGCGACTGCATGTACTTCGCAGCGAAGAAACTGGGCCGATGCCATTGCGGCGACAGGCCGACCACCGCGATCGTCCTGCAACTGCCCAGGATCCGGCGCAACTGCGCGATGCTGGCCGTCATGCGGCCGACTTGTACTTGACCGAGCAGCCGTAGGGCCGAGTAACGGCCATCGAGATCGGCTTTGCGGAGGCGACTTCCGCCACCGCCTGCCGCACGTAATTCACGGCCTTGTTCACATCGGCCGGGTTGCTCGAAGCAATGCTGTCGATCCCGCCTGCGTACGCCAGCCGGCCCTGTGGGTCGACGATGTACATATGCGGCGTGGTGCGAGCGCCGTAAGCCTTGCCCACCGTGCCTTCGCTGTCGATCAGGATCGCGCTGGGCGCGGCCTTGTGGCTCGTCATCCAGGACGCGAGCGGCCCCGGATCCAGCCAGTCGGCATGGTCGCGCGATGTGGAGTTGACCTGCAGCCAGACGACGCCTTTGCCGGTGGCATCCTTCTGCGTCGTGGGCATGTTGCCGCTGTCGTAGTGCTTGCGCACGTAGGGACAGCCGGGGTTGGTCCACTCCAGCACCACATGTTTGCCACGGTAGTCGGACAGCTTCACGCTGTTGCCGTTGGCATCGGTGAGCGTGAAGTCCGGTGCGGCCTGGCCGATCGAAGGCGCCGCTTGCACCGCGAGCGAAGCGGCCAACAAGGGCAGGGCGAAAAGTGCGCGGCGCAACATGGCAGTTCCTTTCAGAGTTTGGCGATGGCCGCACGGACTTCATCCACCCCCAGCACTTCCGACAGCACGACCGGCGGCTTGCCGGCGGAATAAAAGACATACACCGGTACGCCGTTGCGGCCCAGTTGCTGCAACGCCGCCGTGATCGCGGGGTCCTGTCTCGTCCAGTCGGCGCGCAGCAGCACGACGTTCTTGCCTGCGAAATCGGCCATCACGTCGGCGCGCGAGAGCGTGACCTTCTTGTTGTACTGGCAGGTCACGCACCACGCGGCGGTGAAATCAACGAACACCGGCTGGCCACCGGCAAGCACCTGATCGACGCGTCCGGGTTCCCACGGTTGCCAGGGCCCAGCCTGCGTCGCTGACGGTGCGGGCGTGGGCCGGGTGATATTGCCGCCGAAGGTCCAGCCCACGAAAGCGATGGAGGCCAGCGCCACGGCAGCGAGCGCCGTGCGCGCGCGGCCCTGCAACGTGAGTGTCCACACCAGCATGCTGATTGCCACGAGCAGCACCAGCAGCGCGCCGGCGCCATCGACGCCGGACTGCTGTCCAAGCACCCAGACCAGCCACGCCACCGTGGCGAACATCGGGAAGGCCATCAGCTTGCGGAAGGTGTCCATCCACGCGCCGGGGCGCGGCAACATCCGGGCAAAAGCCGGGAACCAGCTCGCCGCGAGATAGGGCAGCGCCATCCCGATGCCGATCGCGACGAAGATCGCCAGCGCCTGCGCCGCGGGCAACCCGATCGCGAATCCGAGCGAGGCGCCCATGAAAGGCGCCGTGCAGGGCGACGCGACGGCGACCGCCAGCACGCCGGAGAGAACTGCGTTGGCCGCGGGATGACGCGCTTCCATCGATGCCACGCCGGAGGGCAGGAAGGCGCCGAACTCGAACAGGCCCGCGAGGTTCAACCCGATCAGCGTGAAGAGCGCGGCCAGCGTGGCCACGACCACGGGCGACTGCAACTGGAACCCCCAGCCAAGTTGTTCACCCGCGGCGCGAAGCCCGAGCATCAGCGCACCCAGCAGGGTGAAGGAGGCGACCACGCCAGCGGTGTAGGCGACGCCCGCGATGCGGTGGCCACGCTTGTCGTCGGCATGGCGCGTAAAGCCCACCACCTTGATCGCCAGGATCGGGAACACACAAGGCATGAGGTTGAGGATCAGGCCGCCCAGCAGCGCTCCCAGCAGCGCGGCGCCTAACGTGAGCGAAGCTGCGGGCGTGGCGCCACTGGCCGAGTTGTTGCGCAAGGCATCCTGCAACGCGGGCGACAGGCCGCTCGCCGCGGCCACCGTGGGCCAGGTGCCCGCCACTTTCGCTTCGGCGCGCCAGCCCTGCATGCCACTGGCCAGCACCACAGGCATCACCGCCGGGCTTGCGCTGCGTTGCATCGACAGCGGAACGCGGCCTACCCAGTTCTCGCCCTGCCACGACTGCTGCACCTCGGCCGATGTCTCGATCACCTCCGCCGTCTCTGGGAAGAAGGCAAGCGTCTTGCCGCGCACCGTGGCGGGCAAGCCGGCGACGGTGATTTTCAAGGCGTTGCCGTCGATCTCGACGCGGCTGTCGCCGGTAACAGGAGCCGGTTGCGCCTTCATCGCCGCGTCAAAGGCTGCGGCGTTTGCGGCGGTCGTGCTCTGCGCGGGGATCTTCAGCGCGAAATCGCCTTCCTCGGGGATGCACTCCTTCTTACAGACCAGCCAGTTGCCATGCAATTTCACTTCCATATCGCGGCCGAGCAGCGATGGCTTGAAGTCGGGCCCGATGGTCAGCGGTACCGGTAGCAGCACCGTGCCCTCATAGCCGTAATTGGCAAGCGAGCCGATGGGGATCTTCTTTGGCAGCGGCCAGGCGACCTCGCCTGCTGTCACACCCGCGGGCAAGGTCCACTGCAGTTGCGTCGGCAGCCCCGAGTCGCCGGAGTTCTTCCAATAGGTGTGCCACTCCGGTTTGTGTGCGAGTTGCAGGCCCACCCAGACGGTCTTGCCGGGCGCGATGCCATCGGGCGCGTGGGCCATCAGTTCGGCACGCACGCGCTCGGTCGAGACGACGGCCTTTGGGTTGGAAGGGGTCTGTGCGGATGCCAGTAGGGGCGCGAAGCAGAGCGCGAAGGTCGCGATGTAACGGGTCAAGTTCATTCTGGTCATGCAAATCCGAGGACGACGCGTCGCGTCGTCGCGCTTTTCTTTTCGATCCTGGTCACGACCACTACCCCGATCTCGGAGGTGTTGGCCACATGCGTGCCGCCGCAAGGCTGGAAGTCAACCGGCGCATCGCCGCCGACACGGATGGTGCGGATGCGGCCCGTGCCGCGCGGCGGCTGGACCGACATGCTCTTTACCAGGGCCGGGTTGGCGTCCAGCTCCTGGTCGGTGATCGCGCCGACCACCACCGGGTGCGCGGCCGCGACCAGGCGCGCAATGCCTTGCGTGAGCGCATCCTTGTCGAGCGGGTCGGTCATGTTGAAATCCAGGCGGGCGTAGTCAGGTGTGATCGAACAACCGTTCACAAGTTGCGGTACCAGGTGGCAAAGAAGGTGGGTTGTGGTGTGAAAGCGCATCAGCCGGTGCCGGCGCTCCCAATCGACACGGGCGGTGACCACGTCGCCAGGCTTCAATCCCGCCAGCAATGCGTCCTGGCCCGGGGCGGGCACATGGGCAATACCGTGAGTCGGCTTTCCCTCGGAATCCTTGCACTTGCGGGTGTCGGTGATCGCCAGCTCCACGCCGCCCGCGAGAAGGAATGCGCCGGCATCGCCGGCCTGTCCGCCGCCAAGGGGATAGAAAACGGTGCGGTCGAGCACGATGCCCTGCTCACCGACCTCGACGATGCGGGTCTGACACTCCTTCATGTAGGCGTCGGCCCGGAACAGCTCTTCGGTCATCCCCGCATTGTCGCGGCAAGAGGAGAAGGCCACACGGGCGCACCAAGTCCTAGAACTTACTGTCTATCGGGGTGTGGCCTGCCGAGGAGCGTCCGAAGAATCGCGAGTGCCCGGCCGGGTTGCGCTTTCGGCCTACAGACGCCCTGAAGCTGCGATTCCAGACTTGTGCCTATGAAAAAAACATCGTGTATCGGCCTGTTGGGATTGGCCACCGCTGCGATCGTGGGTTGTGGCAGCGTCGCCCAATCGGCTCCGGATGCCGGCATCGGCCCCAATCCGATCCTGCCCTCGCCGGAATCGAGCCTGATCCCCACCGTGCACATCGCCGAAGCGGTCGGCTGGCCCCAAGGCGCACAACCGAACGCGCCCGCCGGCTTTCGTGTCACCGCCTTCGCGACCGGGCTGGACCATCCGCGCTGGATCCACGTCCTGCCCAACGGCGACGTGCTGGTGGCGGAGAGCAACGCACCGCCCAAGCCCGAGGACGGAAAGGGCATCAAGGGTGTCGTGATGAAGCAGGTGATGAAGAAGGCCGGTGCGGGCGTGCCCAGCGCCAATCGCATCACGCTGCTGCGCGATACCAACGGCGACGGTATCGCGGATGTCCGCACCGTCTTCATCCAGGGGCTGAACTCCCCGTTCGGCATGGCCCTGGTGGGCAACGAGCTGTTCATCGCCAATTCGGATGCGATCGTGAAAGTGCCTTACCAGCCGGGCCAGACGCAGGCGAGCGCAACGCCGGTGAAGCTGGCGGATTTGCCCGGCGGCCCGCTCAACCACCACTGGACCAAGAACATCATCGCCAGCCCGGACGGAAGCAAGTTGTATGCGACCGTTGGCTCCAATAGCAACATCGCGGAACACGGAATGGCGGTGGAAGAAGGCCGCGCCGCGATCTGGGAAGTGGACCGGGCCACCGGCGCCAAGCGCCTGTTTGCCAGCGGCCTGCGCAACCCCAATGGCTTGGCCTGGGAGCCGATCAGCAAGGCGCTGTGGACCGTGGTCAATGAGCGCGATGAACTCGGAAACGACCTGGTGCCCGACTACCTGACGAGCGTGAGGGACGGGGTCTTCTACGGGTGGCCGTGGAGCTACTGGGGCCAACATATGGACACGCGCGTGAAACCGTCCCAGCCTGATCAAGTTGCGAAGGCCGTTGCGCCGGACTACGGACTTGGGTCTCACGTCGCGCCGCTCGGTCTCGCCTTCTCGGATTCACGCGTGGGCGGGGCGTTTGCGAGCGGTGCTTTCATTGGCGAGCACGGATCCTGGAACCGCAAACCCCGCAGCGGCTACAAGGTGGTGTTCGTTCGCTTCGAAGGCGGACGGCCGGTGGGGCAGCCGGTCGACTTTCTCACCGGATTCGTGAACGACGAAGGCAAGGCCTACGGCCGGCCAGTCGGCGTGGCCCTGGATGGCAAGGGCGCGGTGCTGGTTGCTGACGATGTCGGAAATGCGATCTGGCGCGTTGCGCCGCTGCGCTAACGCGATGCGGACAGCTCGCGCGCGGTCAGCCACAAGCGCAGGTCGAACTCCAGCTGGTGGTAGTCCGGCTCCATGTGCTGGCACAGGGCATAGAACGCCCTGTCGTGCTCGCGCTCCTTCAAGTGCGCCAGCTCGTGGACGACGATCATCCGCAGGAAGTTGGCGGGAGCCTCCTTGAACAGCGTCGCGATGCGAATCTCGCGCTTGGCCTTGAGGCGCGAGCCTTGGACCCGCGAGACGGTACTGTGCGTGCCCAGGACGTTCTTCAGGATGTGCAACTGCGGGTCGTACGCCACTTTCGCCAGCGGCGGCGCGCTTTTCATATGGCTGGCCTTTAGCTCGGTGACGTATCCGTAGAGGGCGCGCTCGGTGCGTATCTCATGGGCATCGGGATGGCGCCGCGCCAACACTTCGGCCAGCCGGCCCGCGTCGATCAGGCCGCGCACTTGGAGCAGCACCTCGGACGGGTAGCCTTGCAGATAGGGCAGCCGGATGTCTGGGTTCACAAGGGCAGGCGCGGGCATTCGCGTGATTTTCCCATGGGCCGCAAGGCGTCCCAGACTTGCTCTGGCGTCTGTTCTTCCTGTCCGGGCAGCGACAGGCAGAACCAAGTATTCGCTCCGGTCGTGGGATCGGAAACTGTAGCCGGACACCGGAGGTCCCCGGCGTATGCCGCTGTTTTTCCTTAAAGTCCAAGCATTGGAGTTCCGCGACATGACCGACCACAGCCTCACCGGCTTCCTTGACGACGACAACAGTGACAGCGACCCGGCAGAAACCGCCGAGTGGCGGGAGGCCCTGCTGTCGTTGGTGGCTACGCAGGGTCCGGCGCGGGCCCGCTTCATCCTCGATCAGATCGCGGCGCTGGCGCGCAGCCCGCATGTGGCCTGGTCGCCCGAACTGGTCACGCCCTACGTCAACTCCATCGCGGTGGACCAGCAGCCGGCTTTCCCGGGCGATCTGGCGATCGAAGAGCGACTCGGGTCGCTGATGCGATGGAACGCACTGGCCATGGTGGCGCGGACCAATGCGGCCTACGGCGAATTGGGCGGGCACATCGCCAGCTATGCGAGTGCCGCGGATCTGTTCGAGGTCGGCTTCAATCACTTCTTCCGCGCACGCAATGAAGCGCAGGGCGGCGACCTGGTGTTCTTCCAGCCGCACAGCGCACCCGGCGTCTATGCGCGCGCCTACCTGGAAGGGCGGCTGACCGAGAACGACCTCGCGCATTACCGCCAGGAGATCACGGCGCCACGCGATGGCGCGCGTGGGCTTTCGAGCTATCCGCATCCGTGGCTGATGCCCGACTTCTGGCAATTCCCGACGGGCTCGATGGGCATAGGGCCGATCAGCTCGATCTACCACGCGCGTTTCATGCGCTACCTCACGCACCGCAACCTGCTGGACTGCGCCGGGCGAAAGGTGTGGGGCGTGTTCGGCGACGGCGAGATGGATGAGCCGGAGAGCATGAGCGCGCTGACCCTGGCCTCGCGGGAGAAGCTGGACAACCTGGTGTGGGTTGTCAACTGCAACCTGCAGCGCCTGGACGGACCGGTGCGCGGCAACGGCCGCATCATCGACGAGCTGGAGAAACTGTTCCGCGGCGCGGGCTGGAACGTGATCAAGCTCGTGTGGGGAAGTGACTGGGACGGCCTCTTCGCACGCGATGTCACCGGCGCCCTGGCGCGGGCCTTCGCACATACGGTCGATGGCCAGATGCAGACCTTTGCGGCAAAAGACGGCCGATTCAACCGCGACAACTTCTTCGGCCAGGACGAGGAGCTGGCGCGCCTGGCGCAGGGCATGACCGACGAACAGATCGATCGCTTGAAGCGCGGCGGCCACGACCTGGTGAAGATCCATGCGGCCTATGACGCAGCGGCCAACTTCGCCGGCGGCCCGACCGTGATCCTCGCCCATACGAAGAAGGGATATGGCATGGGCGCGGCGGGGCAGGGCAAGATGACCACGCACAGCCAGAAGAAGATGGACGAGGCGGCGCTGATCGAGTTCCGCAATCGCTTCAACCTGCCGCTGTCGGACGAACAGGCGCGCGACATGGCTTTTGTGCGGCCCGCCGCCGACAGTGCCGAGATGCGCTACCTGGTGGAGCATCGGGAAAAACTGGGTGGCTTCATGCCGCAGCGGCGCGCCGATTGCGAGAAGCTGTCCGTGCCCGACCTGATTTCTTATGCCGCCTTCGCCACTGCGGCGGCTGGCAAGGAGATGTCGACCACGATGGCTTTCGTGCGGCTGCTGGGCAACCTGCTAAAAGACCCGCACCTGGGCCCGCGCATCGTGCCGATCGTGGCCGACGAGGCGCGCACCTTCGGCATGGCCAACTTGTTCAAGCAGGTGGGCATCTATTCCAGCGTCGGCCAGAAGTACGAGCCGGAAGACATCGGCTCGGTGCTGTCGTATCGCGAGGCGCTCGATGGGCAGATCCTGGAAGAAGGGATCAGCGAGGCCGGCGCCATCGCCAGCTGGACGGCCGCCGCCACGAGCTACAGCGTGCACGGCATCCCGATGCTGCCGTTCTATATCTACTACTCGATGTTCGGTTTCCAGCGGGTGGGAGATGCGATCTGGGCGGCGGCGGACCAGCGCTCGCGCGGGTTCCTGCTGGGCGCGACCTCGGGCCGGACCACGCTGGGTGGCGAGGGCCTGCAGCACCAGGATGGGTCGAGCCACCTGGTGGCGGCGACCATCCCGAACTGCAAGGCCTACGACCCCGCCTTTGCCGGCGAGATGGCGGTGATCGTCGATCACGGCATGCGCGAGATGCTGGTGGAGCAGCAGGACGTCTTCTATTACGTCACGCTGATGAACGAGAACTACGCGCAACCGGACATGCCCGATGCCGCGCGGGAAGGCGTGATCCGCGGCGCCTGGCGCTTTGCAAGCTACGGCAAGGGCAGTCCGAAGGTGACATTGCTCGGGTCCGGCGCGATCCTGACCGAGGTGGTCAAAGCGGCTGAACAACTGGCCGCCGAAGGCATCGCCAGTGAGGTGTTCAGCGTGACGAGCTGGAGCGAGCTCGCGCGCAACGGCGTGGGCTGCGAGCAGCGAGCGATGCGGGGCGAACCGAACACCACGCCCTACCTTGCCGACCTGCTGGGGATAAGTAGTGGTGGCCCGGTCATCGCCGCCACCGACTATGTGCGCGCCGTGCCGGAATCGGTGCGCGCCTTTATCCCTTCCGGACGGCGCTTCCTCACGCTCGGCACTGACGGCTTTGGGCGCAGCGACACGCGGGCCGCGTTGCGCGAGTTCTTCGGGGTGGACGCTGCCCATATCGTTCGGGTGGTAAAGCACGTGCTCTAGGGTGGCAAGGCGTTGCCCACCGCTTAAGATTCGCCCATGAGCCTTCGCTTCTGGGCCGACCTCAAGACCACCGACTTCGCCGCGCTCGACCCCGAGCGCACGGTGGCCGTGTTGCCATTGGGTGCGACGGAGCAGCACGGCCCGCACCTGCCCCTCTCGGTTGACCATGCGCTGGTCGACGGCATGGTGGCCGCCGCCGGGTCGCAAGTCGAGGCGGGGGTGCCGGTGCTGGTGCTGCCGACTCAGCTAGTGGGCTATAGCCCCGAACATGGCGCGTTCGACGGCACGCTGACACTGCCTTACGAGACGGTGCTGGCGACCTGGATCGCTATCGGCGAAGGCGTAGCGCGGTCCGGGGTGCGAAAGCTCCTCTTGTTCAACGCGCACGGTGGACAGGCGAGCTTGATGGACATTGCGGCGCGGGAGCTTCGGGCGCGGGCTAACCTGATCGTCTACGGCTGCAACTGGTGGAACCTGCCTTTGGGCGACGAGGTCAAGAAACTTTTCACTCCAGAAGAGCATCGCTTCGGCGTGCACGCGGGCGAGATCGAAACTTCGCTGATGCTGGCTTTGCGCCCCCACGATGTGGACATGGCTCAAGCCCGCCAATTCGCGTCGACATCGCAACAACGCGCCGGCGAGTACGCGATCCTTGGCAATGGCGTCAGTGCCAAACTCGGCTGGCACATGCAGGATTACAACGCCGACGGTGCGGCCGGAAACGCAGCGGCGGCGACGGCGCTGAAAGGCGGCGTCGTGCTCGAGGCCGCCGGGCGTCAACTGGCTTTGCTGCTGCAAGAGCTCGCCCGTTTGCCGCTGTCCACGCTGGCCGGGAAGCGCCTCTGACCTCGCTGGCCGACATTTCCTCCCCGGCAGCATCCGATTGCGTTAGCAAGTCATCTGCCGCGCGATGACAAGAATTCGGGGCAAAGATGTTTACGAACGCACTGTTGTTCGTTTGCACAAGCGGCACCAAATTCGCTGTGCGTGTGCTGTCGGTCACATTTGAACCGCGGGCGGGTACCTACACTTGCGAGCAAGGAAAGGAGTCCGCCATGCGATTTGCAAGTATCCCCAAGCCCAAGCCCCAGGAGCAACGGACTCCGGCTGCCGATTTCATCCGCCGCATGGTCGCACCGGAATCGGTCGCGGGCAGCTTGTCCGTTCCCGCGAAAACTGCTGAATTGCCGCGAGATCTGGACCAGCGTGTTCGCCTCGTCGGCGAGTGGTAGTACGGCACTAGCTGCATAGAAAAGGGGCGCCCGAGGGCGCCCTTTCTCATGGCGAATACCGACTCAGCGTTCGTTGCTGGAGTTGCTCGGCCCGCCAGACATATTCGAGCTGCTCAAAATGTTCGAGCTGCCGCTGGCGCTGGCTGCATTGCGGGCCTTGTTGCTCTGGCTGCGCGCCATGCCACCCTTGCGTCCGGCTTCGCGAGCTTCTTCGGAAGTGAACTCGTGGGCGGTGCCCTTCTCGTGGGCTGCTCGGCCACCTTCACTGGCGATTTCGCGCTGGCGCTGGGGGTCCATGGAAGCAAAACCGCGGTTGGAGCGCTTTCCTTCGTTACCTGGATTGTTGGAAGCCATGATGAGGTTCTCCTGAAAACTATAAGGCGTTGGAAATGCATGGCCCGCGTTGAGCTGGCCATGCCTCATTGAGCGTGGGTAAAGCTGTGCGGTCCGTCAGGGGACCATGTCGCCACTTGTAGGACGAGACCTTGCCCCGTTACGATTGGGCGCTACTCTTTCAGTAGCACGCAAGCTTGCAGCCGAGCCAGCAACGGACCGGCTTGCCCGGAAACAACGGCTTCCCCGGATGGTTCATCCGAGGCCGCATGCATCAGGCTTGAGACAAGTCGATTCAATTGCGCTGCGGAGGACGGAACGGGTCCCAGGAAAAGGGGCCGCGCGCCACGCGCAACTAAGACTGTCGGGAAAGTTTCGATATCGACGTCGCCCATGGCTTCGTCCTCGTCTTCCACGTCGACCCAGGCAAAGCGGGTTTGCGGGTGCGCCCGCGCCGCTTCCTCAAAGGTCGCGCGCCAGTCGCGGCAGACATTGCACCATTCGGCGCAGAGGCAGATCACCCAGAGCGGGCCGGTCGCATCCATCGGCGGCAGTTTAGCAAGGGGACCTTTGGCTGCACCAGCCTGGGGTCAGGCGTACGTGACCCAGTCCTTGTACTTCGGGTCTTCGAGGTGCGGGATCGCGTTGTAGGCAACCAGCATGTGCCGCTTCGGCGTGAACGCCAACTCGGTGACGGAGCTGTTGCGGATCCGCAGGTTCAACTCGATCGTCGTCTCCGGCGAGGTCCCCAGCACATGGCCCACCGCCGTGGAGATCGGGCCGCCGCTGGTCACCATCAACACTTGCTGGCCGTAGTGATTGGCCCGCACATGGTCCAGCGCGCTGGAGACGCCGGTGACGAAGTCGCGGTAAGGCGGCATGCCGCGCGGGCTGACCACGCCGGCCATCCATTGCGCGAGGCCATCGCGCAGCAGTCTGAAGTGATGGCGGTACATCTCTGGCGACGTGGGCTTTTCCAGCTTGTGCGGATGGATCGCCGCGATCACCGCTTCGCTGTCGTACTCGTTGAGGCCGTCCCACTCCAGGTGTTCGCCCGCGTGGTTCATGCCTTGCAGGATGCCTTCCAGCGTCTGGCGGTGTCGCTTCAAGGTGCCGGCGATCAGGCCGTCGAAGCGGATTCCTTTGTGCGCGAAGTATTCGCCCAGGCGGACGCTCTGCTGGTGGCCGAGGTCGCTGAGCTGGTCGTAGTTGTCAGAGCCAAAGGATGCCTGGCCGTGACGAACAAGATAGAGGATGCCCATGATGGAAATTCTGGCAGGTGCACGGGACCCTCCCGTCGCGGGCGCGACTCACGCGACGGCTGTCGTCGCCCAGGCGACCGGACTGGACCAATGAACTCAGCAGCCGTGCGATTCGAGCGTGACTGGCCCATGAGGCGTGGAGAACGTCGCCACCAGGTTAGGCGTTCCGGTTTCGATCGTAACGCCTTGCAAGCCGATCGCGGCGTGGGCCGCAGCCAGGTCAGATTCGCGAGGATGGCGCGCGGCGAACGACACCAAGGCGAGGCCTTTGTCCGGCATTGTGTCGCAGGGATGGACCTCACCCCATTCGATCAGGGTGGGCAGTGCGCCGTAGAAAAGGCGCTGGCCATCGGCGCGCAGTGAGATGCGCCAGCGCAGGACGCCGGCCGGCGTGGCGCGTTCGGCCGCCAGCAGCGGACCCCGGTCGATGCCCAGCGATGCAAGACCGCGCAACGCGACGTCTGCAGTGGTCGTGCTCGCGACGAAGTGAACCAGCCGCGGTTGGTTCCGGATCGCCTTGCGCAGCACCGGATCGTCAAGATCGAACCAGCGCCTGCGGCCCGGGTCTGCTGCAACCGGGTTGATCGCGATGACCTCGAGGTAGGCGCGCGGGTAGCCGGCGCAGGCAATGCGAACCAGCCGGTTGTGCGTGCCCATCGAGGGGTGCTCGCCACCAGGGCCGGGCGTGACGCCCAGCGCCTGTTCGCACCAGGCAACGCCCTGGTCGAGTGACTCGGCAGCGATAACCAGGTGGTCGATGCGCGAGGCAACCGGCTTCACAGCGCGACCGAACCCTCAATGCAGGTGACGGACTGCCCGCCCACCCAGACCTGGTCGCTGTCGTCGCGCTCGATCGTGACTCGGCCCGCCCGGTCCATGCAGGTGCCTTGCGCTGCCAGATAGGCCCGCGGCATGTGGCCCGCAGCGATCAGCCATTGCGCCAGCCCCGCGTTCAGGCTGCCGGTTACCGGGTCTTCCGGGATGCCGCTGGCGGCCGCAAAGGCGCGCACTTCGAGCGACGGGTTGCCTGGGGCTGCGTCGGCGTAACGTGCCGCCACGCCGATCTTGTGGCCGAGTGACTTGAGCAGCGAGTGGTCCGGCGCTAGGCCGAGCACAGTCTGCGGCTCGTCGAGCAGGAGGCTGAACCACACCGGGCCGTTGTCCAGCACCTGCGCCGCCACGATCTGGCTGGACTTCAGGCCGAGTGCGCCGGCCACCTGGGCCAGCACGGCCGGGCTGGTGGCCGACTGCTTGAGCGGCGGCGCGGCGAAAGCAAGCCGCCCGCCTTGCGAGCGGATAGTGATAAGGCCTTGCTTGCATTCCTGCACGATCACGTCACCGTGCCTCGCCTTGCCGCCTGACTGCAGCCAGGCATGGCAACTGCCCAGCGTCGGGTGGCCGGCGAACGGCAGCTCGCCTCCCGGCGTAAAGATGCGCACGCGGTATTCGGCGCTGTCCGTGGTCGGCGGCAGCAGGAAGGTGGTCTCCGACAGGTTGGTCCAACGCGCGAAGCGCTGCATGGCCTCGTCGCCCAAGCCCGTGCCGTCGAGCACCACCGCGAGCGGATTGCCCTGGTACCGAACGCCGGTGAAGACGTCCACTTGCTTGAATTGCCTGTCCTGAGCCGGGCGAATGGGGCGTTGTTGCATGGTGGGGGTTCCTTCAAGCCAGGGGCAGGTCAAGGACGCCGCGGGCCGCAGGGTGCGCCATGATGCCCGCATACCAACTGTCCAGCTTCGGCCGCCGCTGGTGCTCGATCGGCAGGCCACTCCAGCGGTGCATCTCGCAGGCCAGAGGGATGTCGGCCATTCCGAACACAGCGCCGCCTACAAAGGGGCGCTCCGCGAGCAGGCGTTCCAGCATGTCGAGCAATGGCTCGGTGTCGCGGATCGATTGCTCCACCAGCTCGTTGTTGCGCTTGTCCGGTGCCACTCGCAACAACTGGACGAATGCATTGCGGCCCGCCGGATTTAAAGTGGTCTGCTGCCAGTCCATCCAGCGTTCGGCGTCGAAGCGTTGCACGAGGTCCACCGGGTACAGGACACCCGTTGAGTGTTTCGCGCACAGGTAACGCACGATGACATTCGATTCCCACAGTGCGAAGCCATCGTCCACAACCAGCGGGATCAGCGCATTGGGGTTGTGCGTGAGGTAAGCCGGCGTCTTGACGATACCGAATTCGTGGCCGGCATCGACGCGCTCGAACGGGATCGAGAGCCATTGCGCGGCGAGCACCACCTTGCGGACGTTGATGGACGAGATCCGTCCCCAGATCTTCAGCATGGCTATGCCCTCGACTGTTCGCGAATGGCCTGGGCCAGAGCGGCGATACCGGTGTCGATCTGGTCGACGCTGGCCGTGACGAACGACAGGCGCAAAGTGCGCGTATCGGGTTGCTGTGCATAGAAAGCCGCGCCGGGTACGAAGGCCACGCCCTTCTCGACAGCCTGCGGCAGCAACTCGATCGCGCTCATGCCTTGCGGCAGGCGTGCCCAGAGGAACATGCCACCGTCCGGGGCGTTCCATTCGAGCCCCAGGCCCCGCATTTCCCTTTGAAGCGCCGCCAACATGGCGTCGCGCTGCGACTTGTACAGCGCGCGGATCTTGGGGACGTGGCGATCGAGGAAGCCGTCCTTCATCACTTCGCTCACCATGCGCTGGTTGAAGCCGGGGCTGTGCAGGTCCGCCGCCTGCTTGGCCTGCAGCAGTTTGGGATAGACAGCCTTCGGGGCGATCACGAAGCCCAGGCGCAGGCCGGGCGCCAGCACCTTGGAAAACGATCCCAGGTAGATGCAGCTTTCCGGGTTGCGGGCCGTGAGCGGTGCCAGCGGCGGCGTGTCGAACCACAAGTCGCCATAGGGGTTGTCCTCGATGATCGGCAAGCCCAGCTCCGAGGCACGGCGCGACAAGGCGACGCGCCTCGGCTCGGTCATCGTGCGTCCCGTCGGATTCTGGAAATTGGGCAGCAGGTACAGGAAGCGGGCGTCCGTTGCCTGGGCCGTCAGGTCATCGATATCGATACCTTCCGCGTCGCTGGCCACGCCCACCACTTCGGGCTCCATGGGCGCGAAGGCCTGCAGCGCGCCGAGGTAAGTCGGCGTTTCCACCAGGATGCGCGATCCGGCGTCGATCAGGATCTTGGCGACCAGGTCCAGGCCCTGTTGCGAGCCCGTGGTGATCAGCACCTGCGATGCATCGACAGCCCACGGCAACATGGCCGCGACCTGCTCGCGCAGCGGCGCATAGCCTTCGCTCGCGGCGTACTGCAAGGCGCCCGGGCCATCATCGCGCAGCACCTTGTCACATGCTTCGCGGAAAGCTTCGACCGGGAAGGTGCGCGGTGACGGCAGCCCGCCCGCGAAACTGATGATGCCGGGCCGCTCGGTCACTTTCAGGATCTCGCGGATCACTGAAGGGTTCATCTTCTCGGCGCGCCGCGCGAGCACCCATTGCGTGTGTTGAAGGTCGTTGAGTTTCATGGTCGGATTGCCGGGGATGGGCGGTGGCGGACTTGTGCCATGCCAAGGCTCACTGTAAGCTTGATGATCAGTACACGACCAGTACAGTTAGCCGGTTCACCGAGGCATCTGTATCGCCCGACCTGCCAGTACAGAAAAATTCCGCAGCGAAAGTCCACCATGTTGATGAAGGCATCGTCGCAATCGCTCACGGAGCAGCTGTCCAGCCGCTTCGCGCAACGCATCCGCGATCGCCTGCTGGCGCCGGGAGCGCGCCTGCCCTCGGTGCGCCAGTGCGCGCAACAGCAGGGCGTGAGCCCCTCCACGGTGGTTGCGGCCTATGACCAATTGCTGGCGCAAGGCCTGGTGGAAGCGCGCAAGAGCCGCGGTTTCTTCGTGCGCGAGCTCCGCGCCGACCCGCATCCTGCCGGGCGCAGCGACGGGCAGGGCACCGTGGTCACCGCGTGGACCACAGCCACCGGCTTGTCCGCCACGCGCCCCCATGCGCCAGTGGACGCGACCGCGCTGATCCGCGGCATGTTCCACAAGATCAGCGACAAGCCGCAGCCCGGCATGGGCGTGTTCCCCCCGGAGTGGCTTGAGTCGACGTTCATGCCTGCTGCGGTACGCAAGGTCACAAGCACCAAGTCACTGCAGGCCTTCTCGCTGCAATACGGCGAGCCGATGGGCGACAGCGGCCTGCGGCGGGTCTTGTCGCAAAAACTGGCCACGCTGAACCTGCACGCGGCGCCCGAGGCCATCATCACGACGGTCGGCGCAACCCACGCGCTGGACATCGTGAGCCGGACCTTGCTCCGCGCCGGCGACCATGTGATGGTGGAGGACCCAGGTTGGGCGGTGGAGTTCGCGCGGCTCAACGCGATGGGCATGCGCCTGCTGCCGGTGCCACGCCGCGCGGACGGGCCTGACCTCGAAGTGATGGCGCGCTACTGCGAAGTGCACCAGCCCAAGCTGTACGTCAGCGTGAGCGTGTTCCATAACCCCACCGGCTATTGCCTCACGCCCGGCAGCGCGCACCGCGTGCTGCAGCTTGCCAACCAGCACGACTTTCATATCGTCGAGGACGACACGTACAGCCACATCGCGCCCGAACATGCAACCCGGCTTTGCGCCCTCGACGGCCTGCAACGCACCATCTATGTCAGCGGTTTCGCGAAGATCCTGGCGCCGAACTGGCGCGTGGGCTTCCTCGCCGCAAACCCTTTGCTGATCGAGCGCCTGCTGGACACCAAGCTGCTTGCGACGCTGACCACACCCGCACTTTTGGAAAAGGCATTGGCCCTGTGCATCGAGCAAGGGCAGCTGCGTCGACATGCCGAGCGGATCCGCACCCGGCTGGATGCGGCGCGCAGCCGCAGCGTCAAGCTGGCGGTGAACGCGGGATGCAAGTTCGCGGCGGAGCCGGCGGGGCTGTTCGGTTGGGTCGATACAGGCGTGGACACGGACGCGCTCGCGCAGCGGATGCTCGACGAAGGCTACCTGCTCGCGCCCGGCGCCCTGTTCCATGCCGAACGCAAACCCTCCACGCTGATGCGCATCAATTTTGCAACCACGCAGGATGCCGCGTTCTGGACCAAATACGGCGAGATCGTCCGCCGGATGTGACCGGGGCTAAAGCATTTCCTCGGGCGCAAAGGGCCCGATCACCTGGACCAGCAGCTTGAGCTGGGTGCTGGCTTCCGGTTCACTCGTTGCATCCTGGAAGCCGGCGCCCGGCGGGGCGCGCCACACGAGGTGATCGCCTTCGATCTGCACGCGGTAAGCGGCCTGGCGGATCATCGCGTCGATGCGCTTGGCGGCCTCCTGCGAAAGGGCCCTGCTGCGAATGAGCAGCGCCACTTCGCTGTTCTTGCGCTGCGAACGCAAGTCCAAGTTCATTGACCCGATGATGGACAGGCGACCGTCGATGATGGCGGCTTTCGTATGCAGGCTGGCGCGGGAGGTGTTGGTCTTGGATCCGGCCGCCGCATTGCCCAGGCCGAAGCCGGAGCCGCCGCCGCTGCCGCCCTGGCCGCGCACCGCTGCCTGCGGTGCAGCCCTCATTTCGTGCAGCTCGACACCCATCGCCACCAGTTCCTTGCGGTAGCGCGCGTAGCCCGCATGGGCAGCGGGAGCGTCGTTGGAGGCCAATGAATTCGTGAGCACCCGCACCCGGATGCCCTTGGTGCGCAGGGCGCCGAACTGCGCCATCATCTGCGCGCCGGGGACGAAGTAGGGCGACACGATCAGCACTTCCTGCTTGGCCTGTGACATCACGTTCAGCAATCCGTCGACAACTGTTTCGCCCGCGTCCGCTTCATCGTCGTCGGGGCCGATCTTGCCCGGCTGGTCCTGCAGCAGCGTTGCAGGGGCCCAGGTGAGGCGCAGCGTTTTCAAGTCCATCGGCGCGGGTTGGGCGTCGATGACGGCGGTGCCGGTGATATTGGGCAGCACACTTGCCGAGGCCGAGGCCGAGGCCGTGGTCGCGGGCTGGGATGCTGCGGCTGTGGACACCACGGCGGAGCGGAATGATTCATCCTGCGGCACCGGGGGCTTGCGAAGTGCTTCCAGGTCCTCGGCCGACAAGAGGGTCTGCACGGGATAGGCCAGCTCGTTGTTCCAGTAGCGGTCAAAGCTCGCCGACATGTCGCGCACCACGCGCCCTGCGGCCAGTACGTCGAGATCGACGAAATTGCTTTCTCCGTCGGCGCCGAAGTACGCGTCGCCCAGGTTGCGGCCGCCGGTGATGCCCATCGCGCTGTCGGCGACGAACATCTTGTTGTGCATGCGTTTCTGGACGCGGTCCATGTCCTTCAACGAAGTGACAATGCGCCCGAGCAGCGAGGCCCGCGAACCCGGTAATGGGTTGAACAGGCGGATCGCGACATTGGGTTCGAAGGCCAGCCGCAGCACCTGTGCGTCCTTGCCCACCGTATTGAAGTCATCGAGGAGGATTCGGACGCGCACTCCACGCTGCGCAGCTGCCTTCAGGCGCTGCAGCAGCAATTCGGTACTGGCATCGGCGTGGATGGCGTAGTACTGCAAGTCCAGCGTCCGCTGCGCCGAATCGATCAGCGCCAGGCGCGCGGCAAATGCGGCTTCGACTCCGTCGAGTAGCGCGAAACCGTTGTCGCTGCGCGCCCGGTCGGCGCCCCGGCGGTCGACCACCAGCTTGCCCAGGCTCGTCTGTTCTGGCGCATCGAAGGCCTTCGACGCGGTCCGCTGGACATTGGCAGGCAGGCTGGCACAACCGCCGGCCCACAACGTGAGGCCTAGCGCAAGTGCGGCGGCGATGGAGGGAGGGCGGAGCGTCATCTGCCCCCGACTCTACAGCGGCGCCGCCTCCCTGGGGGGCGACCCTGGTCGGCGGCACTCGCCAGCCGCTGACGGACAAAGGCTCAGGATGAGCTGCCCAGTGCGTCCCAGCGCTCCAGAGCCACCATCAATTCGTCCTCCAGCTGCGCGCTGCGTTGCGCCAGCTCTGCTGCGCGCCCCGGGTCATTGGCATAGAGCTGGCCGTCGGCGAGGCGCCCGTGGATGGCTTTCTGTTCCTGCTCCAGCGCCTCGATATGGGCGGGCAGCGTTTCGAGCTCGCGCTGCTCCTTGTAGCCGAGCTTGCGCTTTGCGGGCGCCGGTGCGGCTTTCGCGGCAGCCGCGGCCGGCATTGACTTTGCTGGCGCCGGCGACGCCGCGATTGGCTTCGCCGCGGCTTCCGCCAAAGCGATGGCGCGGCGCGACTGCGTCAACCAGTCCTGCACGCCACCTTCGTACTCTCGCCAGCGCCCGTCACCTTCGAAGACGATCGTGCTGGTCACCACATTGTCGAGGAATGTCCGGTCGTGGCTGACGAGAAACACCGTGCCCTCGTAGTTCTGGAGCAGGTCTTCCAGCAGTTCCAGCGTGTCGATGTCGAGGTCGTTGGTTGGTTCGTCGAGCACCAGCACGTTGGCGGGCCGCGCGAATAGGCGCGCCAGCAGGAGCCGGTTCCGCTCCCCCCCCGAGAGCGAACGCACCGGCGAGTTCGACCGCGCCGGCGAGAAAAGGAAGTCACCCAGGTAGCTCTTGACGTGCTTGCGCTGGTTGCCGATCTCGATCCACTCGCTGCCCGGGCTGATGAAGTCTTCCAGCGTGGCGTCAAGGTCGAGCGCGTCGCGCATCTGGTCGAAGTAGGCGACCTGCAGGTTGGAGCCTTGTCGCACCTTGCCGCTATCGGGAGCCAACTCGCCGAGGATCAGTTTCAGGAGCGTGGTCTTGCCGGCGCCGTTGGGGCCGACGAGCCCCACCTTGTCGCCACGCAACAGGGTGGCGGTGAAGTCCCGCACCACGGGCTTATCGACGAACGTTTTCGAGACCCGGGTGAGCTCTGCGACGATTTTTCCCGTGGGCAGCCCGGCGTCGACCTCCAGCTTGACGCGGCCCAACGCATCGCGCCTCGCCACGCGGCTCGCGCGCAGCCGCTGTAGCCGCACGATGCGGCCTTGAGCGCGCGTGCGACGGGCCTCGACGCCCTTGCGCACCCAGACCTCTTCTTGCGCCAGCAGCTTGTCGGCCTTGGCGCTGATGACCGCCTCCTGCGCGAGCTGTTCTTCTTTCTGCAACTGGTACAGCGTGAAGTTGCCCGGATAGGAGCGCAGCGTCCCGCGATCGAGCTCGACGATCCGCGTGGCAATGCGATCAAGAAAGGCGCGATCGTGGGTGATCGTCACGACGCTGCCCTTGAAATTGAGCAGCAGGTTTTCCAGCCACTCGATGGAGTCCAGATCCAGGTGGTTGGTGGGCTCGTCCAGCAGCAGCACGTCGGGGCGCCGCACCAGCGCCTGCGCCAGCGCCACCCGCTTCTTGTTTCCCCCGGAGAGTTCACCGATCCTCGCGTCGGTGTCGAGATGCAGGCGCTGCAGGGTTTCCTGTACGCGCTGTTCCCAGTTCCAGCCGTCCTGGGCCTCGATCTGGTCCTGCAGCGCATGAAGGTCGCCTTCGCCATGCGAGTAGCGGGCGATCAGTTCGATAACGTCGGCGATGCCTGCGCGCACCGCTTCGAAGACGCTGCTGGATGCATCGAGAACCGGCTCCTGGGCCACATAGGCCACGCGCAACCCCTGTTGCGACTGCATGGCGCCATCGTCGGGGCGTTCGAGCCCGGCGAGGATCTTCAGGAGCGATGATTTTCCAGTGCCGTTGCGTCCAATGAGGCCGACACGCTCGCCCGATTCGAGCGAGAGGTCGGTGTGATCGAGCAATGCGACGTGGCCGTAAGCCAATTGCGCGCCCAGTAAAGTGATAAGTGCCATGAAGCGGGCGATTATCCGTGGGCGGCGTGGAGAGGCTCCCCTATCACGGATGGGCAGGGGCCCGTATAGTGGGATTTCGATTTGCGCAAGCGCAAGGAGTCGGCGTGGAATTGCGGATCAATGGCAAGGCCGTGAGCGCCGATGTCGAGGCCGAAATGCCCTTGTTGTGGGTGTTGCGCGACGTGCTCGGCATGACCGGCACCAAGTTTGGCTGCGGCGTCGCGGCGTGCGGCGCGTGCACCGTACGCGTCGATGATCTGCCGGTTCGCTCCTGCGTGACGCCGGTCGCAAGCGTGGCTGGCAAACGCATCCAGACGATCGAAGCACTCGGCAGTCCGGGCAAGCTGCATGCCCTGCAGGCAGCGTGGATCGCCGAACAGGTTCCCCAGTGCGGCTACTGCCAGAGCGGCATGTTGATGGCCGCCGCCGCGTTGCTGGAAAGGGCGCCCAAGCCGACCGACACCCAGATCGACGAGGCAATGACCAACATCTGCCGCTGCGGCACCTACCAGCGCGTGAAAGCGGCGATCAAGCGCGCCGCCGGCATCAGCGGGATCAAGGCATGAAGCGGCGCACCTGGTTGCTCAGCGCAGCGAGCGCTACCGGCGCGCTCATTGTCGGATGGGGGGTGCTGCCGGCGCGCTCCCGCCTGGGCTCGGGCAGCCTGATGCTGCCGGGCGAAGTCGACATCGCGCTCAATGGCTGGATCAAGATCGCGCCGGACGGCTCGGTGATCCTGGCCATGCCGCGCAGCGAGATGGGGCAGGGCGTACACACCGCGCTGCCGATGCTGGCCGCCGAGGAGCTGGACGTGCCCTTGTCGGCGATGCGTATTGAGCAGGCCGGCGCCGATGCGATCTATGGCAACGTGGCGACCCTGCTGGCTGGACTACCGTTCCATCCTCGCGACGAAGAGGCCGAAGATGGCTTTGGCCGCGTCAAGGTGAAGTCGGCGCGATGGGTCGTGGGCAAGCTCGCGCGTGAAATCGGCATCAATGCCACTGGCGGGTCCACCAGTGTGATGGATGCCTGGGAAGTGGTGCGCACTGCGGCCGCCACCGCGCGGGCCTCGTTGCTCGGCGCGGCATCGCTGCAGTGGCGCCTGCCGGTCGAGGAGCTGTCAGTGAAGGAGGGCGTGATCTCGCACCCTTCCGGCAAGTCGGCGCCTTATGGCGAATTGGCGAGGTTTGCTTCGGCCACGCCACCCGGCACGGTGAAGTTGAAGGACCCGAAGACCTGGAAGCTCATCGGCACGTCGGCGCCGCGGCTCGACGTCCCGGCCAAAGTGGACGGCACGGCGCGATTCGGCATCGACGTGCGGGTACCGGGCATGAAGTTCGCCGTTGTTCGCCTGTGTCCCATGCTCGGCGGTTCGCCCGGAGCGGTGGATGCCAACAAGGCGCTGGCGATGCCGGGCGTGGAACGGCTGGTGATGCTGCCGGCCTACGCTGGATCGACGGCCGGGTTCGCCGTCGTCGGGCGCAGCTATTGGCACGCGCGGCAGGCAGTGCAGGCCGTGGAGTTGGAATGGCGTCAACGCCCGCGCGGCGCACTCGACTCGAAGCGGATCGCCGCAAGCCTGGAGGCAGCGGTTCGCACCAATGAGGGTCATGTTTTCCACGCGGCGGGCGACGTGGCGACGGCTGAATCGCGGGCGGAGACTCGCATCGAGGCCTGGTACCGGGCTCCATACCTTGCGCACGCGACGATGGAGCCAATGAACGCAACCGCGCGAGTGGCGCAGGGAAAGGTGGAGCTGTGGGTGCCAACCCAGGTCCCGCAGATGTGCGCCGCCATAGCAGCACGCGTTGCCGGTGTCTCGCTCGCAGACGTGACGGTCCACGTCACCCTGCTGGGAGGGGGCTTCGGGCGCCGCCTGGAAGTCGACTACGCCGCCATGGCGGTTCGCGTGGCAATGGATTGCGGCGGCGCTGCGGTCCAACTGGTGTGGCCACGCGAAGAGGACACCACCCATGACTTTTATCGTCCGATGCACGTCGCGATGCTGAGCGCGACTGTGGATGGTGCAGGCGAAGTGACGAGTTTGCGGATCAAGTCGGCCGGAGATGCAATTTCGCCGCGCTGGCTGGAACGCGGCCTGCCTTCGCTGGCTGGCCCGATCGACACCCCGGATAAAACCACGGCCGAGGGCCTGTTCGACCTGCCCTATGACTGGCCCCACCAGCACATGGAGCATGTGGCAACGCGCATGGAGGTGCCAGTGGGTTTCTGGCGGTCCGTCGGCCACTCGCACAATGCTTTCATCTCTGAATCTTTCGTCGACGAAATGGCGGCGCACACAAAGCAGGATCCGCTCGAGTTCCGGCGCAAGTGGCTCAAGCGTGCACCGCGTCACCTGGCAGTGCTCAATCTCGCGGCCGACAAGGCCGGCTGGGGTGCAAAGCTGCCGGCGGGACGCGCACTAGGCATCGCTTTGCACGCCTCTTTTGGCTCGATCGTGGCCCAGGTGGCCGAGGTTTCGCAGGAAGCCGGCGTGCCGCGCGTGCATCGCGTCGTGTGCGCGATGGATTGCGGCGTGGTGGTGAACCCGGGCATCGTGGCCCAGCAGATGGAAAGCTCCGTCGTCTTCGCGCTCAGCGCAGCGCTGTACGGCAGGATCGACATCGAGGGGGGTGTCGTGCAGCAAGGCAACTTCCCCAGCTATCCGGTGGTCAAGATGGCGCAAGCACCGCTGGTGGAGACCTGGCTCGTCGCGAGCGAGCGCGCACCCGGCGGCGTGGGTGAGCCTGGTGTGCCACCCTTGGCGCCTGCAGTGGCAAATGCGCTGTTTGCCTTGACGGGCTATCGGCATCGCTCGCTGCCATTGGCGGCGTAGCTGTCATCGGTCCGGCGCCCTTGACATGCAAAACTTAGTGAGGCCCGAGGCGGCTGAATTTTCCGTGCTATAGTCGATGGCTCTGCACAGCACAGAGCGCTCAATGCGCAGTGCGCTGAGGCAGAAAAAGAGGTGCCAAGAGTCAATCGGGAGTCAAATCCTGGTATAGAATTCAAGGCTCTGCTGAAAACGACAAGCGGCGACTTCCGACATGGAAATCAAAGCGACTCGAAACGGTAGAAAACCTCAAAGTTGACAGGACTTAACAAAACCTGCGATAATTCAAGGCTTCGCTGATCGCAGCGAAGGCGGCAAAAAACCAAAGCGCAACGCGGAAGTTACTGCCAGGTTCGTTAACAACATACAGCCGATAAGCGTGGGCGTTTGAAGGCAATTGCCAAGTTCTTCGGAACTAGGTCGCAAGACCTTTAAACGCTCATAAGTAAGAGATAGAAGTTTGAGAAATCAAGTTTCTGTCGATTCCAAAGTGAGTGGCCCCGGAAGGGGCAAAAAAATCAAGATCGAACTGTAGAGTTTGATCCTGGCTCAGATTGAACGCTGGCGGAATGCTTTACACATGCAAGTCGAACGGCAGCACGGGGGCAACCCTGGTGGCGAGT
>JBKJOM010000139.1:0-9886 GCA_046595775.1 Ramlibacter sp. | reverse complement strand
CACTGTACGAATCGACGGCGCCGAAGCCCTGCTCAAGCGCGCGGTCCAGGGGCGGTCGGACAGGGCCACCCAAACACTCGATCGCTACCGGCTGAGGCTGGATCTTCTGGATCCGCGGCTGGTCCTCCAGCGCGGGTACGCCTTGCTTACCGATGAGGTGGGCCATGCCGTCACCAGCGTGCACCAGACTCGCGCGGGCCAGGCTTTGCGCGCAACCCTTTCCGACGGAGAGGTTGCTGTGAAGGTCTCGCCGCCAGCGTGATTTAGTTCTTAGAATCAAGGGCTGCACCGATTGGCATCCAACCCCCAATCGAAGACTCCAATAACCAACGAGGAAAACCATGGAACATACCCTGCCCCCGCTTCCGTACCCGATCGACTCGCTCGCGCCGCACTACTCGAAGGAAACGCTGGAGTTCCACCACGGCAAGCACCACAACGCTTACGTCACGAACCTCAACAACCTGCAAAAGGGAACCGAGTTCGAGAACATGACACTCGAGGAGATCATCAAGAAATCCTCCGGTGGCATCTACAACAACTCCGCGCAAATCTGGAACCACACCTTCTTCTGGAACTGCATGAAGCCTGCCGGCGGCGGCGAACCCACGGGCGCACTGGCTGCGGCCATCAACGCCAAGTGGGGCGGCTACGCGGCTTTCCGCGAGGCCTTTGTCAAATCGGCGGTGGGCAATTTCGGCTCTGGCTGGACCTGGCTGGTCAAGAAGCCCGATGGCAGCGTTGACATCGTGAACACCGGTGCCGCCGGCACGCCACTCACCACCGCCGACAAGGCGCTGCTGACGGTGGACGTGTGGGAGCACGCGTATTACATCGACTACCGCAACCTGCGTCCGAAATTTGTCGAGACCTACCTCGACAAACTGGTGAACTGGGAGTTTGCGCAGAAGAACTTCGGTTGATCCGCAGCCCGAGCACAAAAAAAGGGTCGCATCGCGGCCCTTTTTTTGTCAGCCCTTGAACGGGGGGCCTGCGAGCTTCGTGCCCGCCTTGATCCCCTTCTTGCCGAACCACCCTTGGTGCATCTCCAGCACGTAGCGCACGGGCTTGGTGGAGCAGTGCGAGTCGGTGGTCTGCGGTTTCATGTCGACCAGGTTGACGATCGTGCCGTCGTCGGCCACGAAAGCGGCTGTGAGGGGCAGGAAGGTGTTCCGCATCCAGAAGCACTGCACCGAAGGTTCGTCGAAGACGAACAACATGCCCTCATGCTGGGGCATCTCCTTGCGGAACATCAGGCCGATGGTACGCGTGTCGGCGGTCTGTGCCACCTGGGCGTCGATCTGGTACATGCCGGCAGACAGGCGTGCGCGAGGAAGCTGCATCTGCGCTTGCTGCGCGAAAGCGCTGAAAGCGGCGGCCACAAGGGCCAGCGGGGCGAGGAACTTGGCGATGGTCTTCATGGCGCTATTTTGGAGCCTGGAAGAAAAACGCCCGCGCGAGGCGGGCATTCCCTGCGACGGCGTGGGCCGAAGCGACGATTACTTGGCGGCCGATGCGGCGGCCGCCTTCTTCTTGGCGGCGGCCTTCTTCTTGGCGGCCTTCTTCTTGGCGTTGGCATCCTTCATCGCCATGCCTTTGTCGGCGTTGGCCGACGGCGTGGCGGGGGTCGCGGCACCGCCCGAAGTTGCGGGCTTGGCCGGGGTGGCGGCCATCGGGGAAGTTGCGGGCTTGGCCGGGGTGGCGGCCATCGGGGCGCCGGCGTGCGATGCGGCGAACGTGGCGCCTGCGAACAGGGTGGCGACGAGGGCGGTGAGGAGCTTGTTCATGTCTGAGTCCTTGTGGGGTGAAGCTGGATTTTTTCGAAAACCCTCCCAGCGATCGGAAGGCATATCCGTAACGGCGCCCGGCTGCCCGTGGTTGACATGGGCGCATGCAGAAACAAAAACGCCCGCTTGCGCGGGCGTTTTGCAATTCAGGCTGAAACCTGGATTACTTCTTGGCGGAAGCGGCGACAGCCTTGGCTTCGGCCTTGGCGGCGTTCTTTTCGTCCTTGGCCTTGGCATCGGCGGCCTTCTTGTCGGCCTTGGCCTTGGCGTCGGCGACCTTCTTGTCGGCCTTGGCCTTGGCGTCGGCGGCCTTCTTGTCAGCCTTGGCCTTGGCGGCGTCGGCCTTCGTGTCGGCCTTGGCATCGGCCTTCATGGCGGCGGGGCCGGAGGCGGCGGGAGCTGCGGGCTTCATGGCGGCGGCCGAAGCAGCCGGCTTGGCGCCGGAAGCGGCGGCCATGGGGGCGCCAGCGTGCGAAGCTGCGAACGCGGCGCCGGCAAACAGGGTGGCAACCAGGGTGGCGAGGAGCTTGTTCATTCTCTGAGTCCTATGGATTAAGTTTTTTTCGAAAAAATGCTGCCCGTCCCCCGGGCAACCTTCCGCCAACGCGGCAGACCGCATTGCGGTTGACAAGGAACACGGCCCGCGTCAGTTTCAGGGCTAGAATTCCATGGTTTACCCGCATGGCCGCGGGTGAGAACGCCTTTTCAAGCAGCCAATCCCGGAGACGCATTCCCCATGTACCAGCACATCAAGGTCCCTTCCCAGGGCCAGAAGATCACCGTCAACGCCGACTTCTCGCTCAACGTGCCTGACCAGCCGGTCATCCCTTTCATCGAGGGCGACGGCACCGGCATGGACATCACGCCGGTCATGTTGAAAGTGGTCGATGCGGCCGTGGCCAAGGCCTACGGCGGCAAGAAGCAGATCCACTGGATGGAGGTCTACGCCGGCGAGAAGTCGACCAAGGTCTATGGCCCCGATGTGTGGTTGCCTGAAGAAACGCTGCACGCAGTGCGTGACTACGTGGTGTCGATCAAAGGCCCGCTGACGACACCTGTGGGCGGCGGCATCCGCTCGCTGAACGTCGCGCTGCGCCAGGAGCTGGATCTCTACGTCTGCCTGCGCCCGATCCAGTACTTCACCGGCGTGCCTTCGCCGCTGAAAGAGCCCGAGAAGACCAACATGGTCATCTTCCGAGAGAACTCGGAAGACATCTACGCTGGCATCGAGTGGGAAGCCGAAAGCGACAAGGCCAAGAAGATCATCAAGTTCCTGATCGAGGAGATGGGCGTCAAGAAGATCCGTTTCCCGAACACCTCGGGCATCGGCATCAAGCCCGTGTCGCGCGAAGGCACCGAGCGCCTGGTGCGCAAGGCGATCCAGTACGCCATCGACAACGACAAGCCCAGCGTGACCATCGTGCACAAGGGCAACATCATGAAGTACACCGAAGGGGGCTTCCGTGACTGGTCCTATGCGCTGGCGCAAAAGGAATTCGGCGCGCAGCTGATTGACGGCGGCCCGTGGTGCAAGTTCAAGAACCCCAAGACCGGCAAGGACATCATCGTCAAGGACAGCATTGCCGACGCCTTCCTGCAGCAGATCCTGCTGCGCCCCGCCGAATACAGCGTGGTCGCCACGCTGAACCTGAACGGCGACTACGTCTCCGACGCGCTGGCCGCGCAAGTGGGCGGCATCGGCATCGCCCCCGGCGCGAACCTCTCCGACTCGGTCGCGATGTTCGAGGCCACGCACGGCACGGCCCCCAAGTACGCCGGCAAGGATTACGTGAACCCCGGTTCGGAAATCCTCTCGGCCGAGATGATGCTGCGCCACATGGGCTGGACCGAAGCCGCCGACCTGATCATCAGCTCGCTGGAAAAGTCGATCCTGTCGAAGAAAGTCACGTACGATTTCGCGCGCCTGATGGATGGCGCGACGCAGGTGAGCTGCTCGGGGTTCGGGCAGGTGATGATCGAGAACATGTGATTGCGGGCGCCGCGACGCGTCGGCAAAAGAAAAGCCCCGCGGCGCGAGCCGGCGGGCTTTTTTGCGCGCTGGCTCCGCTTACGCAAGTGGAACAAACCTGCTTCAATGGCGGTTGATCAGGAGCAGTCATGGAAATCAACGGAAACAGCGGAAACAACAACCTGCCCGGCACTTCGTCCGACGACACCATCCGGGGCTTCGCTGGCAACGACTCACTCTACGGGCTGGCGGGCAACGATTTTCTGGATGGCGGGGACGGGGATGACTACCTCGATGGCGACGTCGGCAACAACACATTGCTCGGCGGCCTCGGCAACGACAGCTTGTACAGCGGCAATGGGAACAGCCTGCTCGATGGCGGTGATGGCGCTGACTTCCTGTACACCTACGGTACTACCGGCACGAACACGCTGCTGGGAGGAACGGGCAACGACTCGCTGGTTGCCGGGGCGTCAGACAACAGCATAGAGGGCGGCGACGGCGCCGACTATCTTTATGCTTTCGACTCAACGGGATCCAACACTCTGCGAGGCGGTAACGGCAACGACAGCATTTTCGGTGGCAATGGGCTCACATTCATCGACGGCGGCGAAGGCGCTGACCAGCTCTCCAATCAAGGCACGTCTGGCAGCGCGACAATTCTCGGCGGAGGTGGCGATGACGCCATCTATACCGGAAGCGGCAGCGTCAGCATCGACGGCGGTAGCGGCAACGACTCCATCTTTGGCGGCAACGGCCTGACCTACATCGACGGAGGGGACGGCGACGACCAGATCTCCAACCAAGGCACTTCGGGCTCGGGCACGATGCTTGGTGGAGCCGGCAACGACTCGATCTATACCGGCAGCGGAAGCGTCAACATCGATGGCGGCAGCGGCAACGACTCGATTTTTACCGGCAGCGGCAACGACAACATCCGTGGCGGCAGTGGCGACGACTCGATTTATATCGGCAGCGGCAACGCCAACGCCGATGGCGGCGGTGGCAACGACTACATTTTTGCCGGCAGCGGGCTCAATACCATCGCGGGCGGAGACGGCAACGACACAATTTACGGCGGCGCTGGAAACTCCAGCATCGATGGCGGCACCGGCAACGATTTCATCCAGTCAGGCAACGGCGCCAACACGCTGGCGGGCGGCACTGGCGTCGACACCATCTTCGGCGGAACCGGCAACGACACGTACCAGATCAGCAGCACCACAACCTACATCTCCGACGGCGGCGGCGTCGACTCGGCGTTCGTCAGCGCCAGTTTCGCCAAGATTCCCAGAACCATCGAGTCGGTGATCTACGTTGGGACGGCGCTGGCATTACCTTACTGGATCGACGACTTGCTGCCCGAAGGCGCTTCGGGGTCGCATTTCCTCTCGCTCATCGGTAATTCACATACCTTCGGCTTCGCCTTTCCGACAGTACTGCCCTCGTACCCATTAAATCCGCAGGACGGCTTCGGCTTCGCAGCCTTCAACGCTTCACAGCAGGCTTTTGCGCGCTCGGCGCTGGCCTATGTCCAGGGCGTCCTCGATCTTTCGTTCGTCGAAGTCTCCGATGCCAACGCGCTGAACGTCATCTCCTTTGCCGACAACTCACAAACCGGCACCGCGGGATATGCCTACAACCCCTTTGCCACGGGGATCGGCAGCGACGTGTTCATGAACAAGAACTCTGTTGAGAACCTTTCGCCAGCCGACGGGACCATAGCGGCTCTGAACTTGATCCACGAAATCGGGCACGCCCTGGGGCTCAAGCACCCCGGTAACTTCAACGGCAACGAGGAGCCGCCCTTCCTGCCCGCGGCCGAGGACTCGACGCAGTGGACGGTCATGAGCTACAACCATAGCGCGGACCAGTACCACTTGCAGCTCAGTCCGCTGGATATTGCGGCACTGCAGTACATCTACGGTCCAAGCCAGACAGCCCGCACCGGCAACAGCACCTACGTCGTCAGCAACTCGGCAACCAATTTCATCTGGGACGGCGCGGGCACCGATACGCTGGACGCCAGAGCGCAGTCGCTGGCCGTGACGCTCTACCTCGAGCCCGGCTATTGGGGCTTTGTGGGCACCAAGGCCACGACCATCACCTCGGCCGGGCAGGTCACGGTCAACTTCGGCACGGTCATCGAGAACCTGCTCGGGGGCAGCGGCAGCGATGACCTGTCTGGGAACCGGTCGGCCAATTCGATCTCGGGGGGGAACGGCAACGACACTATCCGGGGCTACGACGGCAATGACAGCCTCAATGGTGGCGCCGGCAACGACTCGCTCGACGGCGGCGACGGGATTGATACCGCAGTGTTCGCCGGCAATCGCGCCTTGTACACGGTCACGGTCAACTCCGGGACTGGCGTGGTCACCGTCAGTTCTGCCGCCGAGGGCACGGATACGCTGGTCAGTGTCGAGTTCCTGAGCTTCGCCGACACGACCCTGGATCTGTCCTCCCCGCCACCCGTTGCAGGCTTGCTGTTATCGGGCACGGCGGGCGACGACACGCTCCTGGGCGGGGCGGGCGACGACACGCTCAATGGCGGAGCCGGCAATGATTCGCTCGTGGGCGGCGGTGGCGTCGACACGGCCACCTACGCGATCAACCGGGTCAACGCAGTAGTGACCGGGCGCGATGGCGTATTTACCGTCAGCGGCCCGAGCGTTGGCACGGACACGCTCTCAGGCATCGAATTCCTGCAGTTTGCCGACATTCGCGTCTCGCTGCAGGACGTTACTGCCCCGCACGCGGTCACGTTCATCCCCGCCAACAACGCCACGCATGTGGATGTGGCTGCAAACCTGACCGTCGACTTCGATGAAGCCGTTGTGCGAGGCGCTGGCAGCATCGTGCTCAAAACCGCCGCCGGGCAGGTGGTGGCCACTTTCGACTCCCAAAGCCTCAGCCTCAGCGGCCCCCGGCTCACGCTGAACCCTTCCTTCAACTTGGCGTTCGACACGGGATATGTCGTGCAGATCGGCGACGACGCGCTGCGGGACACCACTGGCAACGTATTTGCCGGGGCCACAATCGCTTTCCACACGGGCTCGCAAGGTCAGTCGATCACCGGAACCGCCGGCAACGACACGCTGTTCGGCACAGTGGGCAACGACACCATCGATGGTGGCGCCGGCCGCGACACGGTCAATTTCAGCGGAAATGTCTCCAGCTACACAGTGATTCGCAGCGGCAATAACGCTGTGGTCAACGGGCCGCAGGGGCAAGATTCGCTTTTCAATGTGGAACGATTGAGCTTTGACGACTTCAAGGTAGCGCTCGACATCACTGGCAATGGCGGCCAAGCCTACCGGCTGTACAAGTCAGCGCTGGACCGTGCCCCGGACATCGGGGGCCTGGGTTTCCAGATCAACGCGCTGGACATCGGCTTCGGGATCACGGACATCGCGGCCAACTTTATCGAGAGCCCGGAATTCCAGGCCCGATACGGAAACCTGAGCAACGCACAGTTCGTCAACCAGCTCTACTTGAACGTACTCGACCGCGATGCCGACCCGGGCGGCCTGGAATTCCATGTGAACAACCTGAATCTCGGCCTGCCCCGCAACTACCTGCTGGTGCAATTCTCGGAGTCGCCCGAGAACCAGGCGAACGTGATCGGCGCCATCCAGAACGGCATGGTCTACATGCTGTAAGCAGGTAGGGCGGCGCTGCATGGCGCCGCGCTCTTACTTCTGCATTGAGTCGCCGTGGCCCGACGCGTGAAACTGTGGCGCGCGCACCTTCGAGTGGCGCGGCGGCTGCCGCTCGCTGTTAGGCTGTGTGGTGATGGGACCGATGGCGCCGGGTTCGGCCTGGATGTTCTGGGCCAACTGGCCCTTGGGGCCTTCGGTCACTTCGAATGTGACTCGCGAGCCCTGCTTGAGCGTCTTGAATCCCTCCATAGCAATGGCCGAGAAATGTGCAAACACATCGGCACCCCCACCATCGGGCTCGATGAAACCGAAGCCCTTGGCATCATTGAACCATTTCACTGTACCGGTTGCCATTCTTCTGCCTCTGCTGCCCTCTTGCTGTGCGAAGTGTCACTGTTACAGGCTCGGCTGTCAATAATTTCACATACTAAAGTCTTCGGCCGGTGCGCCTGCCTGCTTGGGGGCTCTTTGGGCCGTCGCATGCACAAAATCGGGGCGCAAAAGTGCTGTTGCGCGCGGCAGGCTTGAATGTGGTGATGCCGCCACCAATTCACCCCCAGGCTGCGGCTGAAAGTGCCGCTAGCTAGAATGAATTTCATGGCAACGAAACCACCCGCTCCTGCGCCGGTCGCACCCAAGGTCCGGCCGAAGGACGATGACGGCGGGTCCGTGGTGCTTGAGCGGCGCACCCAGAAGACCAAACCTCCCCAGATGTACCAGGTCGTCATGCTCAATGACGACTACACCCCCATGGAGTTCGTGGTGGTGGTCATTCAGGAATTCTTCAACAAGGACAGGGAAACCGCGACGCAGATCATGCTGAAGATCCACCTCGATGGCAAAGCGATCTGCGGTGTCTATTCCCGGGACGTGGCGGCCACCAAGGTCGACCAGGTGGCGGAGGCGGCCCGGCAGGCGGGCCATCCCCTGCAATGTGTGAGTGAACCGGTTGAATAACTGGCGCTCGGCCCGATTTAGAGTGATAGTGAATGCAGTGAAAGCCGGCAATGGCAAACAGAAGGAATTGAGATGATTGCCCAGGAATTGGAAGTCAGCCTGCACATGGCGTTCGTGGAAGCCCGTCAGCAGCGCCACGAGTTCATCACCGTGGAACACCTGCTGCTCGCCTTGCTGGACAACCCCAGCGCGGCGGAAGTGTTGCGAGCCTGCTCGGCCAATATCGACGACCTGCGCAAGTCGCTGTCCAACTTCATCAAGGACAACACGCCGCAAGTCGCCGGAACCGACGATGTCGACACGCAACCCACGCTGGGCTTCCAGCGCGTGATCCAGCGCGCCATCATGCACGTGCAAAGTACAGGCAACGGCAAGAAGGAAGTCACTGGCGCCAACGTGCTTGTCGCGATTTTCGGCGACAAAGATTCGCACGCGGTCTATTACCTCCACCAGCAAGGCGTCACGCGCCTTGACGTGGTGAACTTCATCGCGCACGGCATCAAGAAGAGCGATCCGCCCGAGCCCGCCAAGGGCGGTGAGCAGTCCTCCAGCGAAAGCGAGGAGGGCGGCGAGAAGAACGAGAAGGCTTCACCGCTCGAGCAGTTCACGCAGAACCTGAACCAGTTGGCCAGGGAAGGCAAGATCGATCCGCTGATCGGCCGCGAGTACGAGGTGGAGCGCGTGATCCAGATCCTGTGCCGCCGGCGCAAGAACAACCCGCTGCTGGTGGGTGAGGCCGGCGTCGGCAAGACGGCCATCGCCGAGGGCCTGGCCTGGCGCATCACGCAGAAGGAAGTGCCCGATATCCTGGCCGAGTCCAACGTGTACTCGCTGGACATGGGCGCCCTGCTGGCGGGCACCAAGTACCGGGGTGACTTCGAGCAGCGCCTCAAAGGCGTGCTCAAGTCGCTCAAGGACAAGCCCAACGCCATCCTGTTCATCGACGAGATTCACACGCTGATTGGCGCGGGCGCCGCTTCGGGCGGAACGCTGGACGCGTCCAACCTGCTCAAGCCAGCGCTCAGCTCCGGCGCGCTCAAGTGCATCGGCGCGACGACGTTCACCGAGTACCGGGGCATCTTCGAGAAGGACGCCGCGTTGTCCCGCCGCTTTCAGAAGGTCGACGTGGTCGAGCCGAGCGTGCAGGAGACGATCGAAATTCTCAAGGGCCTGAAGTCGCGCTTCGAGGAGCACCACAGCGTCAAGTACGCAGCAGGCGCTTTGCAGGCAGCAGCCGAACTTTCCGCGAAGTACATCAACGACCGTCACCTGCCCGACAAGGCCATCGACGTGATCGACGAGGCCGGGGCAGCCCAGCGCATCCTGCCGCCGAACAAACGCAAGAAGACGATATCCAAGACCGAGGTCGAGGAAATCGTGGCCAAGATCGCCCGTATCCCGCCGGCCAACGTCTCCAACGACGACCGCGGCAAGCTGCAGACGCTCGAGCGTGACCTGAAGTCGGTGGAGACGTTGGCCGGCGGGATACGGGCGATCTTGGCCACGATTTC
>JBKJOM010000108.1:0-6332 GCA_046595775.1 Ramlibacter sp. | reverse complement strand
GGCGGGCGATTCGGCGGCGTGGCGCTGCTGGAAATCGTGCAGGCGCGTGAGCTGGCCCTGCTTTTCCTCGTCGGTGGATCGCGCCAGTTCCAGCTTGTCCTGCACAGCATCGCCGTGCGGATTGCGGAAGGTGTTGACGCCGATGATGGGCAGCTCACCGGTGTGTTTCAGCATTTCGTAGTGCATGGACTCGTCCTGGATGCGGCCGCGCTGGTAGCCGGTTTCCATCGCGCCCAGCACGCCGCCGCGCTCGGCGATGCGCTCAAACTCGGACAGGACGGCTTCTTCAACCAGCTCGGTCAGCTCTTCAATGATAAAACTGCCCTGGCTCGGGTTCTCGTTCTTCGCCAGTCCCCACTCGCGGTTGATGATCAGCTGGATCGCCATCGCGCGGCGCACGCTGTCTTCGGTGGGCGTCGTGATCGCCTCGTCGAAGGCATTGGTGTGCAGCGAGTTGCAGTTGTCGTAGATCGCGATCAGCGCCTGCAGCGTGGTGCGAATGTCGTTGAACTGGATTTCCTGCGCGTGCAGGCTGCGCCCCGAAGTCTGGATGTGGTACTTGAGCTTCTGGCTGCGCTCGTTGGCGCCGTACTTCTCCTTCATCGCCACGGCCCAGATGCGGCGCGCAACGCGGCCCATCACCGTGTACTCCGGGTCCATGCCGTTGGAGAAGAAGAACGAGAGGTTCGGCGCGAAGTCGTCGATGTGCATCCCGCGGGCCAGGTAGGCCTCGACGAACGTGAAGCCGTTGCTCAACGTGAAGGCCAGCTGGCTGATCGGGTTCGCCCCCGCCTCTGCGATGTGATACCCAGAGATCGACACCGAGTAGAAGTTTCGCACGTTGTGGTGCACGAAGTACTGGGCGATGTCGCCCATCACCTTGAGCGAGAACTCCGTGGAGAAGATGCAGGTGTTCTGGCCCTGGTCTTCCTTCAGGATGTCCGCCTGCACCGTGCCGCGTACGTTGGCCAGCACCCACTCGCGGATCTTGGCGGCCTCGGTGTCGGTCGGGTCGCGCCCGTTGTCGGCCTTGAACTTGTCGATGTTCTGGTCGATGGCCGTATTCATGAACATCGCCAGGATCGAAGGCGCCGGGCCGTTGATGGTCATCGAGACGGACGTGGTGGGCTTGCACAGGTCGAAACCCGAATACAGCACCTTCATGTCATCGAGCGTCGCGATGGACACGCCCGAGTTGCCCACCTTGCCGTAGATGTCGGGCCGCAAATCAGGGTCGTTGCCATAGAGCGTGACCGAGTCGAACGCGGTCGACAGGCGCTTGGCCTCCATGCCCGAACTCAGCAACTTGAAACGCGTGTTGGTGCGGAAGGCATCGCCTTCACCAGCGAACATGCGCGTCGGGTCTTCGTTCTCGCGCTTGAAGGCGAAGGTGCCGGCTGTGTACGGATAGCTGCCGGGAACGTTGTCGAGCATCAACCACTTGAGGATCTCGCCATGGTCCTCGTATTGCGGCAGGCTTACCTTGCGGATGGTCGTGCCGGAAAGGGATTTCGTGGTGAGCGCCGTGCGGATTTCCTTGTCGCGGATCTTCACGACGTACTCGTCGCCCGAGTACGCCTGCTGCATCGTGGGCCACTGCGCGAGCAGCTTGCGGGCGGCGCCGTCTTGCGTTGCCTCGCGTTGTACAGCGAGGTCGTCGGCGGCCTCGGCGGCTCGGGCCTTGTCCGGCTTGCCCACGCGCAACATGCCCGCAGCAGCCCGCAGTTGCTGGATCTCTCGGGCGAGACGTGCCTGCTCGCGCGCCGTCTTCTTGTAGCCACGCACCGTGTCGGCGATCTCGGCAAGGTAGCGCGTGCGCCCTGCGGGCACAACGGGGGTCTGGTTGGTGCTGTGGCGCACCGTGACGTGCGGCAGGCGGCCATCCTTGAGCGTCAGCCCGAGTTCCGCGAGACGAGGCTTGAGTGCCTGGTACAGCGCGGTCACGCCGTCGTCGTTGAAGCGCGCCGCCATCGGGCCGAACACCGGCATCTCGTCGTGCCGCCTGCCCCACAGTTCCTTGTTGCGCTGGACCTGCTTGCTCACGTCGCGCAGCGCGTCGAGCGATCCCTTGCGGTCGAACTTGTTGATCGCGACGAACTCGGCAAAGTCCAGCATGTCGATCTTCTCGAGCTGGCTGGCCGCGCCGAACTCTGGCGTCATCACGTACATGGGCACGTCCACCAGCGGCACGATCGCCGCGTCGCCCTGGCCGATGCCGGAGGTCTCCACCACGATCAGATCGAAGCGCGCAGCCCGGCAAGCGGCAATGACGTCGGGCAGTGCCTGCGAAATTTCGCTGCCGAAATCGCGTGTCGCGAGCGAACGCATGTACACGCGCGGCCCCTGGCTCCACGGCGATATGGCGTTCATGCGGATACGGTCGCCCAGCAGCGCGCCGCCGCTCTTGCGGCGCGAGGGGTCGATCGAAATCACGGCTATGCGCAGTGAGTCGTCCTGGTCGAGGCGCAGGCGGCGAATGAGTTCGTCGGTCAGAGAGGACTTGCCCGCCCCGCCCGTGCCGGTGATGCCGACCACGGGAATGTGGCGCTCACCGGCAGCTGCCTTCACGGACGCCATCAGCTTGGCATCGGCGGTGCCGCCCTCGATCGCGGTGATCAGTTGCGCCAGCGCCCGCCAGTTCATCTCGCCATGGCCCTGGATGGCCGCCACGTCCTTGGGTGCGTAAGTGGTGATGTCCTTGTCGCAGCGCATCACCATTTCGCCGATCATCCCGGCCAGGCCCATCCGCTGGCCGTCTTCGGGGCTGTAGATGCGCGTGACGCCATAAGCCTGCAACTCGCGGATTTCGGGCGGCACGATCACGCCACCACCACCGCCGAATACCTGGATGTGCGCGCCGCCGCGTGCCTTGAGCAGGTCGACCATGTACTTGAAGTATTCGACGTGCCCGCCCTGGTAGGAACTGAAGGCGATGCCCTGCACGTCTTCCTGCAGCGCCGCAGTGACCACCTCGTCGACGCTGCGGTTGTGCCCAAGGTGGATCACCTCGGCGCCCATGCCCTGCAGGATGCGCCGCATGATGTTGATGGCCGCGTCGTGCCCGTCGAACAGGCTTGCCGCAGTGACGAAGCGCACCTTGTGGGTGGGGCGGTAATTGGCGAGCGCCTTGAATTCGGCGGACAGGTCGGTCATCGAAAGTCTCCAGCCCGGGCGCGACCGCGCCCGGGAACACCCGCCAGCTTAATTGACGTTTACGTAAACGTCAATTGGCTCACTTGTAGAGCAGCCCCGGTAGCCACAGGCCGATCTGCGGGAAGATGTACAGCAGCGCCAGTGCCAGCACCTGGATGCCCATGAATGGCATCATCCCCGCGAATATCTGGTTGAGCGTCACATGGGGCGGCGAAACCCCTTTCAGGTAGAACGCTGCCATCGCGACCGGTGGCGAGAGGAAGGCGGTCTGCAGGTTCAGTGCGACGAGCAACCCGAAGAACAGCGGGTCGACGCCGAACTTGGGCAGCAGCGGAATGAAGATCGGCATGAAAATCACGATGATCTCGGTCCATTCCAGCGGCCAACCCAGAATGAAGATGATGAACTGGGACAGCAGCATGAACTGGATCGCGGTCAGCCCGAGCGACAGCACCCAGCGTTCGATGATTTCCTGGCCGCCCAGCAGCGCGAACGAAGCGGAGAAGATCGAAGAGCCGACGAAGAGCCAGCACACCATCGCGCTGGTCTTGGCCGTGAGAAAGGATGACTCCTTCACGATCGAGCCCAGTTCGCGCATGGTCTGCCCGGCCGCGTTGGAGGGGTGGGTCTGCCTTGCCGCGTAGTAGCGGTAGACGCCCGCAAGAATGACACCGCCCAGAGCACCGACCGCAGCGGCTTCCGTCGGCGTCGCCAGCCCGAACACGATGGAGCCAAGCACGGCGATGATGAGTACGGCTAGCGGAAAGAACGACACCAACAGCATCTTGAAGATTTCGAGCCTCTCCCAGTTCATCAACAAGGTCACAACGCCGCCCAGGGCAACTCCGGCCGCGAGCGTGACCCAGAACCATGTGGGAGCGGGTTCGCGCGGCGCGGGGGCTGCGGCCGAAGCTGTGGGCTGCGGCGTCGGCGCGGCCTTCGCCACCGGTGCCGTGGCGGCCACCGGCGCGGAAGCCGCGCCGTCGGCAGGGGGTTCCTTGAGCTCGCCGCTGTCCGGTGGTGGCTCCTGCAGTCCACCTGCTTCCTTGGCCGAAGGTTCTTCGTTGCTCTCGGCGCCCCCGCTCTGCACCAGGCTGCCTGTATCGACCGCCACCTTGGGTGCGGTGCTGGACAGGTAAGTCGCGCCCAGCATCAACGCCAGCACCAGTGCCGGCAGGATGGAGATGACCAGTTGCAGCACGACCTGCCGGCGCGGCATCGCGGGGTCGCGCAGGCCCGCCAGCAGCCCTGCGACCGCGTTGCGGCGGCCTGGCTGCAGCGCGATGGACAACGCGGGCAGTTGCACGCGGCGCTCGCTTTCCTGCAGCGGAGGTGCAAGGTGCGGCTTCCACTTGGCAAGAATGATCACGTAACCGACATACAGGCCGGCCAGCATGATTCCCGGAAAGAAGGCGCCGGCATAGAGCTTGACCACCGACACCCCTGCCGTCGCGCCGTACACGATGAGCAGCACTGAAGGCGGAATCAGGATGCCCAGGCAGCCCCCCGCCGTGATGGCGCCCGCGGCGACCTTGATGTTGTAGCCGGCGCGCAGCATCGCCGGGAGCGCGAGCAGGCCCATCAGCGTCACCACCGCGCCCACGATGCCGGTGGCTGTCGCGAAAATCGCGCAGGTGACGATGGTGGCGACCGCCAGCGCGCCAGGCACACGGGCGAGCGACAGGTGCAGGCTCTTGAACAGTTTGTCGATCAGGTTGGCGCGCTCGACCAGGTAGCCCATGAAGACGAACAGCGGGATCGCGATCAGGACGTCGTTGGACATCACCGAATAGGCGCGTTGGACCATCAGGTCCAGGACCTGGCGCGTCGCCAGTTCCGGGTTGACGCTGCGATACGCAAGCCACCCGAAGAACGTGCCCATGCCCATCAAGGTGAAGGCCGTGGGAAAGCCGAGCATGATGGCCACGACGATGAGGGCCAGCATCAGCAGGCCGAGCACGCCCAGGTCTTCGTGGCTCAGGTGCCCGTCCGCGAAATTCGCCCAGGGCGTGAGCACGACCACCGTCACGAGAATCAAGGCCATCAGCGCGAAGCCGAACCAGAGTTCCTTGCGGATCTTCATCGTGCTTGCTCCTTGGCCACGAACTTGTCGAGTTCGGCGATGTCCTCATCCTTCACATGCACCATCGCCTTGAGCTTGTCGACGTCGACCTCCTGCACGTCCTGGACACGCGAAGGCCACTCGCCGGTGCGGATGCAGATGGCGCAGCGGATGATCTCCACGATGCCTTGCGCGAGCAACACCGCGCCGGCCAGCGGCAGGATGGTCTTGAAGGGATAGATCGGCGGCCCTTCGGCCGTCACGTTGGAGCGTTCCAGGATCGCCCAGGACTCGGCCGCGTAGAAGTAGCCTGCGTAAGTCAGCGCGAAGACGCCCGGGATGAAGAACAGCACGTACAGCACGATGTCGATGCTGGCCTGGGTGCGTGGCCGGAAGAAGCCATAGAGAACATCACCGCGCACATGGCCCGACTTCGCGAGCGTGTAGGCGCCGGCCATCATGATCAGCGAGCCGTACATCATGATCATCACGTCAAACACCCAGGGATGCGGATGGTCGAGCACGTAGCGCGAGAAGACCTCCCAGGAGATGAGCACCGTCAAGGTGACGATCAGCCACGAGAAGGCCTGTCCCACGAAGGTGCTGATCCGGTCGACGGTGAGCAGCAGTTTTTGCATCGGTGCGTTCTTTCCACAAAAAAGCCACCCGTGCTTGCGCGCGGATGGCGATGGCGTCGAATCCGGCGCTCAGGACTTCTTGGTGCCGGCCTTGGCAGCAAAGAAGTGGTTGTAGGCCATGCGGCGATTGATCATCGTGTCCATCTCCCACTTGACTGTGCGTTCGGCGAACACCCGCTGCGAAGCGATGATCTCCTTGAACATCGGGTTCTCGGCCGACTTCTTGTTCAGGATTTCCACCCATACGTCCAGCTGCTTCTGCAGCACCGTGTCGGGCGTCTTGTAGAACTTCACCTTGTCCGTGGTCTGCAGTTCAATGTAGTCCTTGGAGTAGCGGTCGATCCCCTTCCAGACCATGTCGGCGGAGGAGGCTTCCACCGCATTCGCGATGACGGCCTTGAGCTTGGGCGGCAATGCCTCGTACTTGGGCTTGTTGAACGTGATCTCGAAGCACTCGGCGCTCTGGTGGTAGCTCTGCA
>JBKJOM010000223.1:0-7318 GCA_046595775.1 Ramlibacter sp. | reverse complement strand
GCACCAGGCCGCGGTCTTCCGGCATGAAGCCGATGCCCAGCCCGACCCGCGCGTGGCTGGGCAATGCAGCCAGGTCCTGTCCATCAAAGGTGATCTGGCCGCGACTGACTGGCAAGTGGCCCATGAGCGTGCGCAGCAGTGTCGTCTTGCCGGCGCCGTTGCGGCCCACCAACCCGGTCATGCTCCCGCTCTCCACGCTCAGCGACAAGCCGCGCAGCACCGCCACCGATCGAATGTCGACGTGCAGGTCTTCAACCTTGAGCAATTTGGGCGCGCCTCATTCGTTGACTAGTTCGCCGGTGACGTAGCGGCGCACATCATCGGTGGCAAGCGCCTGCGCGGGCGCGCCGTCCGCGATCACCCGGCCGCTGTAGAAGCCGATGACCCGATGCGCGTAGCGCTCGACGATGTCCATGTCGTGTTCCACGAACACTACCGCCGTCGCCTGGTCCTGTCCCAGCGCTTCCATGATGGTGTCCATCATCGGAAACTTCTCCTCTGCCGAAACGCCACTGGTAGGCTCGTCCAGCAGCAGCAGCCTGGGCGCACCGCTCAGGGCCATGGCGATGTCCAGCAATTTGCGCACCCCGCCGGGCAATTCGGATACTCGCCGGTCCTCGTGCTCCGCCAGCCGGAATCGCTGCAACATGCCGCGCGCGCGTTCGACCGCTGCGCTGCGCCGCGCCGGCTGCCAGAAGCTCTGGTGCCGGTCGTCGCAGGCGTTAGCCACCAGCATGTTGTCGAGGGCCGTCAGGTCGCCATATAGCTGGGGGATCTGGAAAGAACGGGCGACTCCCATCCGGGTGATGGCGCGGGGATGCAGCGGCGCGATGTCACGCCCGTCCAGGGTGATGTGGCCTTCGTCGGGTTTCAGGTAACCCGTGATCATGTTGACGAAGGTGGTCTTGCCGGCGCCGTTGCTGCCAACCAGCGCAACCCGCTCGCCCGCGCCGATGGCAATGTTGATGTCGGCCGCAGCAACCACAGCGCCGAATCGCTTGCCGACGCCCCGCGCCTCGAGCAGGGCGCTCATCGTGTGTGTCCCTTGACCCACAGCGAGCCTATGCCCCGCGGCAGGAAGCGGATCACGAACAGCAGGAACAGGCCCAGGACGAGTTGCCAGGTGTTGGGGAAATACGAACTTGAAAATGAGCGCACCACTTCCAGCACGGCACTGGCGACGAACACTGCCCCGATGCTTTGCGAGCCGGCCAGGATGGCGACGAAAACGAATTCGCCCGAAGTCGTCCAATAGCTGAAGTTGGGATCGATATGGCCCAGCGCGAGCACCGCCATCGCACCGCCGAGCCCGCCGGTGAAAGCCGCCAGCACGAAATTGATGGCCATCGACTGTCGCACCGACCCACCGAGGTACTCGACGCGCAGCTCGTTCTCTTTCACCGCCAACGCGATCAGCCCGCGCGTGCTGTCGAAGTAGATGCGTGCGAGCACGCCGGCGACCGTCGAAACCACGACCGCCAGCACATAGACGATGTACCCGACGCGGGCGTCGGGCAAAGCCTGGCCGAGCAGCGTCGGCCGGCCGATGTTGAAGCCGTCGGAGCCGCCCAGCAAGTCCAGCTTCATCAGCAGGCCGTACATCACCATCGACAGCGCCAGCGTCAGCATGGCGAAGAAGATGCCGCGATAGCGCGACAACAAGGGCGCGAACGGGGCCGCCACCAGCGCCGCAGCGACACCACCGGCGAGCGTCAGTCCCAGCGCGTCGGTGAACCCGAGCTTGTTGAAAGCCAGTGCCGCGGTATACCCGCCGACGGCGAACACCATGCCCTGCCCGAAGGCCACGACGCCCCCGCGCATCAGCACGACGATGCCCAGCGACACCAGCCCGTTCGCCGCGGCCATGGTGACGAGGAAAGTGAGCCACTTCGGGATGAACAGCCCGCCGATCACCAGCACCGCTGCGCACAGCAGCCCGGCCGCCACCACGCGCATCAGCGACGAGCCGCGGGGCGAGGACGGCGCTGCGGCGGAAGGCAAGGGAACAGCCGACATGCTCAGATCTTGCGCGCCTGCGTCCGCTGGAACAGGCCTTCGGGCCGGAACATCAGCACCACGGCCATCACGACGTAGATCGAGAACAGTTCCGCCACCGGCGCGGTATGCACGGCCAGCGAACGGGCCAGCCCGACGATCAAGGCGCCGACGGCTGCGCCCTGGATGCTGCCGAGCCCGCCGATGATCACCACCGCGAAGGAAGCGATGATCACGCCGACGGAGACGCCGGGCTGCACCGAGATCATCGGCGCCGTGAACGCACCGCCGAGCGCGGCCAGGAAAATGCCGATCGAGAAAGCGATCATGTAGACGCGCGAAATGTTCACGCCCATGCTGGCCGCGACTTCCGCGCTGTGCATGACCGCCAGCACGATCTTGCCTTGCCGGGTGCGGTTCAATCCCCACCAGACCAGCAGCCCCACGGCGATGGCGAGGCCGACCAGCAGGAAGTCATAGCCGACGTAGGTCTGCTTGCCCAGGCTGACGTCGCCGAACATGCTGTAGGGGGCCGAGACGTAATAGGGATTGGCGCCCCAGATGAGCTTGGTGGCGTCTTCCATGATCAGGAACATCGCATACGTCACCAGCACCAGCAGCACTTCGTCACGGCCGTAGAAAAAACGCAGCAGCGCGCGCTCGGTGACCGGTGCGAGCACCGCAGCCACGGCCACCGCGGCCAGCAGCATCGCCACGATCGAAAAGGCGGGCGCCCATTTCATCGCAGCGGCCCAGCCGACGAAACTCGCCGCGGTGTACGCGCCCAGCGCGTAGAAGCTGCCGTGCGCGATGTTGAGAATCTTCAGCACGCCGAACACCAGCGTCAGGCCCAGCGAGACGATGAAAAGCCATGACGCGTAGGTCAGGGCATCGACCAGGATGGTAAGGACGGCGGTGATGATGCGCTTTTGTGAAATGCGAGTGGTTCAACGCGAAGCGCGGGGCCCCGGCACTGCGCGCGGCCCCTGCCGCTTTCGCGACAGGGAGTTCGCTCTCAGGGGCAACCGGTGGCGCCGGGAAAGTCCGCTTTCATCCAGTCTTCCGACTTCATGTTCGCCGGCGGATTGACGCAACTCGCCGGGAAACGCACAACGTCTTCCAGCAGCACCATCTTCTTGGCTGCGTCGTAGCGGGTCCTGCCGATGGCGGTGTCCTGCACCGCCTGGTGGCCATTGCCCAGCGCCATTCGGATTTTGCCGGCCGGAGAATCCCATTCGAGGTTGGTGAGTGCCGCGGCGAGCTGTTCCGAATTCGGCTTCCTGCCGCCATTGGCCGCCATGGCCTTCTCCACTGCCAGCTTCAGGCCCAGCAGAGACTGCACCATGCGGTAGGGAGCTTGCACTGGGTAGACGTTGTAGGCCTTGCTATACAGATCCCACCACCAGTCGTTCAGCGAGGACTTGGGCGACATCAGGCCGTAGGCGCCGCGCGCGCCGAGAATCACGCCGTCAGGCATCTTGTCGCCCAGGCCGGGCAGCACATGGTCGCCGGCGGAGAACACCACCTGCGTGCGCTTGAACAAGCCGCGCGGCGCCGCCTGAAGAATGAACGCCTGCAAGTCGCCGCCCCACAAGCTGCTGTGCGTGATGTCTGCGTCCTTCGCCATCAAGGCAGAAATCTCGGTGCCGTACTGCCCGGCCCCGAACTTGGGAAGCTGGTCCTCGCCCGCCTTGGCACCGGGGTACAGCTTTTCCATGGCCCAGGTGAAGTCCTTCTTGGAGTCCTGGCCCCAGGCGTAGTCCTGGTTGATCAAGTTGAAGCTTTGGACCTTGACGTTCCTGGCTTTCAGGTAGCGCGCCAGGGCGACGTTGTCCATCGCCGCGTGCGAAGCCGTGCGAAACACGTAATTGAACTTGTTCTCTTCGAAGATGCGCGGCGTGCCGCAGTCGTACAGGATCAGGAATTTCTTCATTTCCTCGGCGACGGGCGCAACGGCCAGGCAGTCGCCAGAGCCCACATAGCCCACCACCGCATCGACCTTGTCGCGGTCGTACAGGTTGCGCAGTTCCTGCACTTGCTTGGTCGCGCCGCCGTTCTCGTCGAGGTAGATCGGCTCGATCTTCATGCCGCCGAAGCCGACCTTGTTGTAGGGTGCAGGCGCACTGCCCTTGTTGAAGGCATCGATCACGACTTTCGCGCCGTTGACCGCCGGAATGCCGAAGCTCTCGGCCGCCTGCCCCGACAGGAAACTGACGACCCCGATCTTGAAAGTTTCCTGCGCCTGCGCTGCGCCTGCGAGGCCCAGCGCGGCGGCTGCACCAAGTGCGCAACGGAGCGCCGTCACGCGCCATGCCTTGTTCGATCCTGCTGGCTGTGCTGTCATGCGGGTCTCCTGCCTGTCAAGGCGGTTGAGCTGAAAAATGATCCCTCCGCATCTTTGCCCTGCATTCTTTCGGAGGGAATCGGAAAAAACCCGTGTCGTGCGAACTGCGACGGCGCGACTCAGCGCTCTAGATCCGATTCCATCCTTTGCCTCCAGGCAGGGTTGCACCGCCACAGCGGCTGCAGCGCATCGGCCGCGACCGCCGGCGTTCCCGCCCAGCGTCGGCGCCATTGTGCGGCCTGCTCGCCGTATCCCAAGGCAGCACACGCTGCGGTGGCCGTGCGCATCGCCGGGCGCCATGAGGGGCGGATCTGGAGAGAGACGGTGGCATGCCGCAACGCCTGTTCAGCGTCGTCACCGAACAGGGCCGCGAGCGCCAGAAGGTTGCACCACACGAAATTCTGCGGGTCGAACCGGTTCAGTTGCAGGCCGCGTTCGAGCGACCGCGCCGCGTCGCGAGCCCGGCCAGCGAACAAGTTGGCCATGCCATGCACCAGATGACCGAGCGCGAAGCCCGGAATGAGCTCGATCGCCTTTTCGGCACTGCGCAGGGCAAGGTCGAACTCGTCCGCATAGTTGCTGACGATGGCCAGCGCGTAGTGCGCATACGGGTTCCTTTCGTCCAACGTCACAGCCTGCAACGCAGCCGCCTGGCCTTCCTGAAGGTCCAGCTTCGGCTCGGCGCTCCATTCGTATGCGACCAACCCCGCGCTCGCGCGAGCCAGCCACAGGTGCGCCTCGGTCAGCCCGGGGTCAATCTGCCGCGCCTGACGAAACAGCTCACGCGCCTTCAAGTGGGTCGGTTGTGTGACGTGATGGAACAGCCACGAGCCCTGCGCCACCAGGCCCCAGCTCGACACTCGCGGGCCGCTGCGTGCAGCTGCGAGGTTGCCGATGTCCTTGAGCAGTTCCGGTTCGATCGCACCGGCCACCCGCTGCACGATGGCGTCCTGCACCTCGAAGAGGCCGGCGTCGGTCAAATCGTACTGGTCGGCCCAGAGGCAGCGGCCGCTCGGCGCGTCCACCAGTTGCGCGGCGATGCGCAGCCGTGCGCCAGCCTGACGCAGCGAACCTTCGATGAGGTAGCGCACCCCCAGCTCGGCGGCGGCGCATCGGCTCCCTACAGTACGCAGCTTGTAAACCTGGCTCGCGCCTCGCCCGGTGACGCAGAACCAGCGGAATCGCGTCAGCGCGATGATGAGCGCCTCGCTCACGCCGTCGGCCAAATACTCCTGTGCCGGATCTACACCCAGATGCGTGAATGGCAGCACGGCGATGCAGGGTCGGCCGCCTGGCTCGGGCCCAGCCTGCTCGCGCATCCCGAGCTGCACATCCTCGATCATGGCGACGTCAGGCATCCGATAACCGGTGCGTGGCACGGTGACAATCCACTTGCTTGCGTCACCCGACTCTGACCCCAACAGTTTCCGCAAGGCGGCAACCTGCACCGTGAGGTTGCTGTCCTCCACCACCAGGTCGGGCCACGCCGCCTCCATCAGCTGCGCTTTGGAGACCGGTTCGCCGCCCGCAGCCAGCAGCTTCTGCAAGATTCGCAATCCGCGCTGTCCCGCAGCCAGCGCGGCCCCGTCGCGCGTGAGGGTGCCCCGCGCCGTGTCGAGCAGGAAGGGGCCGAAGGCGTAGCGTCGGGTCATGAGAGACGGGCGTTTCGCAAGATTTCGGAGAAATTCGGCCCCGATATCGTGACGCGGCCGGTCTTGTCGCGCATTGTGTGGCCGCGACCCGCCGGGCCGCAATGCCCGCCCAAAGGAGTCCCGCATGAATACCATTGCCATTGAAACGCAACGCTTGGTCGTCCGTCCCTCGGACGCATTCACCAGCCCCCAGGGCTCGCGCTATGCTCCCGGCGTAAGCAGCGAAACGACCGGCGCCTGCGCGCTTTTCCTCGGCATGATCACCCTTGCCGCGGGCCAGCGGACCCATGCGCACGTGCACCACCACGAGTCAGCGCACTACATGTTGAGCGGGGACGAGGTAGAGCTGTGGACCGGCGCTCGCCTGGAGCGCCGCGACGTGGCTCGGCCCGGAGACTTCCTGTTCATCCCGCCGGGTCTGCCGCATGTCGCCGTGAACCGTGGCCGTACCCCCGCTGTCTTTGTTGGTGCCCGCAACGACGCCACGACCCAGGAGAGCGCGCATCTGCTGCCTGAGCTCGACGCACTCGTTGCCTGACCCGTGGAGCAGTCTTTTTGAGCAGGCCCGCTACGCCTGACACGCCCGTCGGCCGCTACCGCCACTACAAGGGTGGTGAATATGAGGTGATCGGTGTAGCGCGCCACAGCGAGACGCACCAGCCGTTGGTGGTGTACAGGCCGCTCTACAACGAGAGCGGCTGGTGGGTCCGGCCGCACGCGATGTTCTTCGGTGAGGTCGAAATCGATGGGCGCCGGGTGCCATGATTCTCGCGCGTCGCGCCAACGGGCGAGGCGGCCTTCCAGTCGCACGACCCCTTCGCCCCGGGGCGCGCCTGAGGCGTCAGAAGCGGATCACTGCGCGCAGGCCACCGGCGTCCGTCGCCGGCTCCAGCACGAACTGCGCGCCCAACAATTCGGCGTAGCGCGCCACGATCGCCAGGCCCAGCCCTGCGCCCTGGCCAAGTGCCTGGCCGGCCGCGCCCTGCGCCCAGCGCTTGCGCAACAGCTGCACGTCGTGGCTGGCCAGGCCGGCGCCGTTGTCCGTCACGCCCAGTTCCACCCGCCCGCCGGCCATGCGCAAGGCCAAGGTGATGCGCGGTTCAGCGTTGCCTGTGCCGTAGCGCAGCGCGTTGTCGACCAGGTTGTTCAACATGCCTTCGACCAGAGCCCGATCGCTGCGCACGACGACCGGGTCGTCCAGGCCTTCGCCCCCGAGGTCGACAGCGGCTGCTTCGGCGCGCGAAAGAAATCGCAGCAGTACTTCGCGCGCCACGTCGTTCAGCCGCAGGTCTTCCAAGTGCAGGCCGGCACTGCCTTCACCGGCGCG
>JBKJOM010000179.1:0-3893 GCA_046595775.1 Ramlibacter sp. | reverse complement strand
ATACAGCGAAGTACATTGACCGGATTCTGTTGCGCTTGACGCTGGCTGGTGCGATCTACATCACGGCAGTGTGTTTGCTGCCAGAGTTCCTGATCCTGAAATACAACGTTCCGTTCTATTTTGGTGGCACGTCACTGTTGATCATCGTTGTCGTGACGATGGACTTCATGGCCCAGGTGCAGAACTACCTGATGAGCCAGCAGTACGAATCACTTTTGAAGAAAGCCAATTTCAAGACCTCGCTCAACGGGTGACGAATGTCGAAAGACGACGTCATCCAGATGCAGGGTGAGGTGGTGGAGAACCTGCCCAACGCGACGTTCCGCGTGAAGCTGGAAAACGGGCATGTAGTGCTCGGACATATTTCGGGAAAGATGCGGATGCACTACATCCGGATCCTCCCAGGTGACAAGGTCACCGTTGAATTGACGCCCTACGACTTGTCGCGGGCACGGATTGTTTTTAGGGCAAAGTAATTGCTAGGTGCCGGACCAAGAAGCGAAGCGATTGCTCGGGCACCTCGAATTGGACAGAAGTTTTAGGAGAAAGACATGAGAGTCTCGGCATCCGTCAAGAAGATCTGCCGCAACTGCAAGATCATCCGCCGCAAGGGCGTTGTCCGCGTGATCTGCACCGATCCGCGGCACAAGCAGCGCCAGGGCTGATGCATCAGCGCTGGACACAGAGTTAAGGAAAGACGCAAATGGCACGTATCGCTGGCATCAACATTCCGCCGCATCAGCACGCCGAAATCGGCCTGACGGCGATCTTCGGCATTGGCCGCACGCGCGCTCGCAAGATCTGCGAAGCCACGGGCATCCCGTATTCGAAGAAGGTGAAGGACCTGACGGACGCGGATCTGGAAAAGATCCGCGACCAGATCGGGCAGTTCACCATCGAGGGCGACCTGCGCCGCGAGACCACGATGAACATCAAGCGATTGATGGACATCGGGTGCTATCGGGGCTTTCGCCACCGCCGTGGCCTGCCGATGCGCGGCCAGCGCACGCGGACCAACGCGCGCACCCGCAAGGGCCCCCGCAAGGCCGCCCAGGCGCTGAAAAAGTAATGACCAGGGGTCGGACCAGTGAGCGCGCAGCGCGTTTGCTCGGACCCCTCATTTAAGCGGAAAGAGTAAAGAGATATGGCTAAGGCTCCCGTCAATAACGCCGCGCAGCGTGTGCGCAAGAAGGTCCGCAAGAACGTGTCCGATGGCGTCTGCCACGTGCATGCGTCCTTCAACAACACGATCATCACGATCACCGACCGACAGGGCAACGCCTTGAGCTGGGCGTCTTCGGGCGGCCAGGGCTTCAAGGGCTCGCGCAAGTCGACCCCGTTCGCGGCCCAGGTGGCTTCGGAAGTGGCCGGCCGCGCCGCGATCGAGCAAGGCATCAAGAACCTCGACATCGAGATCAAGGGCCCCGGCCCCGGTCGCGAGTCGTCGGTGCGCGCGCTGGCTGCGCTGGGGATTCGCATCACATCGATCTCCGATGTGACCCCGGTCCCGCACAACGGCTGCCGCCCGCAAAAGCGTCGTCGCATTTAAGCGCGACTGTTTAACCCAAGCCCACCGCCGGTGCTGCACGCAGCGCCGGCTCCCCCGGCAAATGGCCGGGGCAGTGATTTAAAGGAAGCAAAGTGGCACGTTACCTCGGCCCCAAGGCCAAACTATCCCGCCGTGAAGGCACCGACCTGTTCCTCAAGAGCGCCCGCCGCTCGATTGCGGACAAGTCGAAGTTCGACTCCAAGCCGGGCCAGCACGGCCGCACTTCCGGCCAGCGCACGTCTGATTTCGGCCTGCAGCTGCGCGAGAAGCAGAAGGTCAAGCGCATGTACGGCATCCTGGAGCGCCAGTTCCGCCGCTACTTCGAGGAAGCTTCCCGCCGCAAGGGCAACTCCGGCGCGAACCTGCTGTTCCTCCTTGAGTGCCGCCTGGACAACGTGGTGTACCGCATGGGTTTCGGCTCGACGCGCGCCGAAGCGCGCCAGCTGGTGGGCCACAAGGCGATCACGGTCAACGGCAAGCCGGTCAACATCCCGTCCTACCTGGTCAAGACCGGCGACGTGATCGCGGTGCGCGAGAAGTCCAAGAAACAGAACCGCATCGTCGAAGCACTGCAGCTCGCCCAGCAGGTCGGCCTCCCGGCCTGGGTGGAAGTCAATGCCGACAAGGCCGAGGGCACCTTCAAGAAGGTGCCGGACCGCGACGAATTCGGCGCGGATATCAACGAATCCCTGATCGTTGAGTTGTATTCCCGTTAAGGCGATTGACCGGCTGCACACCGCAGCCGCGTTTTCACCTTTGTTTATCAGCCTTACCGGTGTAACGAGCCGGGGGTATTGAGAGGAAGTCCTGAATGCAAACCAACCTGCTGAAACCCAAAGCCATCAATGTGGAACAGCTTGGCACCAATCGTGCCAAGGTGACCCTGGAGCCTTTCGAGCGCGGCTACGGCCACACGCTCGGCAACGCCCTGCGTCGCGTGCTGCTCTCGTCGATGGTGGGTTACGCGGCGACCGAAGTGACGATCGCCGGCGTGCTCCACGAGTACTCGTCCATCGACGGCGTCCAGGAAGACGTCGTCTCGATCCTGCTGAACCTCAAGGGCGTGGTGTTCAAGCTCCACAACCGCGATGAAGTGACGCTGTCGCTGCGCAAGGATGGCGAAGGCGTCGTCACGGCTGCCGACATCCAGACCCCGCACGACGTCGAGATCATCAACCCCGACCACGTCATCGCCCACCTGTCGCAAGGCGGCAAGATCGACATGCAGATCAAGGTCGAGAAGGGCCGTGGCTACGTGCCCGGCACGATGCGCCGCTACGCCGACGAGCCGACCAAGTCGATAGGCCGCATCGTCCTCGATGCATCGTTCTCGCCTGTCAAGCGCGTGAGCTACACCGTCGAGAGCGCCCGCGTCGAGCAGCGCACCGACCTGGACAAGCTGGTCGTCGAGATCGAAACCAACGGTGCGATCACCGCCGAAGACGCGGTGCGCGCCTCGGCGAAGATCCTGGTGGAACAGCTGGCCGTTTTCGCCCAGCTCGAGGGCAGCGAACTGGCCGCCTTCGACGCGCCGGTGCAACGCAGCTCGCAGCAGTTCGACCCGATCCTGCTGCGCCCGGTCGACGAGCTCGAACTCACGGTGCGTTCGGCCAACTGCCTGAAGGCCGAGAACATCTATTACATCGGTGACCTGATCCAGCGCACCGAAAACGAGCTGCTCAAGACCCCGAACCTTGGCCGCAAATCGCTCAACGAAATCAAGGAAGTCCTGGCAAGCAAGGGCCTGACACTGGGCATGAAGCTGGAAAATTGGCCTGCCGCCGGCGTCACCAAGTAAATGCAGTAATCCCCGCACTTGCGGGAGCGGCCCGGAAAAAATCCGGGCCGACTTTCAACCTCATAACGATAACAAGGCCGGCTTAAGTTACTTAAGCAAAACGGCCAAGAGACCAAAAGGAAATCGCAAATGAAACATCGTCACGGATTAAAGAAGCTCAACAAGACGTCCTCGCATCGCCTGGCCATGTTCCGCAACATGACCAATTCGCTGCTGAAGCACGAAGTGATCAAGACTACCCTGCCCAAGGCGAAAGCCCTGCGCAAAGTGTTCGAACCCATCATCACTCTGGGCAAGGAACCAACGCTGGCCAATCGCCGCCTGGCATTTAACCGCCTGCGTGATCGCGACATGGTCACCAAGCTGTTCGACGAACTCGGTCCGCGCTACAAGACCCGTAACGGCGGCTACATGCGCATCCTGAAGTTTGGTTTCCGTGTAGGCGACAACGCGCCAATGGCTTTGGTCGAGCTGGTCGATCGTCCGGAAATTTCGGAAGCGCCAACCGCGGAAACGACGGGTGAATAAGTTGTAACCAATAAGAAG
>JBKJOM010000059.1:0-24250 GCA_046595775.1 Ramlibacter sp. | reverse complement strand
CCAGCTGGAAGTTCTGGGCAAGGTCGGGCTGCAGAACTACCTGCAATCCCAACTGGGCGATTCCTCCAGCTGATCCGTTCGAAGGGCTTTGCGGGCTTCGAATTGATCCAGCGTAAGCCGGTTTGCCCACTGGGACCGTCCGGGCATTACAAATGCGAGCGATTCGTATTTATAATAGAGCCATGATTGTTTGCGTCTGCCGTCGCATCTCCGACCGGGAAATCGCCCGACATGCCCATGCCGGCATGGATTTCGACGACATCCAGTTTGAACTGGGTGTGGCCACGCAGTGCGGCCAGTGCGAAGGTTGCGCCCGCGAAGTCGTGGCCCAGTGCAATTCGCGCCAACCGGTCGCCGCATTGCAACGCGCTTGCGGCACCGGGAAAGCCTGAAGCCCCCTCGCCTACAGGCCGATCGCCGCGATGCCGGCGCGAGCCACTTGCGCGTCTTCGGTTGATTTCACACCGCTCACGCCCACTGCACCGAGGCACTGGCCGTCCTTCACGATCGGGACACCGCCTTCCAGCATGCCATGCAGTTCCGGCGCGCTCAGGAAAGAGACGCGCCCACCGTTGATCATCTCTTCATACAGGCGGCTCTCCCGGCGTCCGATCGCTGCAGTGCGGGCTTTCGCCGGGGCGATGTGGGAGGACACTGGCGCGGCGCCGTCCAGGCGCTGCAGCCACAACAAATGACCGCCGTCGTCGACAATCGCGATCGACACCGCCCAGTTGTTCTTTAGCGCTTCGGCTTCGGCCGCGGCAGCAATGGACTTCAGGTCGGCCAGTTCGAGCGTGGATTTGGATTTCATGGCGCCAGCATAGCCCGATGTGGCGGGCCGATTTTGCGGGTTTCGCTCACGGCAGCTTGAACCAACCTAGAATGCGCCCATCTAAAGCCTCATAGGCAAGGAGTGTCAGGTATGAACGATCAAGTCCAGACCATCGATCTCGGTTACGCGCCAGCTACGGCAGCCGACCGCAACCGGGTCTTGCGCAACACGTATTGGCTGCTCGCCCTGACCATGATCCCGACGGTGTTGGGCGCATGGCTCGGCGTGGCCACGGGCATTACCAACGGCTTGACCGGCGGCGTCGGCCTGGTCGTCTTCCTGGTGGGCGCCTTCGGCTTCATGTTCGCCATCGAGAAGACCAAGAACTCCGCGGCCGGAGTTCCCGTGCTGCTGGCCTTCACCTTTTTCATGGGCCTGATGCTGTCGCGGCTGATCGCGGCGGTACTCGGCTTCAAGAATGGTTCGAGCCTGATCATGACGGCCTTCGGCGGCACCGCCGGCGTGTTCTTCGTCATGGCGACGCTCTCGAGCGTGATCAAGCGCGACCTGTCCGGCATGGGAAAGTGGCTCTTCGTCGGCGCCATCGCGCTGCTGATCGGCGGTGTGATCAACATTTTCGTCGGCTCGTCCACCGGCATGCTGGTCATCAGCGTGTTGGTGATCGTGATCTTCAGCGCCTACATGTTGTACGACCTGAAGCGGATCGTCGATGGCGGCGAGACCAACTACATCAGCGCCACGCTGGCGCTCTACCTGGACGTCTACAACGTGTTCCAGAGCCTGCTGGCGCTGCTCGGAATCTTCGGCGGCGAGCGAGACTGACCGCAGGCGCAACGCGATCAAGGGGCCCTCGGGCCCCTTTTTCATGGCTGCAGGTCGAACAAGGCGATTGATTCGACGTGCGCAGTGTGCGGAAACATGTTGACCACACCGGCCGCCGTGCAGGCGTAGCCCGCCTGGTGCACGAGCAGGCCCGCATCGCGCGCCAGCGTCGCGGGATTGCAGCTCACGTACACGATGCGCCGGGGCGGCGCCCATGTGCCGCGCAACTCCGGCTGGAGGTGCAGGTCGGACAGCGCCTTCGCCAGCGCAAATGCACCTTCGCGCGGCGGATCCACCAGCCAGCGTTGTGCCACACCATCGGCCACGAGCAATTCGGGCGTCATTTCGAACAGGTTGCGCGCCGCAAACGACACGCGGCCCAGCGCCATCGACGTCTGCGCGCGATTGCGCGCCTCGTTGTCGCGCGCCCGGGCCACCAGCGGTTCGCTGCCTTCGATGCCGAACACTTCACCTGCCTGCGTGGCCAGGGGGAGCGTGAAATTGCCCAAGCCGCAGAACCAGTCGATCACCCGCTCGTCGCGCTGCGCACCGAGCAGGCGAAGTGCGCGCGACACCAGCACGCGGTTGATGTGCGGGTTGACCTGCGTGAAGTCCGTTGGCCTGAACGGCATGCGGACGCCGAATTCCGGCAGCGCGTAGGCGAGTTCCGCGCCACCTTCGTCCAGCAGCTTGACAGTATCCGGTCCCTTGGCCTGGAGCCACCATTGCACGCCCGGATGATTGCTCGCGAAACCGCGCAACTTGGCGATATCGCCATCGCTGAGCGGTTCGAGGTGCCGAAGGACCAGCGCCGTCACCTCGTCGCCGCAGGCCAGTTCGATCTGCGGACAGGTCTCGATGGCTTCCATCGAGCCGATCAGCGCGCGCAGCGGCAGCAGCAGGTCGCTGACGTGCTTTGGCACCACGTGGCACTCGCGCATGTCGGCCACGTAGCGGCTCTTGCGCTCATGAAAGCCCACCAGCACCACGCCCTTCTTGCGCACATGCCGCACCGAAAATCGCGCACGCCAGCGGTAGCCCCAGGCCGGGCCTTCGATAGGCCGAAGGACCGTCTGCGCCCTGACCTTGCCGAGGTGCCAGAGGTTGTCTTCCAGGACGCGCTGCTTGATGGCCACCTGGCCGCCCACATGCAGGTGCTGCATCTTGCAGCCACCGCAGGCGCCTTCGTGCAGCCCGAAGTGCGGGCAATGCGGCCTCACGCGCTGGGAGGATTCGCGGTGGATCGCGGTGAGGCTCGCCTGCTCCCAGTTGTTTTTCTTGCGATAGACGTTGGCCGTCACCAGCTCGAACGGGAGAGCTCCTTCGATGAACACGACCTTTCCGTCGGGCCGCCGCGCGACGCCTTGCGCGTCGATGTCGAGCGCATCCACCGCCAGCCAGCCTTCAGGCAGCGGCTTCTTTTCAACTTCAGCTGTCATTTCCCGATTGTCGCAGCGCGCTGGTACACCCAGCGGTCGAAGAAGGCGGTGAGGTCCTTCTTCGCGGACTCCTGCACCGCCTCCTGGAAGTCACGCGTGGTCACGCTACGACCTCTGGACTTGAGCGAGTAGCTGCGAATCGCGCGCCAGAACACCTCGTCGCCCAACTCCTCGCGCAACTGGTGCAACACATACGCGCCGCGGATGTAGACGACCGTGCGGTCGTTGGCGCTGGGGCTGGTCCAGCTCTCGTAGACCAATGCGTGGTCGGCGTTGTCCACTGCCAGCTTGTCGACGCGACCTTTCCAGAGCTTGACCTGCTCGCGATAGGCGGCTGCGCCGAATTTCTGCTCGATCCACGCGCCGGCCATGAAGACGGCCATGCCTTCGTTCAACCAGAAATGGCCCCAATCGGCATTGGTGATGAGCACTCCCCACCACTGGTGCGCGATCTCATGCGCGATCAGCGACTGCGCGACAGGGTCCGTCAGCACGCGCTCGCCATAGGCTTCCGACAGCAACGCAAAACCTGCGGCCTCCTGGCCAATGGTCGAGATGACGAGGGCCTGCTCGTAACTGCCCTCGTAAGGAATGCCGGCCGTCTTGCCCATGAACGCGATCATGTCGCCCGTGTCCTTGAACAATTTCGCCAGTTCCTCGGGCGACCGGCGCGCGGACAGATAGCGCAGCTTCACGCCATGGCTTTCATCGCTGAATTCGCGCCAGATGCCGGCCGCGAAGCCGTAGGTGAAACTGGGAATCGGCGCCTTCTGCTGCCAGCGAAAGACCAGCTTGCCATCGGGCAGGATGGCCGGCTGCACCGCCTGCCCGCTACCGGTGGCCGAGAAGCCCGCTGGTGCGACCAGCGTCAGGTCGAGCGTCGCGCGTACCGATGGATCGTCCAGGCAGACCAGCCACTGGCTGGTGGAGAACACGGTGTAGAACTGCGACAGTTCGGGGTGGAACTCCAGCCCATGCTTGGGCGCACCGTGGTATTGCAGGTTCAACTGCGCGCGTTCGCCTGCATGTAGCGGCAAGGGCAAGGTGATCGACAGGCGCGTACCGGCCTTGCTGAAAGGCACGATGGCCGTCCCCAGTCGAACTGCATCGACCTCGAGCGCGCCGGCGTCGAATTCGAGCGAGGAGGTGCCCGGGGCTTCGCCGACCACGTCGATGCGTTCGCGGGCTTTGAGCGTGCGCGTTGCAAGGTCCGGCTCGAGCCGTGCTTCGTAATGTTCGACCTTGAAGCCCCGTGCTTGCGCAAGTGCCAGGGACGGCAACACGATGCAAACCAGCAGCGCCGCCCACGACATGGAGCGTGGGCTCCTCATCGCGTCAGCCCCAGGCAGCGAGGTATTCGCGCCAGTGCGGATCCGACGTTGCAAGCTGGGCGAGAGAATGTTTCACCATCGCGATCTCCTGTTCGTATTCGGCTTCCGTGAGGCCACCGCGCATCTTCTGGAACCGGCAATACAGCAGGTAGGTGTTCATCACATCGGTCTCGCAATAGCGGCGGATGTCCTCAACCTTGCCCTGAAGGAAGGCCGGATACACCTGCGAGCCATCCATGCCCAGCTTGCCCGGAAAGCCGCACAGCTTGGCCATGGCATCGAGCGGCGCGTTGTTCTTGGGCTGGTACATCGCCAACAGGTCCATCAGGTCGAGATGGCGCGTGTGGTAGCGGCCGATGTAGTTGTTGTACTTGTACTCTCGATCGTCCTCGCCCATGTCCCAATACTTGTTAGCGACCACGCTGTGCTGCAGGCCGCGGTAGTGCAGCACCGGCAGATCGAAACCCCCGCCGTTCCAGCTCACAAGCTGCGGGGAGTGTTTTTCCACCGCGCCGTAGAACTGCTGGATCATTTTGCCTTCGCTCTGGTGGTCACGATCCACGAAGGAGTGGATGCGCAGGCCCTCGGCATTGCGGAACACGCAGCTGATGACGAGCACGCGTTGCAGGTGCAGCGGCATGAAGTCGCTCTTGCCGTCCTTCTGGCGCTCCTCGCACCAGGCGGAATACACCCCCTCGTCGGTGGCCTCTTGGGGGTCGTCGCGCAGCTTTCGCAAGCCGGCAATATCCGGGATTGACTCGATATCGAAGACTAGAACGGGCCACGCCATGCGCGCGACTTTAGCAGCCGGAGCTTGCGCGGCAGAGAAAAGAGCTCTTAGAGCAACGCTTCCTTGCTGACGCCGCTGCGCACCATGTGGCGCCGCAGTTTGAGCAGCGCCTCGTTCTGGATCTGCCGCACCCGCTCTCGCGTAAGGCCCAGGCGGTCGCTGAGCGTTTCCAGAGTTTCGGGGTCGCGGTCATGCAGGCCGAAGCGGCCTTCGAGCACTTCCTTCTCGCGGTTCGACAGCGCATCGATCCAGTTGTTCAACAGCCGCTCGACCTCGTGGGTCTGGGTCACACCCGTCGGGTCCACTGCCAGTTCGTCGGCCATCGAATCGCCGAGGGTGTGCTCGTCGTCGCTGCGATCACTCGCGGCGTCCAGCGACTTGGGAGCCTCGGCCATGGCCAGCAGAGCGGCGACATCCTGCACATCGCGACCGAGCAGCGCCGCGACATCCTCGACCCGCACGCCCTCGCCTTCGAAGCCGTTACGCGCCGCGGCAAATGCCGGATCGTTTTCCAGTGTGCGACGCGCCCGCAGCACTTGCTGCAGTTCGCGCACCACGTGCACTGGCAGGCGGATGACGCGGCCCTGGTTCATCACCGCCCGCTCCACCGACTGGCGGATCCACCAGGTGGCGTAAGTCGAGAAACGGAAGCCGCGCTCGGGCTCGAACTTGTCGATGGCGTGCATCAGGCCGAGGTTGCCTTCCTCGATCAGGTCCGAGAGTGGCACGCCGCGGCCGAGATAGCCCTTGGCGATGCTGACCACCAAACGCAGGTTGTGCTCGATCATCGACTGCCGGGCGGCGAAGTCGCCTGCGCGCGCACGCGTGGCCATTTCGAATTCTTGCTGCGCGGTGAAGAGCTCGGTGCGGCGCACTTCCCGCAGGTACAAGGTGAGCGTGTCGCTCGACTCGCCAGCGACTTCGGCCGGAATGTCCCGGGGGTTGGGGTCTTGGGCTTCTCCGTTGGCCTCGCTCGAAGGCAAGGACGGTGCTCGCGCGCTATCGCTCGCAACCGGGACGGCAGGCTTGCTGTGTCCGTTGCGCCGCGCCATGGCTACCTCGCAGCACCCGGCAGGTAACGTGAGGGGTCAACCGGCTTGCCCTGGCGACGGATTTCAAAATGCAGCTTCACGCGATCGGCATCGCTGTTGCCCATCTCGGCAATCTTCTGGCCCTTGCGCACCGTCTGGTCTTCCTTGACCAACAACACCTGGTTGTGCGCGTAGGCGGAGAGATAAGTGTTGTTGTGTTTCAAGATGACAAGGTTGCCGTAGCCCCGCAAGCCCGCGCCTGCATAGACCACTCGACCGTCCGCTGATGCAAGGACAGGGTCGCCTGCTTTGCCCGCGATGTCCAGTCCTTTATTGCGCTGCTCGTCGAATCCTGCGAGCACGCTGGCCGAACCGGCTATCGGCCACGCCCAGGGCAGCTCATCCTCGGCCGCCACGGGGACCGGCGGCGTGATGCCCGGTGACGGCGAAATGCTCGCAACGACAGGTGCGGAAGTGCCAGGCCTGGGTGCAATGGCACTTGCGCCTGCTGCACTGGCTGCGGCCCCAGCCGGCACGGCTGCGGTGCTGGCCTGTGAGGCGGGGCGTGACGCAGTCTCGGTGATCATCGCGCCTCCTGGCGGAATCACCCGCAGTACCTGCCCGACCTCAATGACGTTTGGATTCTCGACATTGTTCCAGCGCGCGATGTCGCGCCAGTTCTGCCCGCTGTCCAGCGCAATGCGGATCAGCGTATCGCCGGGTCGCACCGTGTAATAGCCGGGCCGGCCCGCGTTCTCCGCGCCCGTCATGCCCGGTGCCGCCGGGATGAGGACCGGTGTGCTCACGGGCGCGTGGCCGCGCGAACCAGCACTGCGGTCCTCGACCGGTGCCGGCGCATTGGGGCGCGAAGTGAAGAGCGAGCATCCGACAAGCACACTCGCGACCAGCATCGCTGCCGCTGTATGACCCCATCCGCGAATCTCGAGCATCTTTGTTCTTCCGTTCAGGCTATTCCTGATTTTAGGGGGACAAAGTGAACAGCCTCGAGCACACTTTGTTGCACTTCGCGTTCGGATTTTTTCTCGATCACTATGAGCGACTGCCGTCCTGCGGAAGTGGTCATCGGCGCGATGATGCGCCCTCCGACCGCAAGCTGGTCAACCCAGGCCTGCGGTACCGCATCGCCGCCTGCAGCAGCCACGATGCCCGCATACGGCGCACCCTTGGCGAAGCCGGCCATGCCGTCGCCGAAGAGCAGGTGCACGTTCGGCAGCCGCAGTGGTCGCAGGTTCTCACGCGCCTTGTCGTGCAGGCCGCGCAGCCGCTCGATGCTGTAGACCTCGCTGGCGATCAGGCTCATCACTGCGGCCTGGTAGCCGCAGCCCGTACCGATCTCCAGCACGCGGCCCAGCTTGCCCGAAACTTCGCGTCGCCCGCCTTGCAACAGCTCAAGCATGCGAGCCACTACGTTGGGTTTGGAAATAGTCTGGCCGAGACCGATGGGCAGGCTGGTGTCTTCGTAGGCCTGGTTGACCAGGGCGCTGTCGACGAAGCGATGGCGCTCCACGGCGGACATCGCGCCCAGCACCGCGCGATCGGTGATGCCTTGCGCGGCCAGCTTCTCGACCATGCGCACGCGCACTGCATGCGAATCCAGGCCGATGCCACCGGGGGTGGCCGGAGCGGCCGAAGCAGCGCTTGCGGGGCGCCGGGCCGCAGAAAGAGCGGGCGCGGCCGCGATGCGCGCCGGGAACGTGGGCCTGCGCGTCACAGGTCGCCCTCGCCCGCGCTGCCGGCTAACGTCGCCCAGGAAGCCAGTGCGTCGTGATCGGTCAGGTCGACCTGCAAGGGCGTGATCGACACATGGCCCTGCGCCGTCGCGTGGAAGTCGGTTCCGTCGGCACCATCCTTCGCGGGACCGGCGCCGCCGATCCAGTACATCGTCTCGCCATGCGGGCTGGGTTGCGAAATCACTTTCTCCGCGGCGTGGCGGCGTCCAAGGCGGCACACCTTGAAGGCCTTGATCTCTTCGTAAGCCAGGTTCGGGATGTTCACGTTCAGTAGCCAGGGATTCGCCGATTGCATACGCTGCGCAAGCAGGAGTTGCACCAGTTCGCGAGCCTTGCGCGCGGCCGCATCCAGGTGGCCCCAGCCCCTTTGCGTCTGTGAAAACGCGATGGCGGGGATCCCGAACAGGTAACCCTCCATCGCGGCACCGACCGTGCCGGAATAGATCGTGTCGTCACCCATGTTTGCGCCGTTGTTGATGCCGCTTACCACCAGGTCGGGCCGATAGCCGAGCAGACCGGTAAGAGCGACATGGACGCAATCGGCGGGCGTGCCATTCACGTAGCGAAACCCGTTGCCGCCCTTGTGCACATACAGCGGTGAATGCAGCGTGAGCGCGTTCGACTTCGCGCTGTTGTTGTGCTCGGGTGCGACGACCTCGACCTCGCCCAGGTCGCGGATGGCGTCGTGCAGCGCAAGGAGGCCGGGGGCCTGGTAGCCGTCGTCGTTGGAAAGCAGGATTCGCATGGGCTCGCGCTGAGTGAAAATCAATTGTAGGCGCGCCTCCCCGCATCACCCTCGCGCCGTCGCCGCAGGGACATGCGGGCCGCCCCGTGCGCCACTATGATGACGCCAACCTTTTTTGCGAGGATTTCCCATGCATGCCTGGCTGTGCGAGAACCCCACCGGCGTCGACGCCTTGCATTGGACCGAGCTGCCCACGCCGGAACCAAAGGCGGGCGAAGTGCTCATCGAGATCAAGGCCGCGAGCCTGAACTTCCCCGACTTGCTCATCGTCCAGAACAAGTACCAGATGAAACCTGCGCTGCCGTTTGTGCCCGGCTCGGAATACGCAGGCGTCGTGGTCGCGATCGGGGAAGGCGTTACGCACCTCAAGCCTGGCCAGAATGTCGCGTGCCTTTCGGGCACCGGTGGTTTTGCCACTCACGTGATCGCACCCGCAGCGTTGTGCATGCCGCTTCCGCCGGGTTTCCCGCATGTCGACGCGGCCGCGTTCATCATGATCTACGCCACTTCGTACCATGCGCTCATCGATCGTGCGCAGCTGAAGGCCGGCGAAACCGTGCTCGTGCTCGGCGCGGCTGGCGGCGTAGGCACCTCGGCGATCCAGATCGCCAAGGTGGCGGGCGCGCGCGTGATCGCGGCGGCCTCGACCGACGAGAAATGTGAGTTGTGCAAGTCGATCGGCGCCGACGCAACGATCAACTACACGAAAGAGGACCTGCGCGAAGCGATCAAGGCCGCGACCGGCGGCAAGGGCCCCGATGTCATCTTTGACCCGGTGGGGGGCGACTTTGCCGAGCCCGCCTTCCGCTCCATCGCCTGGCGCGGGCGTTACCTGGTGATCGGCTTCGCCTCGGGCCCGATCCCGGCGCTGCCCATGAACCTGCCGCTGCTCAAAGGCGCGTCGATCGTTGGCGTGTTCTGGGGTGGCTTCGCGAAAGCGGAACCCAAGGCCAGTGCCGCGATGATGGGCGAGCTGGCCCAGTGGTACGCACAAGGCAAGATCAAGCCGGTGATCGACCGCACCGTGCCGATGGCCGAGTTGAAGGCCGCGTACGCGCACATGGGATCGCGCGGCGTGATGGGCAAGTTGGTCATGGTCAACTGAGGGCGCCGCAGCCCCGCTATAATCGCACCCTCTACGGTGGCTGTAGCTCAGTTGGTAGAGTCCAGGATTGTGATTCCTGTTGTCGTGGGTTCGAGCCCCATCAGCCACCCCACACACCCATGAAAAAAGCCGGCTTCGCACCGGCTTTTTGCTTTATTGCAGCACTGTCGCCTGCGGCGCGGGCTTGGGCACCTTCATCTGCACCTTGAAGCGTTCCTTGAGCAGGTTGTAGTAGGACTGCATCTCCGCGCTGGCCCACCACTGCCCGTATTGCGCCTGCTCCTGCTTGGCGATGTCAGGCGTCGGCGCCTCGCGCGGCACCACCTTGCTCACCTTCACCACTGCATAGCCCTGGTCGCCCAGGTCCACACCGGCCCATGCGGGCAAGGCGGCGGGGTCGGCACGCAACGCCGCCTCGATCACGGGCGCGGGTTGTTGCGGGCCTTCCTGGCGGGACACGACGATGGCTGCGGGCAACTGCGCACTGGCGGGCGTGGCCTTCCACGCGGCGAGCTTCTCTGCGCCATCCTTCTTCGCGAGCTCGGCGGCTTTCGCGGCCACGACGCGCTCACGGACACGATCCTTCACTTCGGCGAACGGCAGCGTGCGAGCCGGCGTGTATTGCACGACGTGCGCGGACACCAGCGTGCTCGGTGCGACTTCCACGGCTTCAGTGTTGCGCTTTTTCTCCAGGCTGTCGGGCGCGAACACGGCAGCCAGCAGCTTGGGACTGGCCAGCGGGCCCTTTACGCCGGTGGCGGGTGTGCGCTGTACGTTGGCGGCCTTCTGCACTTCGAGCTTGAGCTTGTCGGCGATGGGCTTGAGGCTATCCGCCTGCTCGTACACGCCGTTGCTGAAGGTGTCCGCCACTTCGGCGTACTTGCGTTGCGCCTGCTGTGTCTTCATCTGCGCTTCCAGCTCAGGGCGCACATCCTCGAACGTCTTCTGCCTGGGCACCTTCACGTCCACCAGCTTGATGATGTGGAAGCCGAAGTCGGTCTCGACCACGTCGCTGATGTCGCCCTTCTTCATCGCGAACGCCGCGTCCTCGAACGGCTTGGTCATGGCGCCCCGCGGGAAGTAGTCGAGATCGCCGCCATTGGGCGCGTTGGCCGCGTCCTGCGAATTCTTCTTCGCCACTTCGGCAAAGCTGTCCGGGCTCTTGCGCAGCTGGGCCAGCAGCTCCTGGGCCTTCGCCTTGGCCTTCTCGCGCTCCGGTGCGGGCGCGGTCTTGGCTGCCGTGATCAGGATGTGGCTTGCGCGCCGCTCTTCCTGGCCGACGATCTTGGCGGTGTTCTGCTCGAAGTAGGTCTTCAAGTCAGCCTCATTGACCGTGATGCCCTTCTTGACGGTGTCGAGGTCGAGCACGACGTACTCGATGCTCGCCTGCTCTGGCGCCTGGAACACCGCCGTGTTGTTCCTGTAGAAGGCCTCAAGGTCGGCATCGGTCGGACTGACGCGCGACTTGAATTCGTCGGTCGCGAAGCGTGCCACCTGGATCTCGCGCCTCTCGAAGAAAGCGCCCAGCGAAGGCGCGGACTGCGCCGGCAGGGAGAAACTGCTGCCGCCTACGCCCAGCATCACCTGGCGTGCAGACAGATCGCCACGCACACTCTCTTCGTACATTTCGGGGCTCATGCCCTGCGCGCCAAGCAGCTGCCGGTACTTGGCCATGTCCAGCTTGCCGTCAGCCCCGCGCAGCGATGCGATCAACTGGTTGGCCTGCAACTCGCGAGCCAGTCGCTGGTCGCTGGCCGCGAGCTTGGACTTGGTCGCCGCCGCGGAAATCACGCGGTCGCGCACCATTCGCTCCAGCGTGGCATAGCGTGCGGCCGGCGTGTCCAGCAGTTTGATGTCCAGGTTGGGCGCCTGCTGGCGGATGCGGTCGATCTCGCGCTTGTGGGCATCGTCCCACTCGGACTGAGCGATGTCCTGCCCATCAACCTTGGCTACCGTCTCGGTCTTCTCGCCCATCCTGTTGTAGCCGTTGATGCCGACCAGCACGAAGGAAGGGACAATCAGCAGGAACAGCATGAACTGCATGACCTTGTTGTGCTTGCGGACGAATTCGAACATGTCTGGAGACTCGGGGAAGCGGCGGAAAGCAAAAAGACAAAGGCGAACCGCCGTTCGCCTTTGCCTCGTGTCTGGTGGGTGCTGACGGGCTCGAACCGCCGACCTACGCCGTGTAAAGGCGCTGCTCTACCAACTGAGCTAAGCACCCCAAAGCGGAACCGTTTTCAGTTCAGCGCATCCTTGAGCGCCTTGCCGGGACGGAACTTGGGCACCTTGGCAGCCTTGATTTTAATCGCTGCGCCGGTACGCGGGTTTCGACCGCTGCGCGCCGCCCGCTTACCCACCGCGAAGGTGCCGAAACCCACCAAGGAAACCGAACCACCTTTTTTCAAGGTCGTTTTCACTGCGCCAATCATCGACTCCAGAGCGCGCGTGGCAGCGGCCTTGGAAATGTCGGCGTGCTTTGCGATGTGTTCGATCAGTTCGGTCTTGTTCACCAGGTGCCCCTCGTAGATGTTTCTTTGGCGGCCTTGAGGCCACCGGCAGATTAAAGCTACGCCCCTATGGCGTGTCAATATGGCGGGTGGCTTTACAACAGCGCGGAGGCGGATTCTAGTGCCTTTTGCCCTGATTCCCTGCGAGTTCGCGTTGCATTTTCGTGCGGCACTGCGCAAATTTCCCGCAGCGAAAAGTCTGCGCATGCAAGAGCAGGAATTGTCGGGTGCCGGTGCAAAAAAAGTCGCAGTCACCCGATTGCCGCAGCGATGGCGCGTCCGACGTCAGTGGTGCTGGCCTTGCCACCGATGTCGCCGGTGCGCGGCGCACCACTGGCGGGATCGAGCACCTTCTCGATCGCCGCCAGCACGGCATCGTGCGCATCCTTGTGCCCCAGGAACTCGAGCATCATCGCGCCGCACCATATCTGGCCGATGGGGTTCGCGATGTTGCGGCCGGCAATGTCGGGCGCCGAGCCGTGCACCGGCTCAAACAGCGAGGGCATTCGCCCCCCGGGGTTGAGATTGGCGCTCGGTGCAATGCCGATGGTGCCGGTGCACGCGGGACCCAGGTCCGAAAGGATGTCACCGAAAAGGTTGCTCGCCACCACCACGTCGAAGAACTCGGGCCGTTGCACGAAGTGCGCCGTAAGGATGTCGATATGGAACTTGTCCACGTTCACGCCTGGGTAGCCTTTGGCCATCTCCACGACGCGCTCGTCCCAGTAGGGCATGGTGATGGCGATGCCGTTCGACTTGGTGGCGCTCGTCAAGTGTTTCTTCGGCCTGGACTGGGCCAGTTCAAAGGCGAACTTCAGGACGCGATCCACGCCGATGCGTGACATCACCGTCTCCTGCATGACGATCTCGCGCTCGGTGCCGGGATACATGCGGCCGCCGATGGACGAGTATTCGCCTTCGGTGTTCTCGCGCACGATGTACATGTCGATCTCGCCGGGCTGGCGCGCGCTGCCGTCACGCCGCACCACGGGGCAGACGATGCCGGGCATGAGGCGGGCGGGGCGCAGGTTGACGTATTGGTCGAACTCGCGACGAAACAGCAGGAGCGAGCCCCACAGCGACACATGGTCCGGAATCTTGTCGGGCCAGCCGACGGCACCGAAGTACAGCGCATCGTGCCCGCCGATCTGCTCCTTCCAGTCGTCGGGCAGCATCTTGCCGTGCTTCTCGTAGTACTCCCAGCTGGAAAAATCGAAGTGCTCGAAAGCCAGGTCGATGCCGAACCGGGTCGCGGCGGCTTCCATGACGCGGATTCCCTCGGGCATCACTTCCTTGCCGATGCCGTCCCCTGCGATGACTGCAATGCGCTTCCTGCTCATGTCGTGTTTCCTTTGAAAAATGCGAGGGCTTCCTCGACGAGGGTTTCAGGCGCCTCTTCAGCGATGTAGTGGCCGCACGGCAGCGTGCGTCCGGTGACTTGCGATGCGCGTTCGCGCCAGAGCGCGAGCACGTCGAAACAGCGGTGGACGGCGCCATGCTCGGCCCACAGCAGGCGCAGCGGCTGCTGCATCTTGCGGCCGGCGCGCACATCGACTTCATCATGTTCCAGGTCGATGCCGGCACTGGCGCGATAGTCACCGCAGATGCCGCGCGCGCTGCCTTCCAGTTTGATGCAGCGCTCGTACTGCGTCATCGCCCCGGGCGAGAAAGCCGCCAGCCCGGCGTGGCGCGAACCCATCACACTGTGCATGTATCGAACCGGGTCCGACTTGATCAGCGTCTCGGGCAACGGCGGTGGCTGCACCAGGAAGAACCAGTGCCAATAGGCTCGCGCGAAGGCTTCGCTGGTGTTGCGGTACATCGCCAATGTCGGAGCGACGTCGAGCAGCATCAGGCGGTCCACTTTCCCGGGATGGTCGGCAGCCAGGCGATGTGCCACACGCGCCCCGCGGTCATGCGCGAGGACGCCAAAGCGCTCGATCCCTTGCGAATGCATCACCGTGATTGCATCGAGCGCCATCTCACGTTTGCTGTACGCCGCGCTGTCCGGTCCGGCCTCGGGGCGGCCGGAGTCGCCATAGCCGCGCAGGTCCATCATCACGATGCGAAAGTGCGCCGCCAGGGCCGGTGCGACGCGGTGCCACATCGCATGGGTCTGCGGGTGACCGTGCAGGAGCAGCAGCGCATCGCCGTTACCAGCCGCCCGGACATGCAGCCGGACTCCATCGCGCACGACCTGCAGGGTTTCAAAACCATCGAACATGCAGGCATTCTTGCATTCACCTGGCGTTTTCGGGGCGAGCCCTGCAAGCTCATGTCCGCGAGCGCACGACCAGCCCCACCCCCATGGCGGTGAGCGCCATGCCGGATATCGTCAGGGCTGTGATCGGCTCACCAAACAGCGCCCAGGCCATCACAGCCGTGCAAGGCGGCACCAGGTACATCAGGCTGGTCACTGCCGTGGCTGCGCCGCGCTGGATCAACATGTAGAGAAGCGAACTGCCACCCAGCGTGAGGGCGAGCACCGACCAGGCCATTGCCCCGGCCAATTGCGGCTCCCAGTGCATGGGTTCGGTTTCCATCAGCGAGAGCGGCAAGGTGATGGCAAACGCCGCGAGCAGTTGCACGAGATTGGCGCTGCGCACATCGCACGGTTGCACGAAGCGCTTCTGGTAAAGCGTGCCGGCGGTGATGCTGACCAGCGCGAATATCGCGAAGCCCAGGTTCAGCAAGCTCACTTCGCCCAGCCCGAGTTTTTGCCAGACCACCAGCACCAGGCCGGCAAGGCCCAGCAGCAGGCCCACCCATTGCCTGGTCCGCACTTCGCCGCCACCCGAGGAAACCCAGATCGCGGTGAGCACAGGTTGCAGGCCGACCAGCAGCGCCGCGAGCCCCGCTCCCATTCCAAGCTTGACCGCGCCCCACACTCCGCCGAGGTAGCCCGCGTGGATCAGTATCCCTGTGATCGAAAGGTGAAAGACCTGGGATCTGCTGCGGGGCCATCCAGCTCGCGCGGCGAGCGCCCAGACCGCAAAGCACGCGACAGAAAGGGCATAGCGCACAGCCAGGAACTTCATCGGCGGCGAATGCGGCATGCCGAATCGCGCCACGATGAAACCAGTGCTCCAGATCAACACGAAGACTGCGGGCATCGCCCGGATGAGGGCATCGCCCCGGTCCTGCGAATTCACTTCACTCGGCTGCGGATTTCCGGCAGCGCCTTCTGCAGGTAGTACACCATCGACCACACGGTGAGGATGGCAGAGATCCAGATCAGCCATGTGCCCCACACGCTGGTGTCGATCAGGCCGAACAGCTTCCCGTCGAACAGCAGGAAGGGAATGGCGATCATCTGCACCGTGGTCTTGACCTTGCCGATCATGTGAACAGCGACGCTCTTGGAAGCGCCAATCTGCGCCATCCATTCGCGAAGCGCGGAGATCGCGATCTCGCGGCCGATGATGATCAGCGCCACGAACACGTCCGCGCGCTGCAAGTGCACGAGGACCAGCAGCGAAGCACAGACCAGGAACTTGTCGGCCACGGGATCGAGGAAAGCACCGAACGACGAAGTCTGATTCAACTTGCGGGCAAGGTAACCATCGAGCCAGTCGGTCAATGCGAACGTCACGAACATGACCGTGGCGATCAGGTTCTGCAGTTGCGGCGGCCACCCCAGGTAGAACACTCCCACGATCAGCGGGATCGCGACGATGCGCGTCCAGGTGAAGATCGTCGGGATCGTGAAGAACATGGCTCGATTCTGGCACGCCCTACTGCCTCAATGCAGGGCGCGATAGATTTCCTCTGCCAGCTCGCGCGAGATGCCCTCCACGCTGGCGATATCGTCGATGCCGGCGGCTGCGACCCCGCGAACACCGCCGAAGCGTTGCAGCAGGCGCGCGCGCTTCTTGGCGCCAATGCCGGGAATTTCCTCCAGCCGGCTGCCACCCACCCGCACCTTGGCGCGACGCGCCCGCATGCCGGTGATGGCGAAGCGGTGCGCCTCGTCGCGGATCTGCGCCACGAGCATCAGCGCCGCGGAGTCGCGGCCGAGGTACACCTTCTCGCGGCCGTCGGCGAACACCAGTTCTTCCAGGCCCACCTTGCGCCCTTCACCTTTCTCGACACCGACGATCACGGCCAGGTCCAGGCCGAGCTCGGCGAAGACTTCGCGCGCCATGCTCACCTGCCCCTTGCCGCCGTCCACCAGCACCAGGTCGGGCAGGCGCTGAGCGCCGCCGCCGGCGGATTTCGGCGTGGCGTCCGGTGGGTCGCGGCCAGCTTCCGCGAGCTTCGCGTACCGGCGCAGCAGCACCTGCCGCATTGCCGCGTAATCGTCGCCCGGCGTGATGCCGTCGATGTTGTAGCGGCGGTACTCGGAGCTCTGCATCTTGTGGTGGTGGAACACCACGCAGGAAGCCTGGGTCGCCTCGCCTGCCGTATGCGAGACGTCAAAGCACTCGACGCGGAATGTGTCGAGGTGATCCGGGGCCAGGTCCAGTGCATCCACCAGCGCGCGGGTGCGTGCCTGCTGCGAGCCCTCTTCGGCCAGCAGCCGCGCAAGCTGGATCTCCGCGCCCTTTTGCGCCATCTCCAGCCAAAGGCGGCGCTGCTCACGCGGGTTGTGGACCGCGTTGATCTTCACGCCGGACTGCTCCGACAGGGCAGTGATCAATTCGCGCGCCACCGCGTGGCTGGTTATCAGCGCCGCAGGCACCGGCACGCCGATGTAGTGCTGCGCGATGAAGGCTTCCAGCACATGCACTTCCACTGGCGTGGTGGCCTCGGCCTGCGCGCCTTCATCGGCCGCATCACCGAAGTCCTGGACCGCGGCCGCGTCCTCGACGTGCGTCGGAAAATACGGCCGGTCGCCCAGGTGCCTTCCACCGCGCACCATGGCCAGGTTCACGCAGGCCCGGCCGCCCTCCACCTTCACGGCGAGGATGTCGGCGTCCTTGTCCGACTGCGTTTCCACCGACTGCTGGTGCAGCACCTTCGAGAGCGCGCCCATCTGGTTGCGCAGCTCCGCCGCCTGCTCGTACTCCAGCTTTTGCGCGTGCGCCATCATCCGCGTCTCGAGCTGGGTCAGCACCAGATGCGTGTCGCCGCGCAGGAAATCTTCGGCGCTCTGCACATCGCGCTCGTAGCTCGCCGCGTCGACCAGGTTCACGCACGGGCCGGAGCAGCGCTTGATCTGGTACAGAAGGCAGGGACGGGTTCGATTGGCAAACACCGTGTCCTCGCAGGTGCGCAGGCGGAACACCTTTTGCAGCAACTGGATCGACTCTTTCACCGCCCATGCGCTGGGATACGGCCCGAAGTAGCGATGCTTGCGATCGACCGACCCGCGGTAATAGGCCACGCGGGGAAATTCATGCGAGACCAGCTTCAGGTAGGGGTAGCTCTTGTCGTCGCGAAACAGGATGTTGTAGCGCGGATTGAGCGTCTTGATCAGGTTGTTCTCGAGCAGCAGCGCCTCTGCTTCCGATCGCACCACTGTCGTTTCCAGCCGCACGATCTTGCCGATCATGTAGCCGATGCGCGTGCCACCGTGGTTCTTCTGAAAGTAGCTGGAGACGCGCCTTTTGAGGTTGCGCGCCTTGCCGACGTAAAGCACCCCGTCCTGAGCGTCGAAGTAGCGGTAGACGCCCGGCAGTTGCGGCAACGCAGCCACCTGCGCCAGCAGTTGCTCGGAGTGTTGTTCGGAATGGCCTTCGGACATACACCACAATCTTCCCATGCTCTGGGACATCTTTTGCAAGGTCATCGACAACCATGGTGACGTCGGCGTGTGCTGGCGGCTGGCAAGCGACCTCGCCGCCGGGGGCGATCTGGTGAGGCTGCGAGTGGACCAGGCCTCGGCGCTGGCCTGGATGGCGCCTGGCGGCGCGCCCGGCGTGCAGTTGCTGGACTGGAACGACGAGCAGGCTCCCGGCGATGCCGTCATCGAAGCATTCGGCTGCGAGCTGCCCCACTTCTTCCAGGCGGCGATGCGCAAAGCGGCAGACAACCCTGGACGGCAGCCGGCATGGATCAATCTGGAATACCTCACCGCAGAGTCGTTCGCGCAGCGCAGCCACGGCCTGCCTTCTCCGGTGTTGGCGGGGCCTGCCGCAGGGCTTGTGAAGCGCTTTTTCTATCCGGGGTTCACATCCCGAACCGGCGGACTGCTGCGTGAGACCGACTTGCAAGCACGTCAGGATTGCTTCGATTCGGCGGCGTGGCTCGCAGGCTTTGGAGTGTCTGCGGCCGATGAGCGCCGCATCAGCCTCTTTTGCTACGAGCCCGCGTTGATGCCGGACCTGCTCGACCAATTGGCTTCAGACCCGGTTCGTACGCGGCTGCTCGTGACCGCCGGCCGCGCCACCTCGGCAGTGCGTGCGACCGGCCGCGAAGATCGAGGGAGTCTGGCCGTCACCTACCTGCCCCTGTTGACCCAGCAAGACTTCGATCACCTGCTATGGTCGTGCGACATGAACTTCGTGCGCGGTGAGGATTCCCTGGTGCGCGCCCTCTGGGCGGGCCGCGCCTTTGCATGGCAGCTTTACCCGCAGGACGACGGCGCACACCACGAGAAGCTCGATGCTTTCCTCGGTTGGCTCGAAGCGCCCGCCGGACTCGCCCGGTTTCATCGCGCGTGGAATGGCAATGGTGCGGCCCTGGGCAAGATCGAAGTCGAGGACTGGTCTGCGTGCGTTTGGCATGCACGTGATCGGCTGTTGTCGCAGGTGGACTTGGTCACCCAGCTTCGGGACATGGCGACGCAGGAGCGTGCGGCATGAGGCTCCTGCTGGTCGAGGACGACGAGATGATCGGGCGCGCCACGCGGGAGGGCCTCGCCAGCGCCGGCTTCGCGGTCGACTGGGTGAAGGATGGGCGTTCGGCAGAACTCGCCGTCGCCAATGGCGTCTACGCCCTGGCAGTGCTGGATCTGGGTTTGCCCGGCAAGGACGGCATGACGCTGCTGCGCGAACTGCGTGAGCGCCGGCATTCGCTGCCGGTCCTGATCGTGACTGCGCGCGACTCGCTGCCCGAGCGCATCGCCGGCCTCAATGCCGGGGCCGATGACTACATGCTCAAGCCTTTCGACCTGGACGAATTGGTGGCGCGGGTGCGCGCCCTGTTGCGGCGGCCCGAGGCTGGCGGTTCACCCGTGCTCGAATGCGGCGACCTTCGGCTCGACTCGGCACGGCGGCAAGTGCAGGTGCAGGGCCTGGAAGTCCAGCTGTCGCCCCGCGAGTTCGCATTGCTGGAGGCCCTGATGCAGAGACCCGGAACCGTGCTGTCGCGCGAGCAACTGGAAAACGCGATCTACGGCTGGGGCGAGGAAATCGGCAGCAACGCGGTCGAGGTGCATTTGCACAACTTGCGCCGCAAGCTCGGCGCCGACTTGATCCGCAATGTGCGCGGCGTCGGCTACAAGGTCAGCGATTCGTGACACAGGGCGCGAAGAGGTCAAGCGCGCGGTCGTAGGCCTTCGTCCGCACACTGAAGGCGCCCAGCAATGTGTGGAACAGCCAGTCGTGGCTGACCGCCTGTTGCGGCGCACGCGCGCGCAGGCACGCCTCGTCAACGCCCGCCGCGGTCCGGAAAGATGGCGAGAGCCACAACAGGAACGGCACGCGCGTCTGCACATCTGGTGCTATCGCCCACGGCACGCCGTGCAAATACAGGCCGCCTTCGCCGAGCGACTCGCCATGGTCCGACATGTACAGCAGCGCCGTGTCGTGCGTCTTTTGCGCCTGCGCGAGGAAGTCGATCACCTTGCCCAGCACGAAGTCGGTGTACAGGATCGAGTTGTCGTAGGCATTGACGATCTCTTCCGGTTTGCACTGGCGCAGATCGTCGGTCTCGCAGGCCGGCACGAATTTCCGGAACTGCGGCGGATAGCGCTTGAAGTACGCGGGGCCGTGGCTGCCCAACTGGTGCATCACCACCAACATGTTGCCGTTGGCATCGCGCAGCACCTGGTCCATGCCGTTTAGCAAAATCTCGTCAAAACACTGCCCGCCGGCGCACAGCCCGGGCACGGTGGAACGGTCGAGCTGGTCCGCGGGCAGGCCTTCGCAGACCGACTTGCAGCCGGACTGGTTGTCGCGCCACAAGGTCTTCACGCCAGCCCGGGCCAGCACGTGGAGCACCGACTCATGGCTGAGGATCTTGTCTTCGTCATAGTGCGCCCGGCCAAACGGGGAGAACATGCACGGCAACGACACTTCCGTCGATGTGCCGCATGCGGTCGCTTTCGGGAAATTGATCACGTTCCGGCGCGCGAGCTCGGGATTGGTCTCTCGGCCATAGCCGTTGAGCGAGAAGTTCTGCGCGCGCGCGGTCTCGCCAATGACCAGCACGAAGAGCTGCGGCCTGCGGCCCGGCGTCGCTGTGGCCGTGGCGTCTTCGCCCACCACCAGCTTCGGGCCGGTGCGCTTGGTCCGGCCCCAGATATTTCCGGCCAGCGAAGCGACGATGTTGCCCGGCGTGATCAGGTGGCGCACCTCCTTGTGGTTGCGCATGAGCGACGCGAAGTCGGCAAAGACCAGCAGCAGGCTGGCACAACCCAGCACCAGAGCGCCCACCACCCATGCCGCGCGGACCGCAAACGCCTTCTTCCAGGTGCGGCGCTTGAGGGCGGGCCACCAGAGCAGTGTCGCCGGTAGCGCGCCGAAGACCGCGATGTGGGCCATCAGTCCCCAGCTGAGCAGTTCCACCGACTCCTTGTAGTTGGTGGCCAGCACATTGCGCACCATCGCCCGGTCGAGGAATACGGTGTAGCGGTCCATGTAGTACGACGCACTGGCGGTGACGACCAGCAACAGGGCCAGCAGCGGCCGCACCGTGTGACGGGTGGAAAGCAAGGCGGCCGCAGCAAAGTGGAAGCAGCCCAGGGCCAGGAAGATGGCACCGGCGAACAGCCAGGTCCCTGGCTCCGCCCACGGGCGCGCCGCCAGAGCCGCGCGCCAGAAAGGGCCGTTCCCCACCAGCATCAGGAAGGCGGCTGTGAGTGCCAGCAGGGTTTCGGTGTGGACCGCGGGGCGGCCTGGGCGCGGCGTTGCCGCGTCGTCTGTCTTCATGGAGCGGCAAGTATGCCCCCGGCCCTGAATGCCCCCTGAACCTGTCTTGGAGGCGGGCTCCGGAAAGACGCTAAAATAGGAGGCTTTGCGCAATTGCGCGCACCCGCCGCCCGACCCGCGCGAAAGCCCCGGCCCAACCCTACCCGACAACACCGCAAGTCATGAAAATCGCTCAAGAAATCCGCGCCGGCAACGTCATCATGAACGGCAAAGACCCGATGGTCGTCCTCAAGACCGAATACAGCCGCGGTGGCCGCAACTCGGCAACCGTGCGCATGAAGTTGAAGAGCCTGATCGCCAACTTCAACACCGAACTCGTGTTCAAGGCCGACGACAAGGTCGACCAGATCGTCCTGGACAAGAAGGACTGCACCTATTCCTACTTCGCCGACCCGATGTATGTCTGGATGGACGCCGAGTACAACCAGTACGAGGTCGAGAAAGAGAACATGGGCGACGCGCTGAATTACCTCGAGGAAGGCATGCCCGCCGAAGTGGTGTTCTATGACGGCAAGGCCATCTCGGTGGAACTGCCCACCAGCGTCGAGCGCGAGATCACGTGGACCGAGCCGGCGGTCAAGGGAGATACCTCGGGCAAGGTCCTCAAGCCCGCCAAGATCGCCACCGGCTTCGAGATCGGCGTGCCGATCTTCGTGGCCCAGGGCGACAAGGTCGAAATCGACACCCGCACGGGTGAGTATCGCAAGCGCGTCTGAGCGCCCACGCTACGATCCGAAGGCTCCGCGAGGAGCCTTTTTCTTTGGCCACCATGGACTTCGACCAGATCGCCGTGCCGTTCCGCATGCAGCCCGGGCTGCAGCGGCTGGCCGAGGGCGCGCGCCAGCTGACGCCGCTGGCCCCCGGCAGCCGGCTGTCCCGGGAAAAGCGCGAGGTGCTGGAGGCCGGCCAGTCGCGCCATTGCGTGCCGGGCTTCGACCCGGCGCCGGCGCTGGCCGCCATTGCCGACAAGGCTGGCCCTCTGGCCCTGCCGCCCGAGCTGGCGTTCGAGGAAGACCTGGCGGTCCTCGACGGCGCAACGACCACCCTGCCCTGGCTGTGCGTCTGCGTGCCGTCGCACTGGGCCCCCGAGGACAAGCTCGGTTTGAGCTTTGCCGCCGTTCACGCGCCGGTGGCCGACAACGCTGGTCTGCAGGCAGCCGGAACCCAGCTGGTGCAGCTTGTCACCGAGGGCGGCTGCTGGGAGCGCTTCGTCTGGACGGTCTCGCCCTCGCCGCGCTTCGACCAGCATCCACGGCGCCAGCCGCGCACGCCGTGGCCGCAAACGTCCGATCCTGAGGCTTTCGCCGCGCAGTGCTTCCTGCGCGCCGAGCGTCAGACCTTCTTCCCGGTCGGCCGCGGCACGCGGCAGGCCGTGTTCACCATCCACGTGCTGCTGCAGCCGCTCGCCGAAGCCGTGGCGACGCGGGAGCAGGCCCTGCGCCTGCACGAGTCGATCGCGTCGATGAGCGACGCAGTGCTAGCCTACAAAAGCCTGACCCGGGCGCGCGCGCCGCTGTTGCACTGGCTGTGGCAACGTTCCGCCTGATCACTTGATCAGTTGGGGACAGAGCTGAAGGTCTGTCCCGCAAAGTCTCAGAAGCGCCGCCGCAACACCACCAGCAGCACCAGGCCCGCGACCAGCACGATGCCGCTCACCGCGGCCCAGAGCAAGGGACTGAGCGAGGCATTGCCGGCCTTTCCCGGCGCCACTGATGGGGACGCATGCACCTCCTCGGGCCACGGGAGCGCGTCGGGCAGCCCCTGCAGCAGGTCCTTGACCGCGTCCTCGCTGAACAGGTCGAGCGCCAGCCGCTGCAGGCCGCCGGCGGGCGCCGGGCCGGTCCGCAGCCACAGATCGACCCGCGAACCCGCATGGCGGATGTAGGCGACGTCCTTGAGCGGCAGCTTGACCCGGCCTTCCTTGAGGCTCCGGCCGGCGCGATACGTGCCGGCGATGCGCAGCACGTCGGGGTGGACCCGCACCTCGACCTCGCCTCGGAACGGCAGGATCTCGACCGGACCCGGCTCGCTGTCGATCAGAACGGCGCTGCACGCCATCCTGGGGGCGGCGTAGACGCCGCTGCGCATCGCGTTGAAGTCGGGTCGCGACGGCTGGCGTCCGATCAGGTCGGCCACGGTGAGCCGGCTGCCGTCGCTGGCCTCCAGCTCGTGGTCGCTGGTCAGCGTCTTCTTGACGCGCAGGCCGACGATCGTGCGCCGGTCGTACGGGCCCATGCGGCGCCCTTCGTGCAGGACGTGGTATGCCAGCGGAGTCAAGTCTGCCCCCTCAGGTGCGATTTGCGCGCAAGCATAGCCGCAACGGCCGGGCGGCGCCACTGTGGGTTTCCTACCGCAAAGAACCTCAAGACGCTTTGGCCCTTCGGACGACAAGACCCCTATACCGTGAGCTGCCGCGCAAGGTGGAATGGCCAGCCGCTTACGTCATACCTACCTCGTTCCTCACTGCTCTATCTGGGGTCGGTGTAGCACGACATATTGGCACGGGGGGCGGCTTCGGCTTGAATGAATTCTTAGGCTGCTTCTTTGGACAGTTGGCAGCAGAACAAAATGAGCCACCAACTACCATAGGTTTTTACCGTCGATGACTGTGACGGGAGCCGCTGCGGCATCGAAGTTATCGAACAAGCGCGCATTGACACCGATCCGGCGAGTGCTTTTATCCCAGCTTCCGTCTGGTTCAAACGCGGGGCTATCGGAGAACGTGGCGATTCCACACGTAGGGCAGAAATGATGCGCCACAAGCTTCGTATTCCAGCGGTAGGTCGCATCGTTGTCTTCGGGGGTTGTCACTTGGAACTGATCAGGTCGGTAGTACGCCACCAACGCACCGCGCTTGGAGCAGAAGGAGCAAGTGCACCGAGTGAGTTCCGCGGGAAT
>JBKJOM010000206.1:0-6029 GCA_046595775.1 Ramlibacter sp. | reverse complement strand
CGACGGCGCCCTGCGACGCCGCATCGCCGACGGTGCCGCGACGCTGGCCCAGCGCTACCGCATGGCGCCGTTCCTCGATCGCATCACGGCCACAGTGTCTTCCATCGCGCGGCGCCGCTGATGCCCGCGAGGCTGGCCGACGGCAAGGGGCCACGCTGGGCTTGAAGTTCGCTTCCGCGCTTCACAAAAAAGGCGCCGAAAGGCGCCTTTTTGCTTTGAAAGTGGTGGGCGATACATGGATCGAACATGTGACCCCTGCAGTGTGAATGCAGTGCTCTACCGCTGAGCTAATCGCCCTCTCCGCCTTCACGGAACAGCCTCAAATTATGCCATAGGACGGATGGGCATCCGCCAGAGCGTCTTGCCGCCGCTTGCCTTGTCCAACTGCTTGAGCACTTCCTCGTGCGCGGCGGCTTCCTGCTCGCTTGCGAGCAGCACCGGCAGCGTGAACGCGGTGAGGTCGACCTTCGTGACGATGCCGCTGATCGCTTCATGCGCGCCGACGTCGATCAGCAATGCGTCCTGGCCGCGCGTCATGTTGATGTACACGTCGGCAAGCAGTTCCGCATCCAGCAGCGCGCCATGCAGCGTGCGGCCCGAGTTGTCGACGCCCAGCCGGTCGCACAGCGCGTCGAGGCTGTTGCGCTTGCCCGGGTACGCTTCCTTGGCCATCACCAGCGTGTCCGTCACCTGCACGGCGTAGGTGCGAAACGGCGGCCGCCCGCACAACTCAAGTTCCTTGTTCAGGAAAGAGACGTCGAAGGCGGCGTTGTGGATGATGATCTCGGCGCCGGTGAGGTACTCGAGCAGTTCGTCGGCTACGGCCGTGAACTTTGGCTTGTCGCGCAGGAACTCATTGCTGATGCCGTGAACCTTCAGCGCATCTTCATGGCTGTCTCGTCCCGGATTCAGGTAAAAATGTTTGTTGTTGCCGGTGAGCTTTCTCGCCACCAGCTCGACGCACCCGATCTCGATGATCCGGTCGCCGCCTTCGGCCGAAAGGCCCGTTGTTTCCGTGTCCAGGACGATCTGCCGCATGCGTGCGATTATGCTTGAGCCCATCCTGCTTTTCGCGGGCGCAAGGAGTACGCGATGTTCGATCTCAAGGGAAGAGTCGCACTTGTCACAGGCGGCAACGGCGGCATCGGGCTGGGCATGGCGCGTGGGCTCGGACACGCCGGCGCGCTGGTCATTGTCGCGGGCCGCAACGCGGACAAATCGCGCGAAGCCGCCCATGAATTGCGCAAGGAAGGATGCCACGCCGACTCCATCGAGACGGACGTCACCGACGAAGGCATGGTCGCTCAGTTGTTCCACGAAACAGGCCAGCGGCACGGCCGGCTCGACATCCTGGTGAACAACGCGGGCACCACCGTGCGCAAGCGCCCCGAAGAACTCTCGCTGCAAGAGTGGCGGCATGTGATGGACACCAACCTCACGAGCGCATTCCTCTGCTGCCAGGCCGCGTACCCCCTGCTCAAACGCCAGGGTGGCAAGGTGATCAACATCGGTTCGATGATGTCGATCTTCGGCGCGCCCTTCGCAGCCGCCTACGGTGCGAGCAAGGGGGGAATCGTGCAGTTCACCCGCTCGTTGGCCACGGCGTGGGCCGCCGAGAACATCCAGGTCAACGCGGTGTTGCCGGGTTGGATCGACACCGAGCTGACGCAAGGTGCAAGGGAGCAGGTTCCGGGGTTGAACGAACGCGTCCTCGCGCGCACGCCCGCCGGTCGCTGGGGTGCGCCTTCTGACATGGCGGGAGTGGCAGTGTTCCTGGCGAGCAGCGCATCGGACTTCGTGACCGGGACCGCGATCCCCGTGGACGGGGGCTACTCGATTCAGTGATTCTCTTTGGCGTGGTTGATCGAGTACTTCGGAATCTCGACCACCAGGTCCTTTTGCGCCACGATCGCCTGGCATGAAAGACGCGAGTTCGGCTCCAGGCCCCACGCGCGATCCAGCAGGTCCTCTTCGCTCTCGTCCATTTCGTTGAGCGAGTTGAAGCCTTCCCGCACGATGATGTGGCAGGTCGTGCAAGCGCAACTCATGTCGCAGGCATGCTCGATCTTGATGTCGTTGTCCAGCAGCGCTTCGCAGACCGAAGTGCCCGCGGGGGCGTTGATCTCTGCGCCTCTCGGGCAGTACTCGGGGTGCGGCAGGATCTTGATGATGGCCATGTCAGTCTCCGCACTTCCACCCGAAGGAGGCTGAAGCCCCCTCGGGGGGCAGCGCATTACACGAAGTGAAAAGCGTGGGGGCGCACATTTCTAGAGAGTCTCCACGTTCTTGCCTGAGAGGGCCTTCTGGATGCTGCGGTTCATGCGCTGCGCGGCGAAGGACTCCGTGCCCTTGCCAAGCGCTTCGGTCGCCGCTTCGACCACCGCCGCTTCGGTGCTGTTCTCCGCGATGGCGCGCAGCGAGGCCATCAGCGCATCGATATGTGCGCGTTCGTCCGCTTCGAGCAATTGAGCGTCGGCATCCAGCGCGGTCTGTGTGGCCATCAACATCCGCTGCGCATCGACCCGGGCTTCCGTGATCGCGCGCGCCTTGATATCCTGCTCGGCGGTGGCAAAGCTGTCCTTCAGCATGCGCGCGATCTCATCGTCAGACAGGCCGTACGACGGCTTCACGTCGATGCGCGCCGCCACGCCACTGCCCTGCTCTTTTGCGTCGACAGAGAGCAGACCGTCCGCATCGACAGTGAATGTCACCCGGATGCGGGCCGCGCCAGCAGCCATCGGCGGGATGCCGCGCAGCTCGAAGCGCGCGAGGCTGCGGCAATCCTGTACCAGGTCACGCTCGCCCTGCACCACGTGCAGCGCCATCGCGGTCTGGCCATCCTTGTAGGTGGTGAAATCCTGCGCCTTGGCGGTGGGAATGGTTTCGTTGCGCGGCACGATGCGCTCGACCAGCCCGCCCATGGTCTCTATGCCCAGCGACAGCGGGATCACGTCGAGCAGCAGCAAGTCGCCGGCCGAATCGTTGCCCGCCAGCTGGTTGGCCTGAATCGCTGCGCCAAGCGCCACGACTTCATCCGGGTTGAGATTGGTGAGCGGCTCGCCGCCGAAGAACTCGCGCACCGCATCCAGCACCTGGGGCATGCGGGTGGAGCCTCCCACCATGACCACGCCCTTGACTTGATCCTTGGCGAGCTTTGCATCGCGCAACGCCTTGCGAACCGAAGCGGTCGTGCGCTCGGTCAAGGCGCGCGTTGCAGACTCGAATTCGGACCGGCTCACAGTGACGTCCGCGCTCCGCCCAGCTGCTTCGACGCGAACGGCCATTGAACTTTTCGCGGACAACTGTTCTTTCACCGTGCGCGCCGCCATCTTGATCGCCGCCTTGTCGCGGGGGGACACTGCCTCGAGACCTGCTTTTGCCAGCAGCACTTCCGCCAGCGCGCGGTCGTAGTCGTCGCCGCCCAGCGCGGAATCCCCGCCGGTCGCGATCACCTCGAACACGCCTTGGGTCAGGCGCAGGATCGAAATGTCGAACGTGCCGCCGCCAAGGTCGTAAACCGCGTAGACACCTTCGCTCGCGTTGTCCAGGCCATACGCGATGGCCGCAGCAGTGGGCTCGTTGATCAGCCGCAGCACGTTGATGCCAGCCAGTTGCGCCGAGTCTTTCGTCGCCTGCCGCTGCGCATCGTCAAAGTACGCGGGCACAGTGATCACAGCGCCGTACAAATCGTCGTTGAAGCTGTCTTCCGCGCGGTATCGCAGCGTGGCGAGAATCTCCGCACTGATCTCGACGGGCGACTTCTCCCCCGCACGCGTTTGCAAGGCGACCATGCCCGGCTTGTCGATGAAGTCGTAGGGCAGTTTCTCGCGGCCGGCGATGTCCAGGAGGCCGCGGCCCATGAAGCGCTTCACCGATGCGATCGTGTTCTCCGGGTCATCGGCTTGCGAAGCCTGCGCATCATGGCCGATCTGACGGCCGCCGTTTTCGAGGTAACGCACGACCGAAGGCAGGATCACCCTGCCCAGCCCATCAGGCAGGCACTCGGCTATGCCGCTGCGCACAACGGCAACAAGTGAGTGGGTGGTGCCCAGGTCGATGCCCACCGCGATGCGACGCGTGTGGGGGTCGGGCGATTGCCCGGGCTCTGAAATCTGCAGTAAGGACATGGCCAATTATTGTCCCAGTTGCTCGAAGCGAACTTGCACGTCGTGCCCGAATCTCTCGACGAACATGAGGGCTCTCACCTGTTGCGCGGCTGCCGCAGCGTCGCCCTTCACGTCGAGCAAATCTTCGATGCGAGCGAGCGTGTCACGCCGCGTGCGGTTCAGCTCCTCGTCGAGCTTGTCCAGGTCGGCGGCGGTGCGCGCTTCGTCCAGGGCTTCCCGCCATTCCATCTGTTCGACCAAAAATTCAGGCGGCATCGCGGTGTTGTTCTCCGCTTCCACCGGTGCGCCACGCAACTCGCACAGGTAGCCGGCTCGCGCCAGCGGATCCTTCAGTCTTTTGTAGGCTTCGTTGATGCGCACTGACCATTGCATGGCGATGCGCTGGGCGGCGGCGCCTTGCGCGCTGAACTTGTCGGGATGGGCTTCACGCTGCAGTTCGATCCAGCGTGCGTCGATCGCCGCCCTGTCCTGCGCGAACCGATCTTCAAGGCCGAACAGCTCGAAATCGCTGGACTGCAGGTTCACACGCGGAACGATTCCCCGCAGCCGCAGCGGTCGCGCTCGTTGGGGTTGATGAACTTGAAGCCTTCGTTGAGGCCTTCGCGCACGAAATCCAGTTGCGTGCCATCGATGTAGGCCAGGCTCTTGGGATCGATCAGCACCTTGACGCCGTGGTCTTCGAACACGACATCTTCCGGTGCGACTTCGTCCACGTACTCGAGCTTGTACGCGAGGCCGGAGCAGCCGGTGGTCTTGACGCCCAGCCGCACGCCCACTCCCTTGCCACGCTTGGAGAGGTACCGGGTGACGTGCCTAGCCGCCGCTTCAGTCAATGAGATGGCCATCTTTTCCCAGCGAACTTTAGTGCGCGTGCTTCTTCTTGTAGTCTTCCACCGCCGCCTTGATGGCATCTTCGGCCAGGATGGAGCAGTGGATCTTCACCGGGGGCAGCGCGAGCTCCTCAGCGATCTGGCTGTTCTTGAGCGCGGCCGCCTGGTCCAGTGTCTTGCCCTTGACCCACTCGGTCACGAGCGAGCTCGAAGCGATGGCCGAGCCGCAGCCGTAGGTCTTGAATCGCGCATCTTCGATGACGCCGGTGGCCGGGTTCACCTTGATCTGCAGCTTCATGACGTCGCCGCAGGCAGGCGCGCCCACCATGCCGGTGCCAACGTCCTCATCGCCCTTGTCGAAGGAGCCGACGTTGCGGGGGTTCTCGTAGTGGTCAACGACTTTTTCAGAATAGGCCATGGTGATTCTCCAGTCTCAATGCGCCGTCCACTGGATCGAAGAGATGTCGACGCCATCCTGGTACATCTCCCACAAGGGAGAGAGTTCACGCAGGCGGGCGACGTTCTCGCGGATCGTGTTGACGGCATAGTCGATTTCTTCTTCGGTCGTGAAACGGCCGATGGTCATGCGAAGGCTGCTGTGTGCCAGTTCGTCGCTGCGGCCCAGGGCACGCAGCACGTAGCTGGGTTCGAGCGATGCCGATGTGCAGGCCGAGCCCGACGACACCGCCAACCCCTTGATCCCCATGATCAGGGACTCACCTTCGACGTAGTTGAAGCTGATGTTCAAGTTCTGCGGCACCCGGTGCTCGAGGTTTCCGTTGATGAACACTTGCTCCACATCCTTCAGGCCGTCCAGCAGGCGCTGCTGTAGCGCGCGCGCCTTGGCGTTGTCCTGGACCATCTCGGCCTTGGCGATGCGGAACGCCTCGCCCATACCGACGATCTGGTGCGTGGGCAGCGTGCCGGAGCGCATGCCGCGCTCGTGGCCACCGCCGTGCGTTTGCGCTTCGATCCGCACACGGGGCTTGCGGCAAACGTACAGCGCGCCGATGCCCTTGGGGCCGTAGGTCTTGTGCGAAGCGAGGCTCATCAGGTCGACCGGCAACGTGGC
>JBKJOM010000112.1:0-4557 GCA_046595775.1 Ramlibacter sp. | reverse complement strand
CATGTTGGCCGGTCTGGAAGAAATCAGTGGCGGTGAAATCGCCATCGACGGCAAGGTCATCAACGACCTCGATTCCAAGGACCGTGACATCGCGATGGTGTTCCAGAACTATGCTCTCTATCCCCACATGTCGGTGCGCGAAAACATGGCATACGGCCTGAAGATTCGCGGTTTGCCGCTGGCGGACATCGAGGCGAGGGTTAAGCGCGCTGCAGGGATCCTGGAGCTTTCCCAGCTGCTCGATCGCAGGCCGCGCGAGCTCTCCGGGGGGCAGCGCCAGCGCGTGGCCATGGGCCGGGCGATCGTGCGCGACCCGAAGGTGTTCCTGTTCGACGAACCGCTGTCCAACCTCGATGCGAAGTTGCGAGTGGCAATGCGCGCCGAGATCAAGGCACTTCACCAGCGCCTGAAGACCACCACGGTCTACGTCACGCACGACCAGATCGAGGCCATGACCATGGCCGATCGCATCGTGGTGATGCACGACGGCATCGTCGAGCAGATCGGCACGCCGCTGGAGCTGTTCGATCATCCCGGCAACCTGTTTGTGGCCCAGTTCATCGGCTCGCCGGCAATGAACGTGCTCGAAGGCAAGCTGCGGCTCGAAGGCGCTGGCGCCTGGGTCGAAGCCGAGGGCCAGCGCTGGCCGGTGGACACGCTGCCGGGCGCCACCGACCGACAGGCCGTGCACTACGGCGTGCGCCCGGGTGACATCGAGGTGGACACCGGGGGCGCAGGCATCGAAGCGCGCGTGATTGTCGTCGAGCCCACCGGCGCCGAGACCGAATTGCTTTTGCAGGTCGGCGACAAGCAAATGGTGGTGGTGTTGCACGGCCGCACCGGGTTGCAACCCGATGACGGGGTTTGGCTGCGCATCGACCCGTCCCGCACCCATGTCTTCGATGGGGTCAGCGGTCAGCGGCTGGACAACGGCACGCCCGGCGCGCCCATCCAATGAAAATCCGCAACGTCCACGGCAATACCGTCGACCATCTTGGGCAAAAGATCATCGGCTGCCAGTACGCGGCGGGCGCCGTGATCCCGCCCGAGCCGCTGCTGTGCGAGGAGCTCGGCGTCAGCCGCACGGTGGTGCGCGAGTCGATCAAGTCGCTGGTGGCCAAGGGCCTCGTGACCACGGGCCCGAAAGTCGGCACCCGGGTCCAGGATTCCGAGAACTGGAACTGGTTCGACCCCGACGTGATCCGCTGGCAGGCGAAGGCCGGGCTCACACGCGACTTCCTGCGCGACCTGCAGGATTTGCGACGCATCCTGGAGCCTGCGGCCGTGCGCATGGCGGCCGAGCGTGCGACTGCGAAAGAGATCCGCGAGATCGAGGCCTCCTATGAAGGCATGCGGCGCGCGGTGGAAGAGGGTGGCGACTATGTCAGTCATGACCTTGCTTTCCATCAGGGCTTGTTGCGTGCCTCGCGCAATCGCATGGTGATCCAGATGAGCAAGGCACTGGCGGCGCTGCTGCGCACCAGCTTCGAGATCTCGACAGCGCGCAAGGGTGGACCGCGCGACTCGCTGCCATTGCACCGAGCGGTGCTCGACGCAGTCATAGCGCACGATCCGGTACGTGCGGAAAAAAGTAGTCTTTTGCTCATAGATGGTGCGCGTTCGGACATCGAATCGATTCTTGCGGGCCGCAAGCGTCTGCCGCGCCTTGACACACCAGCTGCGCCTCTGCGCGCCGGCTAGAGCCGGGTGCCTGCCGCGCCGCCTCTAGATCACGACCATGCATCAGTAAAGCGACAGCGCAAGCTCGCTACATGCCTACAATGGTTCGAAGTGCCCCGACCTCCCGTCCCCCAAGCGGCCCACCATCGCAGACAAGCCGAATCCGACCCCGACCATTGGCTCGGGTCGACGGACTTGCTGGACCTGGGTGATGCCAAGCTGAGGCTTCGCGCCCGGGCGCTCACGCAACTTTCCAAGAACGAGCGCGAGAAGGCTATGGCGGTCTACGGCTTGGTCAAGCGCATCCCGTTTGCCAAACCCTTCAAGTTTCGCCTGCGAAGCCCGCGCCAGGTGCTCGATGCCGGCCGCGGCGACGCGCTCGACAAGGTGGGCTTGCTGGTCGCGCTGCTCCGCATCCTCGAGATCCCGGCGCGCATCCGCTACATGCAGCTGCCCGGTGACATGTTGCGCGGCCTTATCTCGCACATGTCATCGGCCGCGCGTCCGGTCGCCGAGATCTGGACCGGCGGGCGCTGGGTGCTTACCGATACCTACATCTTCGACGCGGCTTACCTTGCCGCGGCGCGCCAGCGCCTGTCCGAGGAAGGGGTTGAATGCGGTTACGGAATCCACAAGGATGGCGATTCGATCTGGAACGGCATCGACGACGCGTTCCTCGTCGGTGCCGCCAGCGCGCAGGCCAATCTGGCGGCAGTCGATGGCGGGGTGTTCGCCGACCCGATGGAGTTCGTGCAGAGCCCGGCATTTCGCGAGACCCATCCGCCGGTGGCCCGCACGGTGCACTGGAATGTGATGGTGCCCTTGATGGGCAAGGTGATCCGCGAGCTGCGGCACGAGGCCGTGTCGGGCGCACCTTCGACACGTCGCCGGACTTCGTCCTGAGAGACGCTCGCTCAGTCCTTGCGCAATTCGCCCGAGAGCAGCACGCGCCGCCCGCTGGTCGTGGGCACAGCGTTGAGCAGCCCGCCCGCGACGGACGAAGCCTTGACTGAACCGTAGTTTGCCGGAATGACCGGCGCCAGCCAGCGCGAAATGTTCAGCGCGAGTTTTTCGCCGCTGCGCAGCGGTTGGCCCAGCGCGCCGCGGTCGCCGTCCAGAAACGAGGGCCGGGCGATCACCAGCGTGTCGAAGCCAAGAGCAGTCAGCGCCTGCTCTGTCTCGCCCTTCACGCGGTTGTAGAAGATGGCCGAGCGCGTGTCGGCGCCCATCGCGCTCACGACGCCCAATCGTCTGGCGCCTGCGGCCTTCGCGGCCTTGGCGACAGCAACGACCGCATCGAAGTCCACCGCGCGAAAGGCTTGCTGCCCGCCGGCGACCTTGATGGTCGTGCCCAACGCAATGAAAGCCTCGTCCACGCGGGGCATCGCGGGCAAGGCTTTGGCGTAGTCGACGCGATGCTGCGTCAACTTGGGATGTTGAAGATCGACATCGCGGCGGCCCAGCGAATGGACGGCCCCGACGGTGTCATCTGCCAGCAGGCCATCGAGCAACTGCCGGCCGACGAGGCCGGTGGCCCCGGCAAGAAGCACAGTGCGGGAGGGAGCGTCCATGGTGGACGTATCCTACCCGCGAAGCCTCAGCGTGCGAAGCGCGAAGGACCGCGCGTGTTCGACCCGCCACCGTTGCCGCGATTGCGGCTGCCGCCGCCACCCCCGCGGCGGCCGGCGCCCATGCTGTCGATGCTGGTGCGCGTCGGGTCGGGTTGGCCGCCCACGTTGACGCGTTGCACGCCGGTCATCTCGCGGCGGCCGGGCATGTTGGTGCGCAACGGGTCAATGTTGCGCGGCATCCGGTCTTCATCCCGGTCCTCGCCATCGAACTGCTGCTGCGCAGGCTGCTGCGCGTGTTGCGGTTGCGTGTTGCGCGGCGGGCGGGATTGCTGAGGCGGGCGCTGGCCTTGCGGCTGGGCGCGCTGGCCATTGGGCTGTGCCCGCTGGCCTTGCGGCTGCGAGGCTCCATTGCGTGAACCCCCATTGCGCGATCCACCGCCATTGCGGCCGCCACCGGCCGGCGCATTGCGCGAGCCATTGCCATTGCCGTTACCGTTGCCATTGCGCGAACCGCCACGCTCGCCGTTCTCGGCCTTGTTGTCGCGGATGCGTTGCATCATTTCCTGGCGCGCGGCCTTGGCGGCTGCGGCCATCACATCGCGGCCCGGCGGCTTGCCGGCACCGCCCCAGATCGTCTGGCGGCCCATGGCGATCGGCTCGGCGCACTCGCCGGGCTCGGGCTGGAAGCCCTCGATCACTTGCGAAGGAATGCGCTGCTTGGTGAAGCGCTCGATCTCGGTCATGAAGCCTTCTTCATCCAGGCAGACGAAGCTCACGGCTGCGCCCTCGGCACCGGCGCGGCCGGTGCGGCCAATGCGGTGCACGTAGTCTTCCGGCACGTTCGGGATTTCGTAGTTCACCACGTGCGGCAGGTCATCGATGTCGATGCCGCGCGCGGCGATGTCGGTTGCCACCAGCACGCGCAGGTCGCCGCTCTTGAAGCCGCCCAGGGCCTGCGTGCGTGCGGTCTGGCTCTTGTTGCCATGCAGCGCCATCGCGGTGATGCCGTTCTTGTTCAGGAACTCGGCCACGTTGTTGGCGCCGAACTTGGTGCGGGTGAACACCAGCACCTGGCTCCAGTCGTGTTCCTTGATCACGTGCGCGAGCAGCTGCTTCTTCTTGGCGCGGCTGACCGGGTGCGACACCTGCGTGATGCGTTGCACGGTGGTGTTGCGCGGCGTCACCTGGATGCTTTGCGGGTTCTTCAGCAAGCCGTTGGCCAGGTGACGCCGCGCAACACCACCGTGCAACGCATCACGCAGGTGTCGCACCCGGTCAGCCGCGCCAAGAAGAAGCAGCTGCTCGC
>JBKJOM010000065.1:0-25770 GCA_046595775.1 Ramlibacter sp. | reverse complement strand
CGTCCTCGCCGCCGCGCTGCGCGCGGCCCTCCCCATGGCCCTGCGCGCGGCTTCGCCGCGCTCGGGGGAACAGCCAGCGGCTAAGAGAGGAAGCGCGTCGACCAAAACACCTGGTCTTGGTCTTGATGAAAAACTCCCGCCGGCCATGAAGAGGAACTCCCGCACCATCCTCTCTTAGCCGCTGCGCCGCAGGCGCAAAACCCCTCTTCGGCAAATTTGAAGTTCGCAAAGCACTGGACGTGCAGCCACGATGCGCCTGCAGCCCGCATGGGTGTTCGCTGCGCGGGCGTGTGAGTACGACAGTGTGTCAGACCCAATGCATTTGGCAATGCGTTGGGGCAAGGGTTGGCGGATGCGGCGGCTTCGCCGAGCATGACGGCTGGAGACGCGTGGCAAGCTGACGTGGCCACCCGAAAAGCTGCGCAGGATCCGATGGGTCTTCGTCAATATGCGGATGACGTGGCCGGTGTGATGCGCTCAGCGCAAGTATTGCGGGGCGTACCGCCTGCGGGCGCTGGCTCACGCATGTTGAGCGACACATCAACGAACGCGGAACTCCTGGATAGCCAGTTGGGAGCGGCTGGCTACGAGGGTGAATTGGTTCCCACTGGCGGCGCTGTGCGAGTCTCTCCGGCCGCGGGTGGCCGTCCTGTCCTGGTGAATGGTGTCAGCGTCAATGAAAAAGCGAACAATGCTTTCCAAGCGGCCGGTGATTTGGCCGGGATGGGAGAGTTGTACCGCGACTACGGACTGTTGGGTGGACTCATGAGCGAGATGCAGCAGAAAACGACGCTGGATAAGTTAAAGGGCGCGGTGCAAGACAAGCTCGGCATGATGCGCGTGTTGCCGTCACCTGAGGCGCTGGGAGCTGTGCCTGGCATAAGCGCGGATGGAAGTATCCGCTACAACAACGCTGACCTGATTGATCGTTACGGGGATGCTTTGCGCAAGGTCGAGATGTGGAAGCAGGGGATCATCGAGCTGGACACGCGCAGCATGCTCATCACCTCGATCGGCACAGCCAAACTGAGTCCAGCGGACTGGGTTGCCGAAAACACGCGCCGTTATTCCAGTGCTTTTGCTGTTGGCGTGGACGAAGGCCAGCGGCGTTACGATGCTGGCAAGCTGCCTTACCCATCTGACATGCCCGGGCAATTGCAGGTTGGATTGTTTGCAGACGATGCAGCCCGAGGAGCTGTGATCCGGTTCAACAGGAGCATCGGTGTTCCTGAAGGCCCTGGCCAGCTATTGGCCATGAACCGGTGGAGCTACGATCCAAGCGGCAGCGGCGCCTACAACCGCATCGATTTGCTGATGGACTTGGGACCGAGTAGAAATAACGGTGCTTTGATTCTGCGAACCGCGATTGAGGGAAAATCTACGTTAGCTGCAGTGCAATCGTCTTCAACGCAGTTGCAGCGCGTGTTTGATTGGAACACACCTAACATCATTACCGTTACGAAGCAAGGCGCATTGCCATGGATCCCACTGCAGCCGAAACGTTCGAAGTAATTATGAAAATTAAACAATCAGTAGCCGAGTTCGAAAGAAATCTTGCGGGAATGCAAGCCGGTTTAGCTTTGTACCGGCGGGGTGTCGATGAGTTCTATCTTTCTCAAGGCTTTCCGCTAATTTATGAGCAGCTCGAAGCTGTCTGTGGCGACCTTGAAGCATTAGGTATGTACGAGCGCTGCCGAGGTGCGTTGACTAAGGCTGAGGCACTCATCAAGCAAGGCCCGGAGCACGACGAGGAGGCGGAGATGCTGATCCTAGCCACCAATCGTGAGCTAATGAAAGCATCTGGCAGCGCTGAGGTCATGCGTCGCCGATACAGTGCTTCAAACGACGATCCCAAAGATCGATCTGGTAGCTAATTATCAAGAAGCTTTCACCGCCTGCTGGCGGCCTTGCCGTTCTTCTCCTCCTGAGTCACAAACCGAACGGCCCCTTGGGCGGACGGGGCTGAATCAGTCGCCGCGCGTAGGGAGACAACGATTCAAGGTAGCGCCGCTGCGCCTCCGCGTACAAGGTGCCGAAGGCCAGCCATTGCCCGACCATAGAAGTTGCCCCTGCAGGGCGCGGTCGGACGCGGCGCGCAGCCGTCGTCAGACATTTCTTCTTAGGGGTTGCCCACATCCCCGCCAATTCACCATCTGGTTAAAGTGCCCCGATGTCTTTTCCTCCGCGATTCGAAGACACGGCGCAGCTCGATGACGTGATGAGCACGCCATCGCCTGCCCTCGTGGCAGAGCTGCAGCGCGTGCCCGGCGACATCATGGTGCTGGGCGTGGGCGGCAAGATGGGGCCGACGCTCGCGCGCATGGCCAAGCGCGCGGCGCCGGGAAAGCGCGTGATCGGCGTGGCGCGGTTCTCGCAGGCGGGACTGCGCGAGTCATTGCAGCAGCACGGCGTGGAATGCATCGAGGCTGACCTGCTCTCTCGCGATGCGCTGGCCGCGTTGCCCGATGCGGAGAACATCGTCTACATGGCGGGCCGCAAGTTCGGCTCGACGGGCAGCGAATGGCTGACCTGGGCCATGAACGCGCATGTGCCCGCGCTGGTGGCTGAGCGCTTCGCGCGCTCGCGCATCGTGGCGTTCTCCACCGCGTGCGTGTACCCCTTCGTCAGCGTCGATGGCAACGGCGCCACGGAGTCGGTGCCGCCGACTGCGCCTTCGGGCGAGTACGCCAATTCATGCGTGGCACGCGAGCGCATGTTCGAGCACTTCTCGCATCAGTCGTCTACGCCGGGCCGGTTGATCCGCCTGTCGTATGCCATCGACATGCGCTACGGCGTGCTGCACGACGTCGCACGCAAAGTCCTGCAACGCGAGACCATCGACCTCGCGATGGGCCATGCCAACATCATCTGGCAGGGCGAGGCCAACGACTGGTCGCTGCGCGCGCTCGCGCATTGCGACACGCCCACATCGCCGCTGAACTTGAGCGGTCCCAAGATCAGTATTCGCGCCGTTGCGGCTGCGCTTGGCCAGCGGCTGGGGATCGCGCCCGTGCTCACCGGCACGGAGGCGCCCACGGCCTGGCTGGTCGATAGCAGCGAGGCCTTCCGCCTGTTCGGTCCGCCGCAGGTGTCGCTGGACACGATGCTCGACTGGACGGCCGACTGGGTGCAGCGCGGCGGCGCGAGCCTGGGCAAGCCGACGCATTACGAAGCGCGCGACGGCAAGTACTGAGACCAACCCCTCATGCACTTCAGCGAGATCCCCCAGGAGAGTTTGGCGGTGCTGCGCCGCGGCGCGGTGATTCCCGCACATCTCCTCGCGCTTGACGCCAATCGGCAGCTCGACAAGCGCCGCCAGCGCGCGATGACGCGCTACTACCTCGATGCGGGTGCGGGCGGCGTGGCGGTCGGTGTGCATTCCACGCAGTTCGCGATCCGCGAGGTGGGGCTGTATGGGCCGGTGCTCGAACTGGCGATGCGCACCGCCAACGACTGGACGCCTATCGGCGGCAAGCGCCCGCTGTTCATGGTCGCGGGCCTGGCCGGTCGCACGGTGCAGGCGGTGCGTGAAGGTGTCGTAGCGCAAAGCCTCGGCTATCACGCCGGCCTGCTCAGTCTGGCTGCGATGAAGGGTGAGAGCGAGGACGAATTGATCGCGCACTGCCGTGCGGTGTCAGAAGTAATCCCGCTGGTTGGCTTCTACTTGCAACCGGCGGTGGGCGGCATCCACTTGCCCTCGTCGTTCTGGCGGCGCTTCGCCGAAATCGAGAACGTGGTCGCGATCAAGATGGCGCCGTTCAATCGCTATCGCACGCTAGACGTGATTCGCGGCGTGGTGGCGGCGCGCGCGGAGGACCGCGTCACGCTTTACACCGGTAACGACGACCACATCGTGCTCGACCTGCTGCAGCCTTTCACGTTCATGCGCGGTGGCGAGCCTGTCACGGTGCGCATCCACGGCGGCTTGCTTGGGCATTGGAGCGTGTGGACCCAGCGCGCGGTGCAACTGCTCGATCGCATCCATGAAGCGGTGGCGAACCGGCAAGTCACGCCCGAGTTGCTCGCGCTCGATGCGCAAGTCACCGACTGCAATGCAGCGCTGTTCGACGTGGCGCACGAATTCCACGGCTGCATCGCCGGCTGCCACGAAGTGCTGCGGCGTCAGGGCTTGCTGCAAGGCATCTGGTGCCTGGACCCGGCCGAGGGCCTGAGCCCCGGCCAGGCCGCGGAGCTGAGCCGCGTGCAGCGCGACTACCCACACCTGGTTGACGACGACTTCGTGGCCGAGAACGTCGAGCGCTGGCTGGCATGAACCGGCCCTTGGGGCAACCAACGTTGACAGCCGCCCCCGCCAGACCGTATATTTGCTTAATTAACCGTTTAGTGAATTAACCGGAGACACCATGCAAAAGCGACATTTCCTTCGTGCCGTTTCCCTGGCAGCTGCCGCCCTGACCCTCAGCGCGCCGGCGCTGGCCCAGCAATGGAAGCCCACGCGGCCGATCAACCTCATCGTGCCGTGGGCAGCAGGCGGTTCCACCGACCAGGTGACGCGCGTGGCCGCGGCGGAGATGGAAAAAGTGCTCGGCCAGACGATCGTCATCGTCAACCAGCCCGGCGCATCGGGCGCCATCGGCACCAAGAGCGCGCTCGACGCGCCGAAGGACGGCTACACCTGGGCCGCCGGCGCTGCGCAAGACCTGGGGGCCTACCAGACGCTGGGCTCGGTCAACACCAGCATCAAGGACTGGCACCTGTTCCTGTCGGTGGCCAACATCCAGGTGATCGGCGTGAACCCGCAGCGTCCCTGGCAGAACGCCAAGCAGTTCCTCGATGACATGAAGGCGCGACCGGGCCAGATCAGCGTCGCCACCGCAGGTGTCACCTCGGCCGGCCACAACGCGATGGACTTCATCACCAAGGCCACCGGCGTGAAGTACAAGGAAGTCTCCTACGACGGCGGCAACCCCGCAGTGGTCGCGACTGTCGCCGGCGAAGCCGATGCCACGACGCAGCTCGCCGTCGAGCAGGCCGACATGATCCGCGGCAAGCGCCTGCGTCCGCTCGCCACCGTCAGCGACAAGGCGATCGAACTTGAAGGCTACGGCACCATCCCGCCGCTGTCGCTGACCGTGCCCGGCTTCACCGCGCCCGCCAACTACTTCGGCATCTTCATCCCCAACGGCGTGCCCGACGATGTGGTGAAGACCGTCGAGAAGATCTGGACCGACACCATCGCCAAAAGCGACGCCCTGAAGAAGTACGCCACCAGCCGTGGCGCGCTGTTCAACCCGCTGTCGGGTGACGCGGCGCAAAAGGCGGTGTTCCCTGCCGTGCAGGCGAACGCGTGGAACCTGCACGCAGCGGGCAAGACCAAGGTCTCGCCCGATACGGTCGGCATTCCCAAGCCCTGATCGCGCATGGCTGAAGCGGACGCGGTCGCCCCCATCCACGACCCCGGCGCCGAAGACGAAGACATCACACCCCGCGCCGACTTCTGGCAGGGCGTGGGCTGGGTGGTGTTCGGCACGGTCGTGTTGGTTGCGTCGCTGCTCATGGACCGGCTCGAAGCACAGAACATCAATCCGTACACGATCCCCGGGCTGCTGCCCGGCATGCTCGGCATCGCAATGATGTTGCTCGGCACGGTGCTGGCCGTGCGCAGCTGGCAGCGAGGGGCACTCGCGGAAACGCGTCTGCCTTTCACGCCGCACCAGCGCGAAACGCGCAAGCGTGCGTGGACGGTGATCGCGCTGTGCATCGTCTACTCGGTGGCGCTCATCGGTCATGGCCTGCCGTTCTGGTTGGCATCTGCCATCTTCGTCACCGGCTCGATAGTCATCCTGCAGCGCATGAGCGCCGATCCCCAGGAGCGAATTCTCACGCCGCGCCTGTGGGCCAAGGCCATCCTCATCGGCGTGCTCGCCGCCGTCATCACGCAACTCGTCTTCCAGGAGATCTTCCTGGTGCGGCTGCCTTAAACACTTTTCAGCGCCATGCTCCAGGGACTCGCCGACCTCGGCAATGCTTACCTCAGCTTCATGAATCCGCTGACGCTGCTGTACGGGTTGGGCGGCGCTTTCGTCGGCATCGTGATGGGCATCCTGCCGGGCCTGTCGGCCACGCTCGCCATCGCGTTGCTGACCACACTCACCATCAAGCTGCAGGCCAACGACGCGATCCTCGTGCTGATCTGCTCGTATGTCGGCGCGTTGTACGGCGGGTCGCGCACGGCGATCCTGCTGAACATTCCCGGCACTGCGGCCAACGCCGCGTCCTGCGCGGACGGCTACGCGCTTGCGAAACAAGGCCAGGCGGGCCGAGCCATCGGCATCGCCACCTCGGGCGCGTTCGTATCGACGCTGATCGGCGTGCTGGCCCTGGCCCTCTTCACGCCGATGCTGGCAGAAGTCGCGTTGTCGTTTGGCGCGTTCGAATTTTTCTGGCTGGCGCTGTTCGGCGTCACCATGTCGGGCAGCATTGTCGGCGGCGATCCACTCAAGGGCTGGCTGATGGGGTTGCTGGGCCTGTTCCTCGCACAGGTTGGGCAGGAAAGCCTGTACGCGTACAACCGCTTCACCTTCGGCTGGGATGAACTCGCCGGGGGGATCGCGCTGATCCCCGCGCTGGTGGGCGCCTTCGGCCTGGCCGAAGTGCTGACCACGCTGGCCGACCCGATCGAGCGCAAGATCGCCGACATGAAGGATTCAGTGCTGCCGCGCTGGAAGGAAATCGTGCAATACAAGTGGACGGTGATCCGCTCCGGCATCATCGGCGTGGGCACCGGCCTGTTGCCGGGCGTCGGCGAAGACGCCGGCGCGTGGATGTCGTATGCCGCGGCCAAGGCCCTGAGCAAGGAGCCCGAACAATTCGGCAAGGGTTCGATCGACGGTCTGATGGCGGCAGAGACGGGCGACATGTCGTCGATCCCCGGCCACATCATCCCTTGCCTGGCGCTGGGCATTCCCGGTTCAGCGCCCTCGGCGGTGCTGATGGCGGCGATGATCATTCACGGCATCCAGCCCGGGCCGATGCTGATGATCCAGCACCCGCAATTCATCTACCAGGTGGTCGCGATGACCACGCTGGCTTCGATCACCATCCTGTTGTTCGGGCTGTTCGGCGTGCGACCGCTGTTGCAAGTGCTCAAGGTGCGACGCAGCATCCTGATGCCCATCGTTTACCTGTTGTGCGTGGTGGGCGCCTTCGCCACTGCGTCGCGACTGTTCGACGTGTACATCATGATGGCCATCGGCGTCGGCGCGTTCTTCATGCGACGCCGCGGCTACGAGATGGCGCCGCTGGTTCTGGGGCTGGTGCTCGGCCCGCTGCTGGACAAGAGCCTGCGCCGCGGCCTGGTGTTGTCGGACGGCAGCATCGGCCCGTTCTTCACGCGGCCGATCGCACTGGCTTTCGCGCTGGTGACGATCTTCACCATCCTGCTGTACGTGCCGCCGTTCAAGCGCCTCGTCAGCCGCGGACGCGGCGCGGTGGTCGCGGGATACCGGACTGTGTTCGCGCGACGCGCGGGCTGACGCACTGAACATGATGAAGTTCGCGCTGTGCAATGAGGTCTTGCAGCCGATTGGCTTCGCCGAGCAATGTTCCTTCGCGGCGAAGCTCGGCTATGACGGGCTGGAGGTCGCGCCGTTCACACTCGCGGTCGATCCCATGGAGATCACCGATGCGCATGCCGCTCAGTTCCGGCGCATTGCGGAAGACGCGGGCCTGAAGATCTTCGGGCTGCATTGGTTGCTGGTCGCGCCGGCAGGCTTGTCCATCGTCAGCGAGGACGCGGCCTTGCGCGCGCGCACCGTCGGAGTGATGAAGCGCCTGGTCGAACTTTGCGCGTTGATGGGCGGCAACTACCTGGTGCACGGTTCACCGAAACAGCGCGCCGTGCCGCAGGGCATGGCGCGCGAAAAGGCGCTGGCCCTGGCCACCGAATGCTTCTCGCGCGTGGCCGACGAAGCCAGCGAGTGCGGCGTTGTCTATTGCATCGAGCCGCTGGCCCCGCGTGAAACCGATCTCATCAACACAGTCGCCGAGGCTGCGGCCATGGTCGATGAGATCGCCTCGCCGGGCTTGAAGACCATGATCGATTGCAGCGCCGCCGGCCAGGTCGAGTGCGAGCCGGTCGATGCGCTGGTGGCGCGCTGGATGCCGAGCGGGCATGTGGCGCATGTGCAGGTGAACGACCCGAACCGGCGCGGCCCGGGGCAAGGCGACATGCTGTTCGCGCCGATCCTCGAAGCGATAGCGCGCATGCAGCGCGAAGGCCACTACAACGGCATCCTCGCTGTCGAACCATTCGACTACGTCCCCGACGGGCCGGGCTGCGCGGCGCGCGCGATCGGCTACCTGCGCGGCATCGTGGAAGGTATCGCCAAAACGTGACTGAAGACGTTGCTGTCCGCATCCGCGAGATCGAACTGCGCGAGCGGCCGGTCGTGCTGCGGCTGCCGTTCCGCTTCGGCGTGGTCACGCTGCGCCAGTGCCCGCAGGCCTTTGTGCGTGTGCGCATCGAGCTGGCCAACGGCAAGAGCGCATGGGGCGCGGCTGCCGAGATGATGGCGCCCAAGTGGTTCGACAAGAACCTCGACCTTTCCAACGACGAAAATTTTGACCAGTTGCGCGACGTGCTGCGCATGGCGCGCGAGGCCTACCTGTCCGACGGAAGGGCGGCGACGGCCTTCGCGCACTTCATGCATCACTACCAGTCGCATATGGCGGCTGCGCAGGCCAAGGGCTACAACCCGCTGCTGGCCAACTACGGTCCGGCGCTGGTCGATCGCGCGGTGCTCGATGCTGTGTGCCGCGCGCGCGGGGTGTCGTTCTACGCGGCGATGCGCGGCAACCTGACCGGCATGGGCGCTGACGTGACGGCGTTCCTCGCGTCTTCCTCGCCAGCCGCCAGCATCGAGGCGCGACATACCGTCGGCATGGTCGATGCGATCACGCAGAGTGACTTGAAGGAACGCGTGAACGACGGCCTTCCCGAGACCCTGGAAGAGGTGATCGCCGCGTGGGGCCACCGTTATTTCAAGCTGAAAGTTGGCGGCAACCTGCCGGCCGACATCGCGCGGCTCGAAGCGATCGCCTCGGTACTGGACCGGCTGGATCAACCCTACTTCGCGTCGCTCGACGGCAATGAGCAGTACGCCGATGCGGACGGCGTGGCCGAGCTCGTAGCCGCGGTTCGCGCGAACCCGAAACTCGCGCGGCTCTGGAACTCCATCCTGTTCATCGAGCAGCCGATTGCACGCAAGCTGGCACTCGATACCGACTTGCGTGGCGCGAACCTTGGGCGGCCTGTGATCATCGATGAGTCGGATGGCGAGCTCAACACGTTCGTCCACGCGAAGGAGCGCGGCTACTCGGGCGTGTCGTCCAAGACCTGCAAGGGCTTCTACAAGTCGATGCTCAACGCGATGCGCTGCGCGCAGTGGAACCGCGAAGAGCCCGGCGCGAAGTACTTCATGTCGGCCGAGGACCTGACGACGCAGGCGGGGCTGTCGGTGCAGCAGGATCTGGCGCTCGTCAACCTGCTGGGCATCACGCATGTGGAGCGCAACGGGCACTACTATGTCAACGGGATGGCGGCGCTGCCGCAAGGCGAGCAGGAGGCTTTCCTCTCAGCGCATCCGGATGTCTATGAGCGCAGCCACGGCGCGGCGAGGCTGCGGATTGCGAACGGGCGCATCTCGCTCGGATCGCTCGACTGCGTTGGTTTCGCGAGCGCTGCGATGCCCGACTTCGCGGGGATGCGCGCGATCTAGCGCATCGGCACCGCGCCGGCACCGGGCCAGTCGGTGTTGCCCACGCGCTTCAGGTGCATCTCGAAAGTGCGTACCGGCGGCTGTCCGGTGGCGATGCGTTCGCCAATCTCCGTGAACGTCCCGTCCTTGATCGTGGCTTCGTAGCGGATGATCGCCCCGGGACCGGCTGGGTGCGACCAGATGTAGCCGTCGGGCTTCACTTCAAAAGAGAAATCGCCGGAGTAGCCCTGCGCATACGAGTGAAAGCCGTACTTGCCGGTTTGCGCGTTGAACGAAATGATGCCGAGCGCGTTGAAGTGCACCTCACCGTCTGCACCGTAGCCCCGGCCTTCGATCACCTTGACGGTGCCGCCCAGAAAGGGCCCCATCCGCTCGGTCTGCGTGATCTCGAGCGTCTTTCCACCTGGCTCGTGGATGATCGCCGGCCCGCGCCACACACCGTCGATGATGGCCAGCGGCTGCATCGCCTTCAGTTGCGCATCGAGCAGCGCCTTGGTATCAGGTTGCTGGGCGAGCGCCCAGGCCGGTAGCAAAGCGAGTGCAAGAGCGACTAGCGGTTTTTTCATGGAGCCTCCAGGGTGAAAACGGGTCTGCGATCGCCTACATGCGTGCCACGCAGGTTAGCTACGGATTCGTTGCGCCAGGGCCGCAGTTCATCGCGCTGGCGCGCGTCGAGCCAGCCCAGTTGGTCAAGCACGGCGATAGTGGCCGCATGCAGCGCGACCTTGTTGCCGTCCGAAATCTTGATCGCGAAGGCCTGGCCGCGGCTCTTGCTCGCGAACACTTGCACGGCTTCGGCACCGACCTTGGTCACCCAGTCGCCGCGCCCCGCGCGCATGAACGCGTTGTCGTTGCGCCCGGTGCCTGACACCAGCTCGGGATGCGCCGTCATCGCCTGGGACAGCTGCGCAAAGCTCTCGCCGAACTCGGTGTCTGCCAGCCCGCTGGCCAGGCGGGCATAGCCGCGTGCCAGGTTGGCCAATGACATCGCGTAGTTGGGCGCCGAGCAGCCGTCGATGCCGATCTTCAGGTCGTCCGGCGCCAAGCCCACCGCGCGCGCCACGTCGCGGCGGATTGCCTGCTGAAGAGGGTGGCCGGGCGCGAGATAGTTACCCAGTGGCCAGCCCTGTTGCACGCAATGCGCGAGGAAGCCCGAATGCTTGCCGCTGCAGTTGTGGTGCCGCTCGTCGAATGATTCGGGTGCGGGGCCAACGCCTGTCTCGACGTAGTAAGGCACATGGCAGCCACATTGCAGCGCCTTGTAGGTGAGGCCCGCCTTGTCCAACATGCCCTGGACTTGCGCCACATGCATCGGTTCGCCGCTGTGGCTGGCGCACATCAACGCGAGGTTCTCACGCGAGAAGTTGAACAGCTGGGCGCCGCCCGCCTGCATGAACGGCAGGGCCTGCAACGCCTTCAGCGTCGAGCGCGTGAAGGTCACAAATTGCCCGTCGCCCGCTTGCGCGATCAGGCGGCCTTGCGTGTCGCACACAGCGATGGCGCCGAAGTAGGTGTTCTCGCGGGTGCCGCCGCGGGTCTGTTCGATAAGGGGAACGAGGGCGCTCATGCGCCATTATTCACCGGGCTCGGGAAGCGCCTGAAGCCGGGAAGTCAGGCAGCCGGACGCAGAGGTCGCAAAGATGCGCAGAGGACGCAAAAGATCAGCCAGGAAAATATTTATTTGGTTTTCCTTTTGCGTCCTTTGCGAATCCTTTGCGTCCTCTGCGTCCAGCAGTCCGAATTTGCGAGCGTTCAACCGGCCACAACAGGGTTTTCCAAAGCGCCGATGCCGTCGATCTCGATGCGCACGACGTCGCCCGCCTGCAGGTATTTCGGCGGCGTGAAACCGATGCCCACGCCCACCGGTGTGCCGGTCGCGATCACGTCGCCGGGATAGAGCGTGATGCCGGCCGACAGCGTCTCGACCAGGGTGGGGATGTCGAAGATCAGGTCCTTGGTTGTCGCGTCCTGGCGCTTCTCGCCGTTGACGAAGCAGCGTACTTGCGTGCTCGTGCCGTCGAGCTCGTCGGCGCTGACCAGCCACGGGCCCATGGGGCAGAAAGTGTCGAACGACTTGCCCATGGCCCACTGCTGGTGGCGGCTCTGCCAGTCGCGCGCGGTGACGTCGTTGACGATGGTGTAGCCCCATACGTGCTTCATCGCGTCGGCCTTGCGGATGCCCTTGCCGCCTCGGCCGATGATGACCGCGAGCTCGGCCTCATAGTCGATCGCGGTGGACACCTGTGTGGGGATCACGATGCTCTCACCGGTGGCTATCACGCTCTCGGGCACCTTGGTGAAGATGATCGGGTGCTGTGGAATGTCGCCGCCGGACTTGGCGCTGCTGTCAAAGCCGCTGCCCGCGAATTCCTTCGCATGAGCGTGGTAGTTCTTTCCGACGCAAAACAGGTTGCGGCGCGGCCGGGGCAGCGGCGCCCTGAGCTGAACCGAGGCCAGCGCGACAGGAGCGCCGGTGCGGGGCAGGGCGCCGCCGGAGGCCAGCAACTCGACCAGCGGCAGCACGCCTTCGTTCTCGCGGCCGGGTGGCAGGTCCACCGGAAGCACGCTTTGCAGGTCAGGAGAGACGACGCCGGCACAAGCGCGGCCCTGGTCGAGGTAGGCGGCAAGTTTCATCGGGAAAACTCTCTTCAGGCGGGCCCGTCAATGTAGCATGCTAACTCGCAAAAGGAGACATCCGGATGCAACGTCGAACCCTGCTCAGCTCTGCCACAAACCTCACGCTCACGCTCGCCCTCGCGTGTGGCTGCGGCCTCGCAGCGGCACAAGCCGCGTACCCCACCAAGCCCATCACGATGATCGTGCCTTTCCCGCCCGGCGGCCTGGCGGATTTGGTCGGCCGGCCGGTTGCCGAGGCCATGTCGCGCGATCTCGGCCAGCCGGTCGTGATCGAGAACAAGGGCGGCGCCGGCGGTGGCATCGGCATGGCACAGGCGTCCAGAGCGGCGCCCGATGGCTACACCATCCTGATGGCGCTGGCGTCGTACAGCGTGATCCCGGAAGCGGACGTAATCCTTGGCCGCTCGCCGATGTACAGCTTCGCATCTTTGCGCCCGATCGCGCGCATCACCGCCGACCCGACGGTGCTGGCGGTGCGCGCCGATGCGCCATGGAAGACGGTGAAGGATTTTGTCGACGACGCGAAGAAGCGCCCGGGCGCCATCAACTATGGCTCGTCGGGCAACTACGGCACGATGCACGTGCCGATGGAAATCCTGGCGCAGAGCGCAGGCATCAAGATGACGCACGTGCCATTCACAGGCGCCGGCCCCGCAGTCGTTGCGTTGCTCAGTGGGCAGATCGACGCCGTGTCGTCCGGCCCCGCGACCGTGTTGCAACACGTCAGGGCCGGCAAGCTTCGGGTGCTGGGGCATTGGGGCAACGGCAAGCTCGATGTGCTCCCCGACGTGCCTTCGCTCAAGGACTCTGGCTACAACGCCGAGTACGCGCAGTGGTCAGGCCTGTTCATCCCGGCGGGCGTGCCCGAACCGATCGCGCAGCGCCTGCGCGCCGCCGCACGCGCCGCCGCCAACGACCAGAAGGTGAAGGACGTCATCATGAACGCGGGCAGCCCGGTGCTGTACCAGGACACGCCCGACTTCGAGCAGTACGTGCAGTCCGACGTCCGCAGGATGTCGGACGTGGTCAAGAAGATCGGCAAAGTGGAGTGAAGGGGAGCCCACGATGAAAAAGATGGCGACCGTACTGCTGGCCCTGTGCGCGTTGGGCGCCGGCGCCCAGACCTGGCCGACGCGTCCGGTCAAGATCGTCGTGCCCTTCGCCGCCGGCGGGCCGGCCGACAACTACGCGCGCTTCATCGCTTTGCGCCTGCAGGACGTGCTCGGCCAATCTTTCGTGGTGGACGACAAGCCGGGAGGCGGTTCGGTGATCGGCACCGACATGGTGGCCAAGGCTGCGCCCGATGGCTACACGCTGCTGCTGATGTCCAACACGCACACGGTCAACGAAACTCTGCTGCCCAACAAGCCGTTCGTGCTGATGCGCGATTTCGTCGCGATTGCACCGATCAACTACTCCGACCTGGTGCTGGTCGCACATCCCTCGCTCAAGGCGAACACGCTGAAGGAACTGATCGCGCAGGCGAAATCGCTGCCGGGCCGGATCAACTACGCGTCCTCGGGGCCGGGCACTCCGTACCACATGGCTGGCGAGCTGTTCAAGAGCATGACCGGCACGTACCTCGTGCACATCCCGTACCGCGGTAGTTCAGGGGCGCGCACCGACGTGATGGGCGGCCAGGTCGACCTGATGTTCGACGCGGTGACCACGATGGCCGAGGTGGTGAAGTCGGGCAAGGTGAAGGCCATTGCAACGACGGGCCTGCAGCGCTCCAGCGTGCTGCCCGATGTGCCGACCGTGCACGAAGCTGGCGTGCCCAACTACGAGGCGACGATCTGGCTGGGCCTGCTCGCGCCCAAGGGCACGCCCAAGGCGGTGATCGATCGGCTGAACGATGCAGTGTCGAAGATCGCGAGCCAGCCCGACGTGAAGCAGCAATGGGGCAAGCAGGGCGCGACGCCCATGGTGATGACGCCGGTGGTTTTCGAGAAATACATCCAGGACGACATCGCCAAGTGGGCGCGTGTCATCAAGACTGCGAACATCAAGGCGGAATGAAATGGCAGTGTTGAAGTTGTTGAGCGGCGGCGCCGCGCAAAGCCTGGTCAATGCCATGAAGCCTGGCTTCGCCACGAGCCAGGGCGTCGATGTCGAAGGCACCTTCGGCGCCGTGGGTGCGATGCGCGACAGGTTCCTGGGCGGCGACGCGGCCGACGTGATCATCCTCACGCAGGCGATCATCGACCAGCTGATCGAGCAAGGCCATCTGGTGCGAGGCTCCGCCCGGCCGCTGGGCGTGGTGAAGACCGGCGTCGCGGTGAAGTCGGATCGGCCCTTGCCGGGCATCGCGACTGCCCAAGAGTTGAAGGCCGCGCTGCAGGCCGCAAGCGGCATCTACTTCCCCGATCCGGAGAAGGCGACGGCCGGCATCCATTTCATGAAGGTGCTCAAGACGCTGGGCGTGGACGCAGAGCTCGCCTCGCGCCTGCGCACGTTCCCCAACGGCGCCACGGCCATGCGGGAAATGGTGCAGGTTGCCGAGCCCGATGTGATCGGCTGCACGCAGGTCACCGAGATTCTCTACACGCAAGGCGTGCGCCTTGCAGGATTGTTGCCGCAGGAGTTCGAGCTGGCCACGGTCTACACCGCCGCCGTGTCCACGAAGTCGCAGCAGCCGCAGGCCGCCGAGGAATTTGTGCGGCTGCTGGCCAGCCGCGAAGCTGAAGCCACGCGGACTGCTGGCGGGTTTGAGCACGGCTAGGCGGGCAGCTCAGCGCGCCTTGAGCAGCTCGCCGTACGCGTCGCTGCGTCTGAACGCGCGATAGAAGTTCGCGCCGCCGAACTCCGTCCAGTGGTCGGAGTCGAAATAGGCGAACTGGCCCGAGTCATGAAAGACGCAGCCGCCGGCGCAATAGAGGGCCGACACGTCCACCCACGCAACCCCCAGGCTGGAAGCTGCAGCTTTCACTTGGGCTGCTGCGTTGTCCTTCAGCGCCATGCGATTGAGATAGGCGTTGATGCTGGTCGACTCGTCGTAGTCGCGCATGATGCGGCGGATGGAAATGTCGCGGTTACCCAGGTGCGGTTTGGCGCCCCATAGTTGTATGCGCAAGCGCGGGTTGACGGCGGCAAGCCGCTGGATGTTGCGCTGGAAGTGCGCGATGGCCAGGGGCTGGTCGCTCCAAAGGCGCGTGTAGACCAGCACGTCTGCCATCGCAAGTTCCGGTGAGTCCAGCATTGCCTTGAAGAGGGCTGCGCATTCGCGTGAATCGGCCTCGCCGTCGCCGCCTGCCTGGTCAAAGGCGGAGCACTTGGCCGGGCTGCTGAAGTACCTGAGGCCGATGGCCGGGTCGTTGCGCAGTGCATTGAACACGTCGCGCGCCTGGCTGTCGCCGAAGACAAGCACACGAGGGCTGCGGTCCGCGAAGTGGTGGTCGGTGCCTTTCCAGAAATCGTCCTTGGCCTTCTGGATCGACGCTTCAGTCATGTCGATCTCGTGGAACACCGAATGATTTTTCAGCCCCCCGAATTGGACGGCAAGCGCCAGCACGAGCATCGCCAACATGCCACCCGCGAGCCATCGGGTCCTTGCGCCGTCGCCGGGGCGAAAGCGGATGGGGACTTCGACGAAGCGATATGTCAGCCACGCCAGTACGAACGACAGCAGGACGATCGTTGCCTTCTGGCCGGACGGCAGGTAGTAGTTGCTGAAGATGAATGCAAAACTGAGCAGCATCCAATGCCACAGGTAGAGCGGGTAACTGATGAGCCCGACACCCACCATCGCCCGGTGCGACAGCAACTGACGGTTGATCCATGCACCCGGGCCTGCGTAGACGAGCAGTGCGCATCCCAGTACGGGCAACAGCGCCCATGCTCCCGGGAAGCCCCTGTCCCTGTCGATGACCACCAGGCCTGCGAGCAACAGCATCGTGCCTGTGATCGACGACGCATTCGCCCCGCGCCCGGCGCCTGTCAAGCCGCGCGCAGCCATCCCGGCGAGGATCGCTCCCACCGCCAGTTCCCAGAACCTGCCGATGGGCCAATAGAAAGCAGCCGCGGGCAGTTGCGCACTGAGGTACAGGTTGACCGCGAACGATGCGAGCGCGATGGCGGCCGCGACCGCGATCCATCGCCACTTCCACATGGCCGCCAGCAGCAGGGGCCAGAAGATGTAGAACTGCTCCTCAATGGCCAGGCTCCAGAGGTGCAGCAGGGGCTTGGTCTCCGGCGACTTGTCGAAGTAGTTGAATTCGCCGTAGAAGACGAAGTTGGAAACGAATGCGGCGCCGCCCGCGATGTGCTTGCCCAGCTCAGCGTATTCGGCCGACAGAAGGATCGGCCAGCCGATCATCAGGCTCGCCGCCATCACCACCAGCAGAGCGGGGAAGATGCGACGCACACGCCGCCGGTAGAACTGCGCGATGCTGAAGCGGCCTTGCGCCAGGTCCGACAGGATGATCGACGTGATCAGGTAACCGGAAATGACGAAGAACACGTCGACGCCGATGAAGCCACCGGGAACGCGGCCGGGGAAGGCATGGAAGCCGACAACCGCAAGAATGGCGACGGCCCGCAATCCATCGATGTCGGCCCGGTACGAGGATTCAGGGGCCATCGGGCTTTCTAAGCGCCCACAGGCCATCAGTCAATGCGCGCTTTCGCGCGTTGCGCCTCACACCAGCAGCGCGTTCACCCGTTTCACATATGCCGCCGGGTCGTCCGGCATCCCGCCTTCAGCCAGCAGCGCCTGATCGAACAGGATGTGCGCCAGATCGTCGAAGTGCGCCGAGCCTTCGAGCTTCTTCAACAGTGGATGCTCGGCGTTTACTTCCAGAACGGGTTTGACGTCCGGCACCTTCTGCCCCGCCTGCTTCAACATGCGCGCCAGCTGCATGCTCATGCCGTCGTCGGTCACCACCAGGCAGGCCGGTGAGTCGACCAGGCGCGAGGTCACGCGCACATCCTGCGCCTTGTCCTTCAGCGCCTCCTTCAGCTTCTCCAGCACGGGCTTGAAGGATTCGGCGGCTTCCTCGGCCGCTTTCTTTTCAACTTCGTCCTGCAACTTGCCAAGGTCGACCGCGCCTCGGGCCACAGATTGCAGCGGCGTGCTGTCAAATTCGTGCAGGTGGTTCAGCGCCCACTCGTCGACGCGGTCTGCCATCAGCAATACTTCGATGCCTTTCTTGCGGAAGACCTCCAACTGTGGGCTGTTCTTCGCGGCCGCGAGCGTGTCGGCAGTGATGTAGTAAATCGCGTCCTGGCCGTCCTTCATGCGCGCCTTGTATTCAGCCAGCGACACAGTGGCAGTATCGGAAGTTGTGGATGTAAAGCGCAGCAGCTTGGCGATGCGCTCGCGATTGGCGAAGTCTTCGCCCAGGCCTTCCTTCAGAACCACGCCGAACTCGGCCCAGAACTTGCCGTACTTGGCCTTGTCCTCCTCGCTCGCGCCTTCTTCCTTCTCCGCTTTCGCCAGGTCTTCCAACATGCCCAGCACGCGCTTGGTCGAACCTTCGCGGATCGCGCGCACGTCGCGGCTTTCCTGCAATAGCTCGCGGCTCACGTTCAGCGGCAGGTCGGCCGAGTCGATCACGCCTTTCACGAAGCGCAGGTACACCGGCATCAATGCCTCGGCGTCGTCCATGATGAAGACGCGCTTCACGTACAGCTTCACGCCGGCCGCCTTGTCGCGGTTCCACAGGTCCATCGGCGCATGCGAGGGGATGAAGAGCAGCTGCGTGTACTCGGTCGACCCTTCCACACGGTTGTGCGCCCAGGCCAGCGGCGCTTCGTGGTCGTGGCTGGTCTGCTTGTAGAACTCGGTGTACTGCTCGGGCGTGATGTCCTTCTTGTTGCGGCTCCACAGGGCGCTTGCCTGGTTGACGGTCTCCCACTCGTCGGTGGTCACCATCTCGCCGCCTTTGTTGTCTTCACCTTCCTTCCATTCTTCCTTGCGCATCAGGATCGGCAGGGAAATATGGTCGGAGTATTTCGAGATGATCGACTTGAGCTTCCAGGTGGAGAGGTAGTCGAGCGCGTCGTCGCGCAAGTGCAGCGTCACGCTGGTGCCGCGTTCGGCGCGCGTGACGGCTTCCACTTCGAAGTCACCGGCGCCGCCGCTCACCCAGCGCACGCCTTGCTCCGGCGGCAGGCCCGCGCGGCGCGATTCCACGGTGATCTTGTCGGCGACGATGAAGCCGGAATAGAAGCCCACGCCGAACTGGCCGATCAACTGGGCATCCTGTTTCTGGTCGCCCGACAGCTTGCTCACGAACTCGCTCGTGCCGCTCTTGGCGATGGTGCCCAGGTTGTCGATCGCTTCCTGCTGCGACAGGCCGATGCCGTTGTCGGCGATGGTGAGCGTCTTCGCGTCCTTGTCGAAGCTCACGCGCACTTCGAGGTTGGGCGCGTCTTCGTACAGCGCGTTGTTGTTCAATGCCTCGAAGCGCAGCTTGTCGCAGGCGTCGGAGGCGTTGGAGACCAGCTCGCGCAGGAAGATCTCTTTGTTGGAGTACAGCGAGTGGGTGACCAGGTGCAGCAGCTGCGCCACTTCGGCCTGGAAGGAGAGGGTTTGTTTCTGGCTCATGGAGGTGTCGATTTGGGGAGATGTAACGCCGCTACACGGTGGGGTCGGCGGGCGCTATTTTCAAGCACGGGCGAACCTGGCGTGAAATATCTGACGCGCCCGCCTACATTTCGGTGCGCCAGGATGCTCGCTCTGGACAGTGCGTGACGCCTTGTTACAGTACGGTCCATGAGCATCGACTTGCCCTTCAGTGCCTTCGCGCTGGAATCGTGCGCCGCGCCGCCTGTGCCCGGCGAGGTGCCGACGCTCACCTTGAAAATGGCGCTGGCCGCCACGCGCTCCGGCCTGCAGCCGATGGCAGGCACCTTGAGCACTGACCTCACGTTCAGCGTCGTGCCCCACGCCGAGCGCGCGGCGATTCTCGCCGCCGACGCCTCGCCGCTGACGATCACTTTTCTCTAAGCCGGTTCGATCCGCGCGATGAGACCGCTGCGGTCACCGCGGTTGCGCAGCACGATGCGCAATCCGCAACGCTGCGCCGCCGACTGCGCAATGGCCAGGCCCAGCCCGCTGCCGCGCGCAATGGAGCCCGGCACGCGGAAGAACCGGTCGAACACGCGGCCCATCAGCTCGGTCGGGATGCCGGGGCCGGTGTCGATCACCTCAATCACCGCCTTGCCTTTTTCGGTGGCCACGCGCACATCGACCACACCGCCTTCGGGCGTGTAGCGCAACGCGTTCTCGATCAGGTTGTCGAGCGCGCTGCGGAAATCGCCCGCCGCGCAGCTGAGGACAGCCTCGCCTTGCAACCCGTCGTCGACCATGCCCAGGTCGATATTGCGCTGGTCGGCCTGCACGATCAGCGCATTGATGCTCTCACGCACCTGCGCGTGCAAATCGACGCGCGTCGGCGGCTCGACCGGCGCGTCGCCCTGGCGCGACATCTTGAGCAGCTGGTCGACCATGCGGGCGGACCGGTGCACCCCGGCTTCCAGCTGCGCCAGGCTCTGCGCGCAGGCGCCCTCGGGCATGTCGCGCCGCAGGTTTTCCATCTGCAGGGCCAACGCGGTAATGGGGGTGCGCAACTCATGCGCCGCGTCCTGCACCAGTTGCCGCTTCATCGCGAACGCGTCGCGCAGTCGAGTGAGCAGGCTGTTGAACGACACCACCATCGGCTTGAGTTCCGCCGGCACGCGCTCCAGCGAAATCTCGGTGAGGTTGTGCGGGTCCTGCAGCGACGCCTGCCGGCCGATGTCCTGCACCGCGCGCGACATTGCGCCCGAAAGCATCCACAGCACCAGGAAGGCCAGGGGCATCAGGATCAGGACCGGCGCCAGCGCGGTGCTGGCGCGTTCCACCGCCAGATGCGCGCGAAAGGTGCCGCTTTGCCAGACCTGCACATGGCGGCCACCATCGAGCTGCTCAGTGCAATACACGCGCCAGTTCACGTCGCCCACCAGCACATTGCTGAAGCCGCCCTTGTCCTGCCGATGCGCGCCCAGTTGCGGCCACGACGAGTGCCGCAGTGTCTTGTCGGGGCCGTACACCTGCACCACGTAATCGCCCCATTTGTGGATGCGGTCGGCGTTGGTCGGCGGCGGCATGAGCATGCCCTGCTGCAGGGCGATGGACTGCCCGAGCTGCTCCATCTGGTTGTCCATGAACTCCGCCACCATGTGCGTGTAGCTGTAGTACGAGAATGCTGCCGACAGCCCACCGACCAGAAGGAACATCGGGATCAGCCATAACAATAGCGCGCGGCGCAGCGAACACAGGCGCCCTTCGGGGATGAAGTGGAATTTCCAGTGGGCGCGGAAGCGTTCATGCGCACCGCCCAGACCACGCGGCGCGGCGGCTTCGTTGAACTTCATCATGGCGCGTTCGCCGTGTTGGAAAGGGTCGCGGCGATGCGCCAGCCCAGCCCCCGCACATTGCGGATGGTGTCGGCGCCCAGCTTGCGGCGCATCCCGTGGATCAGCACATCGACCGCGTTGCTGCTCACTTCCTCGCCCCAGCCGTAGATGCGGTTTTCCAGTTGTTCGCGCGACAGGATCGCGCCCGGCCGCTCCAGCAGCGCATGCAACAGCGAGAACTCGCGCGCCGAGAGTTGCGAACGTTCGTTTTGGATGATGACTTCGCGCGTGGTCAGGTCCAGCTGGAGCTCGTTGCTGCCGATGATCGAGTGAGCGCTGCCATCGCGGCGGCGGATCACTGCCCGCATGCGCGCCAGCAGCTCGCGGAATTCGTAGGGCTTGACCAGGTAGTCGTCGGCGCCGATGTCCAGGCCGCCGATGCGGTCGTCGATACCGTCTCGCGCGGTGAGCACCAGGATCGGCGTGTGGTCGCCCTTGCTGCGGGCCTTGCGCAGCACCTCGACACCGTCGCGCTTGGGCAGCCCCAGGTCGAGCAGCACGCAGGCGTAGTCGCCGTCGGCCAGCGCGCTTTCGGCCAGCAAGCCGTCCTTGACCCAATCGACCGACCAGCCGTTGGCGCCCAGGGCCTGCTTCAGGCTCTGGCCAATCATCTCGTCGTCTTCGACCAGCAGGACTCTCATGGCGTCAGCGTAACGGCTGGCCGGCGTTCCAGCGAGCCTCACGCATCGCATCGTGCACAAAAAGCGCAGCGCCCACCAGCAATGCCGAGCCGGCCAGGGCGGCCAGCGCCAGCAGGGGCGTCAGGCTCATGCCCAGCACCGTGATGCCGGCCAGCGCAGTCGCCGCGAGGGCGCAAAGCGCCAGCAAGGTCAGGGCCAGGTAGTTCGTGCGGGTGTTGTGCATGGTGGGTGTCCCTCTTCGTGTGTGACCACAATGTAAGACGGGAGATTTAGCCGTGCATTAGCAGGAGGCTCCAAACTGCTCGTGCGGCGCCAGGTAACGCCATTGCCCCAGCGGCAGGTTGCCCAGCAGCACGGCCCCGATGCGGATGCGCTTCAAGCCGACCACTTTCAGGCCCACCTGCTCGCACATGCGGCGGATCTGCCGCTTCTTGCCCTCGGTGAGGATGAAGCGCAGCTGCTCGGGGTTTTGCCAGTCCACCTGGGCGGGCTTGAGCGGCCGCCCATCCAGGATCAGGCCGTGCCGCAGCCGCGCCAGTTGGGCGGCGGGAAACGCGCGCTGCGCATCGGCGACGACATCGTCAAAGCTCACCCTCACCAGGTATTCCTTTTCCATCCCGCTGTCTTCGCCGATCAGCTGGCGGGCGACGCGGCCATCCTGCGTCAGGACCAGCAAGCCGGTGGAGTCGATGTCCAGCCGCCCGGCGGGCGCCAGGCCCCTGAACTGCGACGGGGAGAAACGCACGAGGCTCCTGTCGTCCTTCCAGTGGGTGCGCGGATTCACGAGCGCGACCGCGGGCTCGTGGCCGTCCTCGGCCTGGCCGCTGACATAGCCGATCGGCTTGTTGATCAGGATCGTGACCTGTTGCGCCTGCTGGCCCTTCGCCTGCTTGTCGACCTCGATCTTCGCGTCGGTCGCTACCTGTTGGCCCATTGTGGCAACGGCGCCGTCCACGCGCACCCAGCCTCGCGCGATCCATTCGTCCGCTTCACGGCGGGAGCAAATGCCCAGTTCGGACATGCGCTTGTTCAGGCGGCTGGTGGTGCGTTGTTCGGGCAAGATGGTGCAATTGTGCCGCCGCGCCTGCTCCTGGTCCTGACCGAGTTCCCCGCACCCGCTCGCGATCGACGGGCGTCAAGAGGGTTCAGCTTGCCTCGAGAAAACGCTGGAGCGAAGCGCCGGCAAGTCGAGGATCCGCAGGCCGCCGTACTCCACGCGGATCGTGCGTTGCCCCTCAAGCGCGGACAGCGCCTCGTTGACCCGTTGCCGTGACAGACCCACCAGGTACGCCAGTTCCTGCTGCGTGATGCGGAGCACATCTCCCACCCCCGGAAACAGCACCGGGTTGAACAAGGCAGCGAGGTTTCGCGCCACGCGCAAGTCGGGGTTGTTCATGCGGTCGATCTCGCGCGCCGCGATGAACTGGCCCAGCCGCTCGTTGAGCTGGTTCATGATGAAGCGGTTGAATCCGATCGAGTGGTCCAGCAGCCAGTGGAACTCTTCGGCGGGGAGGCCTGCCACGATGCTCTTTCGCAGCGCCTGCACGTTGTAGCGATAGGTCTCGCGCTTGAGGACCGTACCCTCGCCGAACCAGCCTCCGGGCGGCAGGCCCGAGAACGTGGTCGTCTGGCCCTGCTCGTTGTCGCTGCTCATCTTGAGCAGGCCTTCGACCACGCCGAACCAGTAAGTCACCGGCCGCCCGACACGGCAAACGAAATCCCCAGGCATTGCATCGCCCACCTTCAGTTGGTCCCTGGCACGGGTGTACTCGGCGGGCTTGAGCACGTTCAGCCAGGGAATGCCCCGCAGTTCGTCGCTGGTCGGTTCGCGCCGTCGCTGGTGGAGCGTGAGGTCAGTGGCCATGAAAGGGAGTGAAGTCTCGTTCAGCGTATGCCGATCGCCAAGGGAGGGCCAGATTGGGGGTCGCCCTACTAGGACATTCCCTAGCAATGTCGTCGCAAAGACAACATGGCGTCAAAGTGAATCCTACATTCGCGCCAGTTACCCCAAAGGATCGCCCCGAATGGAGACTACGTTTCCGCGCCTGCTGCTCCAGCATGCCGCCCAGCGGCCGGCCGATGCTGCGATGCGCGAAAAGGAATACGGGATCTGGCAGACCCACAGCTGGGCCGATCTCGCCGACCTGGTGCGGCGCCTGGCCTGTGGCTTGTATGCGGCGGGCCTGCGTGGCGGCGAACACATGGTGGTGGTCGGTGCCAACCGGCCGCGCCTGTACGCCACCATGCTCGCGGCCCAATCGATCGGCGCCGTGCCAATCCCGTTGTACCAGGACGCGGCCGGGGGCGAATGTGTCTTTCCGATCAACAACGCCGAGGTCCGCTTCGCGTTCGCCGAGGACCAGGAACAGGTCGACAAGCTGCTGGAGATCCGCGAGCAGTGCCCGCAACTGGCGCACATCTATTACGACGATCCGCGCGGCCTGCGCAAATACGCAGAGGCCGGCCTCGAGTCGCTCGATGCACTGGCCGAGGCCGGTGAGGCGTATGCGCGTGAACACCCTTCGTTTTTCCAGCAGCACGTGGACCAGGCCCAGCCCGACGATGTTGCGGCGATGTTCTTCACTTCGGGTACCACCGGGAACCCCAAGGGCGTGGTGCATTCGCACCGCACGCTGCTGGACCGCGCGAAAGCCGGCGCCGACTTCGACAAGCTGACGCACGCCGAGGAAGTGCTCGCCTACCTGCCGCCCGCATGGATCGGCCAGAACATCTTCAGTTACGCGCAGTGGCTGGCTTGCGGCTATGTCGTGAACTGCCCGGAATCGGCAGGCACGGTGGCGATCGACCTGAAGGAGATCGGCCCCACCTATTACTTCGCGCCGCCGCGGATTTTTGAGGGCCTGCTCACCACCGTGATGATCCGCATGGAAGACGCCGGATGGACCAAGCGCAAGATGTTCCATGTCTTCATGGACATCGCCAAGCGCGTAGGGCCGCAACTGATGGACGGCAAGCCGATCGGCGCGTTGGACCGGCTGAATTACCGCCTCGGTGACTTGATGGTGTACGGGCCCTTGCGCAACAACCTGGGCTTCTCGCGTGTGCGCGTGGCCTACACGGCGGGCGAAGCCATCGGGCCGGACTTGTTCACCTTCTACCGCTCCATCGGCATCAACCTGAAGCAGTTGTACGGCTCCACCGAGACCGCCGTGTTCGTCTGCCTGCAGCCCGATGACCAGGCGCGGTCCGACACCGTGGGCATCCCGATCGCCGGCGTGGAGCTGCGGGTTGCCGAAAACGGCGAAGTGCTGGTGCGCTCGCCCGGGTTGCTCAAGGGTTACTACAAGAACCCGGAAGCCACGGCCGAAGTGCTCACCGCCGACGGCTGGTACCACACCAATGACGCCGGCTTTCTCGACGCGCATGGCCACCTGAAGATCATCGACCGCGTGAAGGACGTGGGCCGCATCGTCGGCGGCCGCAACGACGGCGCGATGTTCGCGCCCAAGTATGTCGAGAACAAGTTGAAGTTTTTCCCGTACATCAAGGAAGTCGTGGCGTACGGCGACGGCCGCGATCGCGTGTGCGTGATGATCAATATCGACTTCGAGGCCGTGGGCAACTGGGCCGAGCGCCGGAACCTGCCTTATGCCGGCTACACCGATCTGGCGCAAAAGCCCGAGGTGTACGACCTGATCAAGGACTGTGTGGAGAAGGTCAATGCCGACCTCTCTGTGGACGAGCGCCTCGCGGGTTCGCAGGTCAGCCGCTTCCTCATTCTGCACAAAGAGCTGGACGCCGATGATGGCGAACTCACGCGCACCAACAAGGTCCGCCGCGGCTTCATCGCCGAGAAGTACGACGTGCTGGTCGATGCCCTGTACGGTGGCAAGCCCGAGCAGTTCATCGAGACGCAGGTGAAGTTCGAGGATGGCCGCACCGGCGTTGTCAGCGCCACGCTGCGGATCGTCGACACGAAGTTGTTCGACCCGGTCAAGGCGGCGGCATGAACAGCATGACCGACGCAGCGGTGATTGCCGGGCAGGCCGGGACACGCCAATCCGGCGAAGTGATCCTCGAGGTGAGGAACATCTCGCTGGCTTTCGGCGGCGTGAAGGCGCTCTCAGACATTTCATTTGACGTCCGCGAGCATGAGATTCGCGCGATCATCGGCCCCAACGGCGCTGGGAAGAGCTCGATGCTCAACTGCATCAACGGCGTGTACCAGCCGCAGCAGGGCTCGATCACCTTCCGCGGCCAGACCTTCAAGCACATGAACAGCCACCAGGTGGCGGTGATGGGCGTGGCACGCACCTTCCAGAACCTGGCGCTGTTCAAGGGCATGAGCGTGATCGACAACATCATGACCGGGCGCAACCTCAAGATCAAGA